>UQWQ01000057.1 GCA_900544755.1 uncultured Collinsella sp. | reverse complement strand
CCCTTCGACGTCTCGATAACGGCGCACTCGTCGCCGGCAAGCTGATACTCGGGCGTGTAGAGCTCTTTCTTAAAACCAAACATGTGGTTCCTTCCTCGTGCGTTTAAAGCATATTTGTACGAATTGTAGCAATAAGCACGGGCTTACATCAATTGCGCACGTAGGTTATGCCGACTATGGCGAACTAATTTTAGGAACGCTGCTGCGGCTTCCAGGAGCCCACGTTCGTACTGATTCAGCGCGCTGTTGCCGCCCTGTGCGATGGGCGCCAGAATATCGCTTTGGTGGGAACTCATCGACTCACCATCAGGAATGGCCAGCGAGATGTCCCAGCTCTGGCAGATCACGTCGACGCGCTCGTACATCCACTCGGCAAGCTGCTTTAAGTGGGCGATGTCGTCCGCATAGACCGTATCGTCCTGTACTTTCAGGTTGTTAAGCTCATCTTGCGTCTTTTTTATCTGGTCACGCAGGGCGTAGGCACTCTGCGACAGCTCCTGACGGGTGGACAGCGGCGTTCGGAGATAGCCGTTGTTAAAGGAATCGATGACCTCGCCGATCTGGTCCTCGTCAGCGTAGGACACGATGGTCTGATACAGACCGTCGAGCCTGGTATAGAGCTGATCATCGGTGAGCACGGTTTCTTCCTGGACCACCTCCGCAGAATCGTCCTGCTTGGTATCGTCCTCAGTGGCCTCGCCCTTTTGGCGCGTGGGGAAGGTGGTCTGTGCAGCTTGGCCAAACTGGTCGTAGAAGCCGGGCATGACACCCATGGGATCGGTCGTCACGAACCAATAGGCACCGCCGCAAACGACGGCAAGGACCGCGATGACGATAAGCGGCTTGGGGATATGACGCTTATGCTTGTGATAGGCGTCCTCGTCGGGGTGCACCTTGCGCTTGGGTTTTTGAGCATCGTCATGCAGGGAAACGGGCGTGGGAATATCGACCTTGGGGATACCGAAATCCTTATCGAAAGCTGGCAGCACGCAGGTCTCATTGGGGTCGGCGGCGTCCGAAAGCACCGCAGCGGCAGAGGCCGGCGCATGCGGCACCTCGGTATCGATCTGCTCTTGCGTTAGGCGCGGAAAGCCCGCCGTGCGGCCCGCTGCCAGGTCGGATGCTGCCGCGTCCTCGGAGAGGATACCCGGAGCGGGGCGTCCGCATTTGGGGCACGTACGATCATGCGGAGAAAGACGGGCACCGCAGCCCTCACAGAACACGAACTCGGTGTGCTCGGGACCATCGCCCGGACCCACATAGGCGTTGCAGTAGGGGCAGAACGAGGCGCCGTCCTCGATAGTCTTAAGGCAATGCGGGCAGATCACGGCATCCTCTTTTCGAAGCAATTCAAATAATCGAGGTTAGAGCATAACATCGCCACGGCCCCACAGGAGCAAGGCACCAATTCAACATCGCCAGGGCGCGTAGTTACTTCTTCTTTTTGCTCGGCATCGAGACTTTGATGCCTTGGGCGGACTTGGTTACGCGAGAGCGCTTGGCTCCGCTACCCTTCTTTTTCTTGGGCTGGGCCTGGGCCACGCCCTCGAGTGCGCGGGCCTCGGCCTCGCGAGCGGTGCGATCTTCGCGGCGCTGCGCCATGTCGGCGGCGACGCGCTTGGCAAAACGCTCGGCCGTCGAACCCGTCGAGCTCACCTTGCCGCCACCGCGACCCAGGTGGACGCGCACACCGCGGCCAAAACCAGTTGCGGCATGACGACGACGCGGCTTGAGCGAATCCATCATCGTGGCGAGCTTAAAGAACACCGAGCAGGTAAAGACCACGATGACAGCCAAGATTACCATCTGGCCCATCGACAGGTTGGCAATAGACAGCAGCTCCGGGAATCCGATAACGCCCACCAGGATGCCGGCGACAACAAACACGAAGAGCACCACACGTAAGGGCGTGAGAGGCTGCGAGATGCGCCAGATCAGGCTGACGCTCGCCGCGCACGACGTAAGCAGGCACATCGTAGACAGCGTGAGCTGGCTAAAGCCAAACACGCGCGCCACAAAGATATCGAGCGCCGCGGCCAAAATGACCGCAATCGACGCCGGCAGTGCCCGCTTGAGCACGTTCGTCAGGAACGACCCCTTCACGCGAGCATTGTTGGGCTCCAGGCCCAACACAAAGCCCGGCGCGCCGATGCAGAAGAAGTTGATGAGCGTCATCTGAATCGGCTCGAAAGGGTACGGCGGCAGCGCGATGCACAGCGCCGCCAGGCCCATCGAGAACAGCGTCTTAGTCAGGAACAGCGAAGCCGAACGCTGCAGGTTGTTGATGGAGCGACGGCCCTCGGCCACCACGGCGGGCATCGAGGCAAAGTCGTTGTCGACGAGCACGATCTCGGCCACGTTACGCGCGGCATCGGAGCCGGCCGCCATGGCCACGGAGCAGTCGGCCTCCTTGAGCGCCAGCACGTCGTTGACGCCGTCGCCTGTCATGGCCACGGTGTGCTCGCGGCGCTTGAGCGCCTGCACGAGCTCGCGCTTCTGCTGCGGGGTCACACGACCAAAGACATGGTAGCGGTCCACTGCGGCATCGAGCTTGGCCGGCGTATCGAGCGTCGTGGCGTCCACATAAGCGTCCGCCCCCGGCACGCCCACCACGCGCGCGATCGACGACACCGTACGCGGGTCGTCGCCACTGATCACGTTGAGCGTCACGCCCTGCTCGTTAAAGTAGCCGATGGTCTCGGCCGCCGAGGTACGAATCTCGTCGCGGATGGTCACAAAGCCCACGGGCTCGGCCTCGCCCACCATATCGCCATCGGGCGTAAAGCCGTCCACGCGCGCCACCACGAGCACGCGGCAGGTATCGGCAAGCTCGGCGACACGGTTCTCGACCTGGGCAAACGCACGATCAGAGAGCACAAACTGCGCCGCACCCATCACATAGGAGCCCTGTGCAAACGACGCGCCGCTCCACTTTTTGGAAGACGAGAACGGAATGACCGACAGCGGCTCGGACACCTCGACCGGACGGTCGGCGTAATAGTTGAGCAGCGCCTGACAGGTCTCGTTGGCATCGGCCGAAGTCGCACGCGCCACGTTAGCCAGAGCAAAATCGAGCACCGTGGTATCGACGGGAACGGCGGCGTCGCCCTCCCCCGCACCCATACCCTCGACCGGCAGCGGATACGTACCCTCGACCTCCATGCGACCCGACGTGATGGTGCCCGTCTTGTCCAGGCACAGCACGTCGACGCGAGCGAGCGTCTCGATGCAGTAAAGCTGCTGCGCCAGCACCTTGCGGCGGGCCAGGCGCACCGTGGCGATGGCGAGCACCGACGAGGTCAGAAGCACCAGGCCTTGCGGGATCATGCCCAGCAGGGCGCCCACCGTGGACAGCAGCGCCGACGAAGGCACACGACCGGCCAGCAGCTCGGAGAAACACCACGAAAGCGCGCTATCGCCCGGGGTTCCGGCGGCATCCCACAGCTCGCTCACACTCGAGGCAAACAACGCCAAACCGAGCGGGATCATGATGATGCTCGCAAGGCGCACGATGGCGTTAAGCGCGTTCATGATCTCGGAATTGACCTTTTTGACGTACTTGGCCTCGTTATTAATTTTGGCCACGTAGTTGTCGGCGCCGACATGGATCACGCGGGCGCGCAGCAGGCCCGAGTCGATAAAGCTGCCGCTCATGAGCTCGGAACCGGGCTGTTTCTTAATAAGGTCGCTCTCGCCCGTCAGCAGGCTCTCGTTCACGAGCGCCTCGCCCGAAACCACCACGGCGTCAGCGGGAATCTGGTCGCCACGCCCCAGGCGGATGATGTCGTCGAGCACGATCTGATCCAGGTCGAGCTCAACCTCGGAGCCGTCGCGCACCGCGATGGCCTTCTTGGAGGTCAGCAGCGTGAGCTTATCGACCATCTTCTTGGAACGCATGGACTGAATGACGCCAATAGCGGTATTGAGGAACACCACGAACAGGAACGTCAGATTCTTAAACGAACCGGTCAAAATGACCAGGAACGCCAAGATCACGTTGATCAAATTGAACAGCGTGCAGAGGTTCTCGATGATGAGCTCTTTGACCGACTTGGTCTTGAGCTCCATGTTGCGGTTGATCTTACCGGCGGCGATGCGCTCCTCGACCTCGGCGGTCGAGAGTCCGCGCTCGATATCCGTTGCTGCCATACCACGTCCCATCACGTCGCGTCGGTATAAGAAAAACCGCCCGGACCATGCGAGGTTCGGACGGTCTTACGTTCGATGGTGCCCCATGTTGGATTCGAACCAACGGCCTTCTGCTCCGGAGGCAGACGCTCTAATCCCCTGAGCTAATAGGGCCAACGGTTGGCATTATACCCAAGTGCACCACGGGCTATCAAAATAAAAGAAAAAGCTTTGCAATTCCGGGGAAGACGCGGCGCAACGGCTCACTTTAGAAGGCAAAAGCGAATCAGATAGTATAAACTCTCATGCACCATATATACACGGCTCGCGATGCGGGCCGTTTTTGCAAGGGTTATCCATCGAGGTGAGAGGCACACCATGATTGCAATTTTAAAGCAGAGCGCCAGCGACGAGGCCGTCAGCCATATCGTCAGCTGGATTGAGAAAAAGGGCCTGAAGACCGACGTCTCGCGCGGCGAGAACGAGACGATCATCGGCCTGGTGGGCGATACGACCAAGATTGACCCATTCCTGCTCGAGTCCATGGACGTCGTCGAGCGCGTGCAGCGCGTCTCCGAGCCGTTCAAGCGCGCCAACCGCAAGTTCCACCCCGAGGACTCCGTCATCGACTGCGGCCACGGCGTCAAGATCGGCGGCGATCAGTTCCAGGTCATCGCCGGCCCGTGCTCCGTCGAGGGCGAGAACCTCATCCGCATCGCCCGCCGCGTGAAGGCCGCCGGTGCCACGATGCTGCGCGGTGGCGCCTACAAGCCCCGCACTTCCCCGTACGCCTACCAGGGCATGGGCCCCGCCGGTCTGGACCTGCTGTGCGAGGCGTCTGCCGAGCTCGACATGCCGATCGTCACCGAGATCATGGACCCGCGCGACGTGCAGGTCTTCCTGGACAAGAAAATCGACGTCATGCAGATCGGCGCCCGCAACGCACAGAACTTCCCCCTGCTCAAGGAGGTCGGCAAGACCAAGACCCCGATCCTGCTCAAGCGCGGCATGTCCGGCACGATCGATGAGCTGCTCATGGCCGCCGAGTACATAATGAGCGAGGGCAACGACAACGTTATCCTGTGCGAACGCGGCATCCGCACTTTCGAAACCCGTACTCGCAACACCTTCGACCTTAACGCCGTGCCGGTGCTGCACCATCTGTCACACCTGCCCGTCGTCGCCGACCCCAGCCACGCCACCGGCTACACCCGCTACGTTGAGCCCATGGCGCTCGCCGCGACTGCCTGCGGCGCCAACGGTCTGGAGATCGAGGTCCACGACGACCCAAGCCACGCTTGGTCCGACGGCGCTCAGGCCCTCACCCCCGACCAGTTCGACGACACCATGCGCCGCATCCACGCCATCCGCGAGGTCGTCTGCCAAGAGACCATGGAGTAGCCCATGGGTACCGTGAGAAACGCGCGCGTTAACCAGGGTGGCCCCAAGTGCGCCGGCGTCGTGGGCCTGGGCCTCATTGGCGGCAGCTTTGCCCGCGGCTATGCGCAGGCGGGCGTCCGCGTGCTGGCCTGGGACCCCGATGACGACGTCATGACGGCCGCCAGTATGGGCACCGTTGCCGGCGAGCTCAACGACGAGACGCTCGGCGAATGCGACATCATCGTGCTGGCCTGCTACCCCGAGGCATGCATCGAGTGGCTCGAGGCGCACGCCCAAGCGCTCGCCGACGCCACCGATACCGAGGCCATCATGGGCCCCGTGGTGATCGACACGGTGGGCGTCAAGGGCATCGTGTGCGAGCGCGCCTTTGAGCTTGCCCGCGAGCACGGCTTTTACTTTGTGGGCGCGCACCCCATGGCGGGCACCCAGTTCTCGGGCTACGCTCACTCCCGCGCCGACCTGTTCCAGGGCGCTCCCCTGGTGCTCGTTCCACCCGCGGTAGACGATGCCCTTAAGCTCGAGCTCTTGGGCCAGGTGCGCGAGATGGTGCGCCCCTTGGGCTTTGGCAAGTTCAGCGTGACCAGCGCCGCCGAGCACGACCGCGTCATCGCCTTTACGAGCCAGCTCGCGCATGTCGTCTCAAACGCCTATGTTAAGAGCCCGACCGCTCAGGTTCACCACGGCTTTTCGGCCGGCAGCTACCGCGACCTCACCCGCGTAGCGCACCTCAATCCGCAGATGTGGTCCGAGCTCATGATCGACGACGCCAATGCGCTCGCCTTCGAGATCGACCATCTGATCGAATCGCTCGGCGCCTACAGCCGCGCGCTCAAGGACCGCGACCAGCGCTATCTGGAGAACCTCCTTGCCGAGGGCGACCGCATTAAGCGCGCACTCGACGACGAGGCCTCCCACTAGACCACCCATCACGCCAGGTCGAAAGGACCGAAGCTTATGGCGATTACCATCGATATCGACACCGCACGCCCCTACCAGGTGCATGTGGGCACGTTTTTGCTGGAGCAGGCAGGCCCGCTCGTCCGCGCCACCGCCGGCGGCACCCGCGCCGTCATCGTGACAGACACCAACGTGGGCCCGCTCTACCAGATGCCCGTTAAGCAGAGCCTGGAGGCGTCAGGCTACGAGGTGAGCATCTGCACCTTCGAGGCCGGCGAGGCCCATAAGCGCGCCGAGACCTATGTTGCCATTTTGGAGTTTGTGGCCGAGCACGAGCTTTCGCGCTCCGACGTGATCGTGGCACTCGGCGGCGGCGTCGTGGGCGACGTGGCGGGCTTTGTGGCCGCCACCTACATGCGCGGCTGCAAGTTTGTGCAGATCCCGACGAGCCTGCTCGCCATGGTGGATTCGTCGGTGGGAGGCAAGACCGCCATAGACCTGGCTGCCGGCAAGAACTTGGCCGGCGCCTTTTGGCAGCCGAGCGTGGTTATCGCCGACGTGGGGTGCCTGGCCACCCTCACGCCCGAGCAGTTCGCCGACGGCTGCGGCGAGGTCGTCAAGCACGCCGTGATCGCCGACCCGGAGCTTTTCGCCGAGCTGGAGAAGACCCCGCTCACGCTGGAGCTGCTCAACCGCGATGTGGCCCGCGTAGCGCTCATCATCGCCCGCAATATCGACATCAAGCGCGCCGTGGTCGTCGCCGACGAGCGCGAAACCAACCAGCGCAAGCTCCTCAACTTTGGACACAGCGCCGGACACGCCGTCGAGGCCTGCGAGCACTTTGAGCTGGGACACGGCAACTGCGTGTCGATCGGCATGGGCATCATCACGCGCGCCGCGGCCCTGCACGGCGTCTGCGATGCCGCACTGCCCGGTCGTATTGAGGAGCTCTGCGCCCGCCATAGCCTCAAGACCCGCTGCGACCTAGATGCCGATACCGTCTTTGCCGAGGCGCTCCACGACAAGAAGCGCGCGGGCGACACCATCGACCTGGTGATTCCGCACGGCATTGGCCGCTGCAGCATCGACCGCACACCGCTTTCCACTTTCCACGAACTCATTGCCGAGGGCCTCGGCCAGAAGGGAGACGCATCCGCATGCTAGCCCGCATCACCCCGTCCCCGCTCAAGGGCACCGTTCCCGCCATCGCGTCCAAGTCGATGGCGCATCGCCTGATCATCTGCGCTGCGCTTGCCAACGGCGAGACGCACGTCACCTGCAACACCACCTGCGCCGACATCGAGGCCACGGTGCGCTGCCTTACGGCACTGGGTGCTCGCATCGAGACCGTCGAGGACGGCTTCCAGGTCCACCCCACCATGAAGAGTGTTGAGTTTGGCCTGCTCAAGGCCCTTGCCGGCGGCACGCTTGACTGCGGTGAAAGCGGCTCCACGCTCCGCTTTATGTTGCCCGTCGCCTGCGCGCTGGGCGCAGAAGCAACTTTTGTGGGTCAGGGACGCTTGGGCGCCCGCCCACTCTCCCCGCTCTCGGACGAGATCATCGCCGCCGGCTGCGACCTGCAGGGTCTGGGCGGTTTTCCGCTCAAGACGAGCGGACGCATGCGCCCGGGCACTTTTGTGCTTCCGGGCAACGTGAGCTCGCAGTATATCTCCGGCCTGCTGCTGGCAGCCCCGCTGCTGGCCCAGCCCTCCTGCGTGCAGGTATGCGGCCTTATCGAAAGCCGCCCCTACATCAACCTGACGATCCAGGCCATGAAGGCCTTTGGCGTCGAGGTCAACGTCGAGCGCATTCCGGCCACGGACGGCCAGCTCGAGGTCACGAACTTCCGCGTGAGCAGTGGCTCGTACCGCACGCCCGGCAGCGTAGCCGTCGAGGGCGACTGGTCCAACGCTGCCTTTTGGCTGTGCGCCGGTGCCATCGGCACCGACCCAATCACCGTCGAGGGCGTGTCGCTAAGCTCCGCACAGGGCGACCGTAACGTGCTTGCCGCGCTTTCGCGCTTTGGCGCCCGCATCGTGCGCTCCACCAACGCCGCCACCGTGCAGTCCGACAAGCTCGCCGGCTTTGAGATGAGTGCCCACGACATTCCGGACCTGGTGCCCGTCATCTCGGCCGTGGCCTCACTGGCACAGGGCCGCACCTTTATCCGCGATTGCGCCCGTCTGCGCATCAAGGAATCCGACCGCCTGGTCACCACCACCCGCGAGCTCACCGCGCTGGGCGCGCAGGTGCGCATTGCCGGCGATGACCTCATCATCAAGGGTGTCGATGCCTTCACCGGCGGCGAGGTCGATTCGCACAACGACCACCGCATCGCCATGATGGCCGCTATCGCCGCGAGCCGCGCCGCCGGCGAGGTCGTGATCCACGGCGCCGAGGCCGTCAACAAGTCCTATCCCGATTTCTTCGACCACTACCGCCTGCTGGGCGGCAAGGTCACACTCGAGGAGGAATAGCATGTCCTCGACCTTTGGCAACGTCTTGCACGTAAGCATCTTCGGCCAGTCGCACTCCCCCGCCATCGGCTGCTCGCTCGATGGCGTCCCCGCCGGCATCGCCGTTGACCAAGAAGCGCTGCAGGCCTTTTTGAACCGTCGCGCCCCCGGTCGCGACGAGACCGCGACCAAGCGCCGCGAGGCCGACGCCGCCCAAATCATCGCCGGCGTGGTCGATGGGCACACCACCGGCGCGCCCATTGCCGCGATTATCGAGAACACCAACACGCGCTCCAAGGATTACTCCGAGCTGCGCCGCAAGCCCCGTCCGGGACATGCGGACTTCCCTGCGCGCATGAAGTATCACAACATGCACGATGTCGCCGGCGGCGGGCACTTTTCCGGCCGCCTAACAGCACCCTTATGCATCGCGGGCGGCATCGCGCTGCAGGCACTCGAGGCCCGCGGCATTAAAGTGATGGCGCATGTGGCGCAGATCGGCGGCATCTCCGATCTGCCGATGGACGACATAGTCTATCGCGAGGCCGACCGCAAGGCGATCCTTACGAACGATCTGCCGTGCATTGACGCCGCCGCAGCCGGCCGCATGCGCGAGGAAATCCTAGCCGCGCGTGACGAACTCGACAGCATCGGCGGCATCGTGGAGTGCGGCATTTACGGGCTTCCTGCGGGCATCGGCGACCCCATGTTCGATGGCATCGAGAACCGCATCGCGCAAATCGCGTTTGGCATTCCCGCCGTAAAGGGCGTGGAGTTTGGCATGGGCTTTGCCGTGGCCGCCATGCGTGGCAGCGAGAACAACGATCCGTATCGCATCGATGCCGAGACCGGCGAGATCGAGGTCGAGTCCAACAACGCCGGCGGCATCCTGGGCGGTATTTCGACCGGCGCGCCCGTCATGTGGCGCATGGCCGTAAAGCCGACGCCCTCAATTGGCCGCGAGCAGCAGACGGTGGACATGGACGCTATGGAAAATGCCGAGCTCTCGGTCCACGGCCGCCACGATCCCTGCATCGTCCCCCGAGCCGTCCCCGTAGCCGAGGCAGCCGCCGCCCTTGCCATCTGGGACGCCCTCCTCGAAGACGCCGCCCAGCGCTAACTACCCACCCCTCAATATCCCCCGACACGTGAAAGGGGTCTCCATGGACCTTGCTGACATCCGCCAGGCCATCGATGGCATCGACACCACGCTCCTCAACAGTTTTGTCGAGCGCATGGACATTGCCACCGAGGTCGCCAAGTCTAAAATCGAGATGGGCAAGGCCGTCTTCGACCCCGCCCGTGAGCGCTCCAAGCTCAACAATCTCGCCAGCCGCGTGCCCGAGCGCTACGAGGCGCAGACCATCACCCTGTTCCGTCTCCTCATGAGCATGAGCAAGGCCGAGCAGCAGCGCTACATCAACGAGCTCAAGGGCATCACCGTCTCGCAAAAGGCCCACGCCACGGCTGCAGCCTCCGACACGCCCTTCCCTCAAACGGCCACCGTCGCCTGCCAGGGCGTCGAGGGCGCTTACAGCCAAATCGCCGCGTGCAGGCTCTTCGACGTGCCCGACATTGCGTTCTTCGAGACCTTCGAGGGCGTTATGCGCGCCGTGCGCGACGGCTTCTGCGAGTTTGGCGTGCTGCCCATCGAGAACTCCACCGCCGGCTCAGTCAACGCCGTCTACGACCTGCTCGCCCAGTTCGACTTCCACATCGTGCGCTCGCTTCGCCTCAAAATCGACCACAACTTGCTCGTCAAGCCCGGCGCCAAGCTTGCGGACGTGCACGAGGTCTACAGCCACGGCCAGGCCATTGCCCAATGCGCCGGCTTTATCGAGGCGCACGACCTGCACGCCACCAAGTACCCCAACACGGCCATGTCGGCCGAGATGGTCGCCAGCTCCGAACGCACCGATGTTGCCGCGATCGCATCGCGCAGCTGCGCCGCACTCTACGGCTTGGAGGTACTGGAGCCCAACATCCAGGACTCGGACAACAACTACACGCGCTTTGTCGTCATCAGCCGCGAGCCACGCGTCTACCCCGGCGCCAACCGCACCTCGCTCATGATTACCACGGCCAACGAGCCGGGCGCACTCTATCGCGTACTCGAGCGCTTCTACGCGCTCAATATCAACCTCATCAAGCTCGAGAGCCGCCCCATCCCCGGGCACGACTTTGAGTTTATGTTCTACTTTGACCTGGACTGCCCCTTTGGCAGCAAGGCCCTCGATGACCTGCTCGATTCCATCGACGACGTGTGCGAGAGCTTCACCTTCTTTGGCAGTTACACGGAGGTGCTCTAGATGACCGATGTCGCCGCAACCCGCCCCTACGGCGTGCTGGGCCGCGTGCTGGGCCACAGCTACACGCCGACCATCTACAAGGAGCTCGCGGGGCTCGAATACGTGCGTTTTGAGCGCGAGCCCGAGGACCTCCAGGCCTTTATGACGGGTAACGAATGGGAGGGCACCAACGTGACCATCCCCTACAAGCGCGCCGTCATGGACTATCTGGACGAGCTGAGTCCCCTGGCCGAGCGCATGGGCAACGTCAACACCATCACACGCCTGCCTGACGGCCGTCTACGTGGCGACAACACCGACTACTTTGGTTTTCAGTGTCTAGTCGAGGAGTTAGGCGTAGAGGTTGCCGGCAAGAAGGCCCTCGTGCTTGGTGCCACCGGCGGTGCCGGTACCACGGCCAGCATGGTGCTCGGCGACCTAGGCGCCGTCGTCGTACCAGTCGGCCGCACGAGCAAGGTCAACTACGGCAACATCGCGCAGCAGTCCGACGCCGCCCTGCTCGTCAACTGCACGCCCGCCGGTATGTTCCCCCACTGCCCCGACGCTCCCTGCACGCTCGAAGGCCTCGATGCGCTCGAGGGCGTCATCGACATTGTCTACAACCCCGCCCGCACGGGTCTGATGCTCGAGGCCGAGCGCCGCGGCATCCCCTGCATCGGCGGCCTGCTCATGCTCGTTGCCCAGGCGGCGCAAGCCGTTGAGCGCTACACCGGCCAGGTCACTCCGCGCGAGCGCATTCTGGACGTAACGGAGCGCCTGTCACGCCGCGAACAGAACATCGCGCTGATCGGCATGCCGGGCTCGGGCAAGACCCGTGTGGGCGAGCAGATTGCCCTGCTCACGGGGCGAGAGCACATCGATCTGGATCGCGCCCTCGAGGAGCGCCTGGGCATGCCCTGCGCCGACTTTATCGTCGAGCGCGGCGAGGCGGCGTTCCGCGAACAGGAGACGGCGGCGCTGGCCGACATCTCCAAGCGCAGCGGCCTGGTGCTTTCCACCGGCGGCGGCGTGGTCACGCGCGACGAGAACTACCCGCTGCTGCACCAGAATAGCCAGATCGTGATGCTCAACCGCAAGCTCGACGAGCTCGCCCACAAGGGCCGCCCCATCACGGCGCGCGATGGCATCGACAAGCTCGCCGAGCAGCGCATGCCGCGCTACCGCTCCTGGGCCGACTACATCATCGACTCACGCGACTGCGCCGCCAACACCGCCCAAGCCCTCCTCGACACCCTCCCACCCGCTCTCTAACCAAAACCACCACAAAGGGGACAGGCGCCTTTGTGGTGGTTTTCCAATCGCAAAGGAAGCAACCATGAAAGCACTCGTCATCAACGGCCCCAACCTCAACATGCTCGGCATTCGCGAGCCGGGCATCTATGGCAGCGACAACTACGACCGCTTAGTGCAGATCTGCCAGGAGGCAGGTGCCGCACAGGGCTTCGACGAGATCGAGGTCTTCCAGTCTAACCACGAGGGCAGCATCGTCGACAAGATCCAGGAGGCCTACGGCAAAGTCGACGGCATCGTCATCAACCCGGCCGCTTATACGCATACGAGCGTGGCGATCCTCGATGCCCTCAAGGCCGTCGCCATCCCGGCTGTGGAGGTCCACATCAGCGCCGTAGAGACACGCGAGGACTTCCGCCAGGTGAGCTATGCACGCCTGGCCTGCTTCGCCACCATCACCGGCGAAGGCCTCCAAGGCTACGCCCACGCGTTGGAGCTGCTGAAAGAGTATCTGCTACACTAATCCATGGGACTAAATAATCAGGTTTGTTTGTCCCAAAGCTTAAGTAGCTGTCCAATTGACATACAAAGGAGCATATCCATGTCCCAGTACGATTACCTAGTCGTCGGCGCCGGCCTCTCTGGCGCCGTCTTCGCCAACGCCGCCAAGCGCGCCGGCAAGTCGGTCCTGGTCATCGACCGCCGCGACCACATCGCCGGCAACATCTACACCGAGGACGTCGAGGGCATCCAGGTCCACCGTTACGGCGCCCACATCTTCCACACCTCCATGAAGGACGTCTGGGACTACGTCAACCGCTTCGCCGAGTTCAATAATTACGTCAACTCGCCGGTAGCCAACTTCCACGGCAACATGTACAACATGCCCTTCAACATGAACACCTTCGCCAAGATGTGGCCGGGCGTCGTCACGCCAGCAGACGCCAAGGCCAAGATTGCCGAGCAGGTGGCCGCCGAGAACATCGGAGAGCCGCAGAACCTCGAGGAGCAGGCGCTGTCGCTCGTCGGCCGCGACATCTTCGAGACACTCGTGAAGGGCTACACCGAGAAGCAGTGGGGCCGTGATTGCAAGGACCTGCCCGCAAGCATCATCAAGCGCCTCCCCTGCCGCTTCACCTACGACAACAACTACTTCAACGACCGCTACCAAGGCATCCCCATGGGCGGCTACACCAAGATGGTCGCCAACATGCTCGAGGGCGTCGAGGTGCGCTGCGGCGTGGAGTACAAGGAGCTGGCCGCCGCCGAGCCCGACATCGCCGCCAAGACGATCTACTGCGGCCCCATCGACGCGTTCTACGACTTCAAGCTGGGCACGCTCGAGTACCGCAGCCTGCGCTTTGAGACCGAGACGCTCGACGAGCAGGACCACCAGGGCGTTGCCGTGGTCAACTACACCGAGCGCGAGGTCCCCTACACGCGCATCATCGAGCACAAGCACTTCGAGTTCGGCACGCAGGAGAAGAGCGTCATCACGCGCGAGTACCCGGCGGACTGGAAGCCCGGCGACGAGCCCTACTACCCCATCAACGACGCCAGGAACGAGGCCCTGTACAGGCAGTACGAGGAGCTGGCGGCGCAGGAGGGCGACGTGGTCTTCGCCGGTCGCCTGGGCGGCTACAAGTACTACGACATGGACAAGGCCATCGCCGCGGCCTTCGAGCTTGTCCGCAACGAACTGGGCGTGGAGCCGGCTGAGGCGTAAGAGCCCAACAGCCAAAGGCTGATAGCCATTCTGGGATGTAGAAAGTCCGGTGCAGCATCGCTGCACCGGACTTATTGTTGAGGGAGCACTGCACGCGCACGCGTCCCAAAAAGCAAAGACCCGGCATTATACCGGGTCTTCAAAAACTCTATTGGTGCTCCAT
>UQWQ01000056.1 GCA_900544755.1 uncultured Collinsella sp. | reverse complement strand
CGTTCCCGCAGTCCCCCTGATCGCTAGCTGCTAGCCGGCCGGCTTAACGGTGAACAGTTCATTCCAATTGACCAACGGCTCCCGTCGCAGGGCGTCTTCGGTGGTGCGCTCGGCATCGGAGAGGCTTGCGACTGAACACAAATCGATGATGCGGCATACGAAGAAGGTCTAAAAAGGGCCCGGAAGGCAAAGCCTTCCGGGCCCTTTTGCAATGCAAGCGTGCTTGCAAGTGCGATTTAGCGCACCTGAGCGACGTAAGCGACGTTGGTCGAGGAGACCTTGTCCTCGAGCTGAACACTCATGCGGGGATCGCCGGCGGTAGCGACGGTCAGATCGCCGGCCTCGACGTAGCCGAGCTCCTTAGCGGTCTCGATCGCCTTGACGATCGTGCCGTTGACGGTGCCCTGGGTAATCTCGGCCTGGTGCGGGATAACGCCCCAGTACATGATCATCTGCTGGACGGCCCACTCGTGGCGGGAGAACGCGCAGATCGGCATGTTGGGGCGGAAGTGCGAGATCAGGCGAGCGGTACGACCGGTGGTCGTCGGCACGGTGATGCACTTGGCGCCAACGGTGGTGGCCATGTTCACAGCGGACATACCCACAACGTTGTTGACAACGCGGGTGCCGTGAGCATCGGCCGGAACCTCGAGTGGAGCGTGGGCCGGGAGGTACTTCTCGGTCTCGAGAGCAATGCTGGCCTGCATCTTAACGGCCTCGACCGGGTACTTACCGGCAGCGGACTCGCCAGAGAGCATAACGGCGTCGGTGCCGTCGTAGATGGCGTTAGCAACGTCGGCAACCTCGGCGCGCGTCGGGCGCGGGTTCTGCTGCATGGAGTCGAGCATCTGCGTAGCGGTGATAACGGGCTTGTAGGCCGCGTTGCACTTGGCGATGATCTCCTTCTGGATGTGCGGAACAAGCTCGGGCTTGATCTCGATGCCCAGGTCGCCACGGGCGACCATGATGCCGTCGGAAGCCTCGAGGATCTCGTCGAAGTTCTCGACGCCCAGGGCACACTCGATCTTCGGGAAGATCGTCACGTGCTCGCCACCGTTCTCGCGGCAAAGCTTGCGGATGCCGCGGACGGACTCGCCATCACGGATGAAGGAAGCGGCGATGTAGTCGATGTTCTCGGTCAGGCCAAAGAGGATGTCCTGACGATCGCGCTCGGTGATAGCGGGCAGCGAGATGTTGACGTTGGGCATGTTGACGCCCTTGCGCTCGCCGATCAGGCCGTCGTTCTTAACGACGCAGGTCATGTCCTGGCCACTGACGGACTCGACCTCGAGGGCAACCAGGCCGTCATCGATCAGGATGAGGGAGCCCTTCTCGACCTCGGAGGGCAGAGCCAGGTAGTCGAGGGAGATGTGCTCAGCGGTGCCGTGGAAATCCTCGGACGTGGGCTGAGCGGTGACGACGATCTTGTCGCCGGTCTTGACGGCAACCTTCTTGCCGTCGACCAGAAGGCCGGTGCGGACCTCGGGGCCCTTGGTGTCGAGCAGGATGCCGACGGGCAGACCGAGCTCCTTGGAAATACGACGGACGCGCTCGATGCGACCGTGGTGCTCGTCGTAGGAGCCGTGCGAGAAGTTAAAACGGGCGACGTTCATGCCCGCCTTGATCATCTCGCGGATGGTCTCGTCGCTATCGCAGGCGGGACCCATGGTGCATACAATCTTAGTGCGCTTGTACATTCAGACCTCCATCTGACATCGTCTTGCGCTGATAGATAAACCATAAGAAATAAAATCGAGTTGATTATAACGAAATACCGACCGAATACCCCAAAAAAACGACCGTATGCCGATTAAGAAGTTCATTTTTTGCGGGAAAAACGGTATATGAAAAATCTTTACCAACCGCTCTAACCGCTGTTATCTGGGCGATATTTCAGTTTGACGAAGTGCCGAAGAAAAAACGTTTTACCAACATTGAGCATCACACGGTCTGCACCGTTGCACTCGAGCCGTGTTTCCAATTGGAATGTTTTGGCTAGACGCGCCGCTTTGGGGTACCATAGCTCCACTATCAACTGCCGCTCAGCACGGCAGCCTTGATGAGCCCTTGCCCTTCTCCTGGGAATTATGATCGGGCATCAATCTGCTGAGTGGCCCGAATCCCAGGAGGGGACTCTATATGCAAAAGGAATACCTGTCCGCCGCGGCGGAGGTACTCAGCGACCAGGGTGTCGATGAGAACCTCGGCCTGAGCAACGACGAGGCGTCGTCGCGCCTTGCCAAGACAGGCCCTAACAAGCTCGAGGAAGCCGAGAAGACCCCGTTGTGGAAGCGCTTCTTTGAGCAGATGGCCGACCCCATGGTCATCATGCTGATCGTTGCCGCCGTTATCAGCGCGCTCACGGGCATGGTCAAGGGCGAGCCCGACTTTGCCGACGTCGCCATTATCATGTTCGTCGTTATCATCAACTCGGTGCTGGGCGTGGTCCAGGAAGCCAAGAGCGAGGAGGCCCTCGAGGCCCTGCAGGAGATGAGCGCGGCGCAGTCCAAGGTGCTGCGCGACGGCAAACTCGTGCACCTGCCGAGCGCCGAGCTCGTTCCCGGCGATGTAATCATGCTCGAGGCGGGCGACTCCGTCCCGGCCGACTGCCGCGTGCTCGAGAGCGCCACGATGAAGATCGAGGAGGCCGCACTCACCGGCGAGTCCGTGCCCGTAGAGAAGCACGCCAACGTGATCGAGCTTGCCGCGGGCACCGACGACGTGCCGCTCGGCGACCGCAAGAACATGTGCTACATGGGCTCCACCGTGGTGTACGGCCGCGGTCGCGCCGTCGTGGTCGGCACCGGCATGAACACCGAGATGGGCAAGATTGCCGGCGCCCTGGCCGAGGCCAAGGAAGAGCTCACGCCGCTGCAGGTGAAGCTCGCCGAGCTCAGCCGCATCCTCACCATCATGGTTATCGTCATCTGCGTCGTGATCTTTGGTGTCGACATCGTCCGCCACGGCGTGGGCAACGTCCTTACCGACCCAACTGCCCTGCTCGACACCTTTATGGTCGCCGTCTCGCTCGCCGTCGCCGCCATCCCCGAGGGCTTGGTCGCCGTCGTGACTATCGTCCTTTCGCTCGGCGTGACCAAGATGGCCAAGCGCCAGGCGATTATCCGCAAGCTTTCTGCTGTCGAGACACTCGGCTGCACGCAGACCATCTGCTCGGACAAGACCGGCACGCTTACCCAGAACAAGATGACCGTCGTCAAGCACGAGCTCGCCGCGCCCCAGGAAAAGTTCCTGGCCGGTATGGCCCTGTGCTCCGATGCCCAGTGGGACGAGGAGCTGGGCGAGGCCGTGGGCGAGCCGACTGAGTGCGCGCTCGTCAACGATGCCGGCAAGGCGGGGCTCACCGGCCTGACCGCCGAGCATCCGCGTGTGGGCGAGGCCCCGTTCGACTCCGGCCGTAAGATGATGTCCGTGGTCGTCGAGACCCTGGACGGCGAGTATGAGCAGTACACCAAGGGCGCGCCCGATGTGGTGATCGGCCTGTGCACCCATATCTACGACGGCGACAAGGTCGTCCCCCTGACCGAGGAGCGTCGTGCCGAGCTCGTGGCCGCCAACAAGGCCATGGCCGACGAGGCCCTGCGCGTGCTGGCGCTGGCAAGCCGCACCTACACCGAGGTCCCGGCCGACTGCAGCCCCGCCGCGCTCGAGCATGACCTGGTCTTCTGCGGGCTGTCCGGCATGATTGACCCGGTCCGTCCCGAGGTCGCTGACGCTATCCGCGAGGCCCACGACGCCGGTATCCGCACCGTCATGATCACGGGCGACCACATCGACACCGCCGTGGCCATCGCCAAGCAGCTGGGCATCGTCACCGATCGCAGCCAGGCCATCACAGGCGCCGATCTCGACCGCATGAGCGACGAGGAGCTCGACGCGCACATCGAGGACTTTGGCGTGTACGCCCGCGTCCAGCCCGAGCACAAGACCCGCATCGTCGAGGCGTGGAAGTCGCGCGACCAGATTGTCGCCATGACGGGCGACGGCGTCAACGACGCCCCGTCCATCAAGCGCGCCGACATTGGCGTGGGCATGGGCATCACCGGCACCGACGTCACCAAGAACGTCGCCGACATGGTGCTCGCCGACGACAACTTCGCCACTATCATCGGCGCCTGCGAAGAGGGTCGCCGCATCTACGACAACATCCGCAAGGTCATCCAGTTCCTGCTTTCGGCCAACCTTGCCGAGGTGTTCTCGGTGTTTATCGCCACGCTCATCGGCTTTACCATCTTCCAGCCGGTGCAGCTGCTGTGGGTGAACCTGGTTACCGACTGCTTCCCCGCGCTCGCGTTGGGCATGGAGGATGCCGAGGGCAACATCATGAAGCGCAAGCCGCGCAACGCCAAGGACGGTGTCTTTGCCGGACATATGGGTCTGGACTGCGTGGTCCAGGGCCTAATCATCACCGTGCTGGTGCTGGCGAGCTTCTTTGTGGGCGTGTACTTTGACATGGGCTACATCCACATCGCCGATATGATCGCCGGCACCGCCGACGAGGAAGGCGTGATGATGGCGTTCATCACGCTCAACATGGTCGAAATTTTCCACTGCTTCAATATGCGCAGCCGTCGCACGTCGCTGTTTAAGATGAAGAAGCAGAACAAGTGGCTGTGGGCCTCTGCCGCGCTGGCGCTGGTGCTGACGGTGATCGTAACCGTGCAGCCGACGCTTGCCGAGATGTTCTTTGGCCCCGTGACGCTCGAGCTCAAGGGCGTTGTCGCTGCCCTGGGTCTTGCCTTCCTGATCATTCCGCTGATGGAGATCTACAAGGCGATCATGCGCGCGGTCGAGAAGGAGTAGGTCGAAAGGCCATCCTTCCCACCGGCCCGACCGCCTGCGGGGTTTCTTCCTCGCTGGTCCTCGCGCTTCGCGCTGCGGGATCGCTCGGAAGAAACCCCTCCCGGCGGGCGGGCCTTCGGATAACCTCTCGGGACCATTGGCTGAGGGAAAGTATGTGAGTCGGTCGAGCGTTTGCTCGACCGACTCTTTTTTGTGGGTAAAATACCTGCTCAGTTGTGTGGTTTTGTGCTGGGAGGCATCTGTGGGCAAGGCTAAGGCTAAGGCGAAGAAAAAGACGACGGGGGCGCGGGCTAAGCGTGACCGTCGTCGGAAGCTTGCGACCGAAGCCCCCACGTCTGCCGAGGAGCTGTTGGCGAGCGTACCGGGGCTCGACGCGTTGCAGGATGTTCCGGCGTTCGACGATCTGCCGGTCGATGCCGCCCAACGGGCAGCCTTCGATGATTTTTGCGCGCAAGCCGAGGAACCCGAGCAGATGCAGTTGGGCGCCGTGGTGCGCCTGGACCGCGGGTTTCCGCTGGTGGCGACTGCCACTGATACGTTCCGCGCCGAGCATGCCGTGGGGTTTGCCAAGTCGCGTGGCGAGGACGAGGTAATGCTGCCCGCCGTGGGCGACCGCGTGGCGGTGCGCCGTGCGCCCGGGCACGACATGGGCGTGATCGAGTGCGTCCTGCCGCGCCGTACGAGTTTTGAGCGCTGGCGCGGACGTGCTCGCGGTGAGCGTCAGGTGCTTTGCTCCAACGTGGACAGCGTGCTGATCGTGCAGGCGCTCGGTGCCGGCGAGGTGCTGCTCGACCGCGTGGCGCGCTCGCTGGTGCTGGCGCTCGATTGCGATGCCGAGCCGGTGGTGGTGCTCACCAAGGCCGACCGCTGCGAGGCCGAGGAGCTCGAGCGCGACCTGGATCGCGTGCATCGCTTGGTTGGCTCGGACGCGCGCGTGATCGTGACGTCTTCTGCCGAGGGCCGCGGCTTAGACGAAGTGCGCGCCTGCGTGCCCGCTGGGAGCTGTGCCATGATTTTGGGCGAGTCGGGTGCCGGCAAGTCGACGCTGCTCAACGCGCTGTTGGGCCACGACACCTTGGCTACCGGCGGTGTGCGCGAGCGCGATGACCAAGGTCGTCACACTACCGTCGCGCGTGTGATGGTGGCGCTGCCGGGCGACGCCGGCGTGATCGCCGATGCGCCGGGCCTGCGGAGCCTGCCGCTTGTGGGTCACGAACGGGGGTTGGCTCGCGCGTTTCCCGAGATCGTGGAGGCGTCGTGCGCGTGCCGGTTTGGTGATTGCACACACACCCATGAGCCGGGTTGCGCCGTTCGCGAGGCCGAGGACGCCGGGCAGATCGACGGCCTGCGTCTGGAAACGTTCCAAAACCTGGCGTCATCCATGCGCGTGAGTGCTCAAATGCTCGATCCCGATGTCCATCTGTAATTGATTTTTCCTATGACTGCCGTCTCCCAACTGTTCGGGAGACGGCTTTTTTGCTGCGGAAAAGCCTCGAAACATGCAGTTTGCTGACGTGCTGACCAAAACCTTGCCACGAGCTTGACGGGCTGGTCAGCTTTTGGTCAGCGATTGGTTTGACATCGAAAACCAAGATTGCGATTGCGCCGCTTTGCACTCTGACCGCCCAGACAATGGTGGTACGGGCATTCGCCCGGCACTGCCATGAGAGGAGCGGCCGTGAACAAGAGCAAGCGCATCGCCATCAGTCTGGTCGCGGGCGTGCTCGCTGCTCTGCTCTGCATGGTTTACGGCTCATCGATCCGCTCACAAGCCGAACAGGTCCAGGCTGAGACCTTGGCCAAGTACGGTGGCGATCGCGTCGAGGTATGCGTCGCGGCGCGCGATATCGATGTGGGCGAGACCCTCGATGAGACCAATGTCATAACCCAGGAGTGGCTGACGAGTCTGCTGCCGCGTGACGCGGCGACCGAGCTGCGCCAGGTGCGCGGCGACGTGACGACTTCGCGTATTCCCAAAAACGCCGTGATCTGCAATGTCTACACCAAGGTCGAGAGCCGCAAGCTCGAGGTGCCTAAGGGCAAGGTCGCCGTTTCGGTGGCGGTCGATGCCGAGCACTCGGTCGGCGGTGCTACGGGCGTGGGCAGCTACGTGGATGTGTATGTGCAAAAAGACGGCGTGACCGATCGGCTGTGCGGCGCGTACGTGATCGATACCAGTGAGGATTCCGGTGCCACGCGCGAGGGCAAGATCGAATGGGTGACGCTGGCGGCTGACCCCGAAGACGTCAAGGAACTGCTGGGAGCCTCGGGCAAGGGAACGGTCAGCTTGACGATTCCCGCCACGGCGCGCGGCAAAAAGAGCGGAGGCGACGAGTGATGAAGGCGATCTGGCTTGCGTGCTGCGCGTGCGGCGATTACGGGCTGTTGCAGCGGGAAGTCGAGGGCCGTGATGCGGGTGCACAGGTGCTTCGCGTGGGTGACCTGGACGGGCTGGTTTCCATGGCGCGGGCGTTTCCGTCGCGCCGCGGGGCTGCCATCATCGCGGCGTCTCTGTTTGATACCGAAGATGTGCGCAAGACTGTTGCGCGCCTGACGGCCGAAGGCCGCGTGAGTCGCGTGGTCGTGTTGATAGAAGCGCTCGATCCGTCGGATATCGAGGGGCTGTTTCGCGCGGGGGCGACCGAGGTCATCGCTGCGCACAGTATATGCGGCAACGGGCGTGCGGGCGAGGGAGCGGTTGATTCCGATCGGCGCATGACGATTGAGCCCGATGCTTTTGTTGATAGGGAACCCGGGGCGCCTCGCGCTACAAGAGGCCCGCGTGTTGATGATTATGGAAAAGCGGAAGCCGAGCATGGTCGGCGCCCCCGGAACCCCCTTGTATGCGATGACGCTGGAGGGCCGGCGCAGCATGCTGGCGACTCCCCGGCTGTAGATATGGGATACGTGCACGGCGTGAATCTGGTGGATGAACTCGACGAAGTTGAGGGCTTTGCCGGGTGCGGCGAGTTGTCGCTAATGCAGCATGAGCAGATTGCGCAGAACGAGCCTGCCTCGCAGACCGAACAAGCTGCCATGCCGGCTTGGACGCAGCGTGTGGTTGCGGCGGGGGAGACGGGGGCGCTGCCACCGACGCCCGCCCCGCCGCCTCCGATGCCGCCGGCAGACGCTGCCGCTCCGCCGCATCGAGCTCCGGTCATCTGCGCTATTTCGGGTTCGGGCGGTTGCGGCAAGTCGACGATCGTTGCCGCCATGGCACACACATCGTCGCTGTTGGGCTTGCGTGCCGCCGTGCTCGACCTGGACCTGATGTTTGGAAACCTTTACGACTTGTTAGGCGTCGATGCTCCGCGCGATATGGCGGCACTTATCGAGCCGTCGGCGGCGGGCACGCTCACCGAGCCGGATATCGTAGCCACATCGATGCGCGTGGCGCCGGGCGTTACGCTCTGGGGTCCCGTCGCGGCGCCCGAGCAAGCCGAGCTCATGGCACGTCCGGTGGAGCTACTGCTTGATGTTCTGCGTCGCGAATCCGACGTGGTCTTTATCGATACCTCGGTCTTTTGGGGCGACGCCGTGGCGGCTGCGGTGGCGGCGAGCGACCGTTGCCTGGTCGTTGGCGATGCGGCGGTGTCGTCCGCGGCATCGGCATCGCGCGTCATTGAACTGGCAGGTCGAGTAGGTGTGCCGCGCACGCGCATGAGCGCCGTGTTCAACCGGTTCGGTGCGCGCGGGGCAGACGAGGACGTCGCCATGCGCTTTGAGATTGCCTGTGCGTTGGGCTCCAAGATTCGTATCGCCGATGGCGGGCAGGATCTCGCCGCGCTCATGGCGTTTGGGCGCGCTGACGAGGCAGTGGGGCAGACCAGCGCTTTTGCGACTAGCGTGCGCGAGGCCACGCGCGAGATGCTCGTGGAACTGGGGTGCGCCGTCGGCCCTTGGAGCGATATGGTCGCCGACCGTGCAACGCGCACCGAACGCCCGCGTATCCGCCTTCCCTGGTCGCGCGAGGGTGATCAGCGATGAGCCTGCAAACGAGGATTAAGGCTGCTGGCGCTGCGGCGGCGGCAGCGCCTGTGGATGCGGGGCGTCGCCGCGCCGTGAAACGACGCACCAAGCGCGCCGTGATGGACCGCATGGGTTACGACGAAGTGGCGCGTATCAGCGCCTATATCGACCCGGCACTTGCCCGCTCGGAATTGCGTCCCGCGGTGGAGACGGCGCTCAATGTTGAGGAGCCGACCGATCTCGCGACGCCCGAGCGCGAGACCATCATCGACGAGATTTTGGATGACGTGGTGGGCTTGGGGCCGTTGCAGCCGCTCATCGAGGACGACACCGTTACCGAGATCATGATCAACGGCTGCTGCTCGGCTTTCTTTGAACGCGGCGGCGTCTTGTACCCCATCGAGCATGCGTTTGAGGACGACGAGCAGATCCGTGTGCTCATCGACCGTATCATCTCGCCGCTGGGCAGGCGCATCGACGAGCGCAGCCCCATCGTCAACGCCCGCCTCAAAACGGGCTATCGCGTCAACGCGGTGATTCCGCCTGTGGCGATTGACGGACCGATTCTCACCATCCGAAAGTTCTCGGACCGTATCTGCTCGCTGGACGAGCTCGTGGGGTTGGGATCGCTGCCGCTTTGGTATGCGCAGCTGCTGTCGTGTGCGGTGTCGCTGCGACAGGACCTAGCGGTTGCGGGAGGCACGGGATCTGGTAAGACCACCCTGCTCAACGCGTTGTCATGTGAGATTTCCACCGGCGAGCGCATCGTGACGATCGAGGACTCTGCCGAGCTCAAGTTTGCGCATCATCCGCACGTGGTGCGCCTAGAGGCGCGCGAGGCTTCAATTGAGGGCGAGGGCGCGGTGACGATCCGCGACCTGGTAACTAATGCCCTACGCATGCGCCCCGACCGCATCGTGGTGGGCGAGGTGCGCGGTGCCGAGTGCTGCGACATGTTGCAGGCCATGAACACGGGCCACGACGGGTCGCTCACCACACTTCATGCGGGTTCAGAACAGGAGACCGTGGTGCGTCTGACGTTGCTTGCACGTTATGGCATCGATCTGCCGAGCGAGCTCATCGAGGAGCAGATTGCCATGGCGCTCGACGGCATCGTGATGTCCGAGCGCCACGCCGATGGCAGGCGTTTCGTCTCCTCGTATTCGGGGGTGCGACGCGCCGCATCGGGTGGCGTAGAGCTCGAGCGCTATGTGACGTTCGATGCCGCCGAGCGCACCTGGACGCTTGACCGCGAGCCGCCGTTTATCGCAGAAGGCCTGCGGTCGGGGACGCTCACACAAGAGGAGGTGGACGAATGGAGATCACTGTGCCCCTCGTCGTAGGGGGCTTGGCAGGGCTTTCTGTCGCGACGGCGTGCGGGGCGGAACCTCGTGTGCCGCAGGTACCGCTGGCGGAGCTGGCACGTCAGGCGCTCGAGATGGTGGCAGAGAAGCTGCCGCGTGAGCTGGTGGAAAACGATCTGCTGAAAAAGATCGCCCGTTCGTGGGCATCGCTGGCTCCGGCGCATCGCCTTGGCCTCGTGATCGAAGATGCTTCGGGACGTTTGGCGTTTCTGCTGCTATCGAGCGGTGTCTGCTGCGTTTTACTAACGATGGTGTCGTTATCGCCCCTCGGATTTGCCTTGGGACTTGTTGCTCCGTTTGCCGTTGGTGCCGCTCGGGATGGCTTTGAGAGCCGGCGCGAGCAACACGATGCAGAAGAGGCAATGCCCGAGGCGTTTACCGCACTTTCCATGTCGCTTGCCTCGGGACATTCGCTGGCCCAGGGCATGCGCTTTGTGGGCGCTCATGCGCAAGAGCCAGTGCATACCGAGTTTTTGCGGGCGGCGGCGGCGATCGATTGCGGCATCTCGGCGACCGACGCGCTCGATGACTTGCTCGTGCGTATCGACGCCCCCGGTCTTTCGCTTGTGACCTTGGCGCTTAAGGTGTCTCAGCGCACCGGCGCTCCGCTTGCCGACTTACTGTCCGAGGCGTCGAGCATGGTGGGGGAGCGCATTGAGCTCAAGCGCCGCCTGGATGTTAAGACGTCGCAGGCTCGCATGTCTGCGCATATGGTCGCGGCGATGCCGGCGGGCATGTGCGCGGTGTTGGCGCTGCTTTCGGCAGATTTTCGTCGCGGTCTTGCGACGCCTGCCGGCGCGGGCGCTGTGGTGCTGGGTCTTGCCCTCAACGCCGTTGCCCTGGTGGTTATCCGGCGCATTATGCGGGTGGAGCTATGAGCGCCCCGGTTGCAGTTGCGGCTTGCCTGTGCGCCCTGAGTGTATTTGTCGCGACGGGTTTGGATCGGGCGGATGCACGCAAGATCGCAGGGGCCTGCATGCGCGAGGCGGTGCTGGTCGCTGCCGCGGGTCGCTCGGTGGTCGATGCTCTGACCGCGCGAGTGAAGGGCGCGGTTGGAGCGGGCGGCCCGGCGCGAGTGTCGCTCGGCGAAGTGTCCGAGATGATCGATGTTGTGCGCTTGGGTCTTTCGGCCGGTCTTTCGTTTGATGCGGCGCTTGAGATTTTCTGCGCCAACCGCCGGTCAGTGCTGGCTCTTCGCCTTGAACGCGCCTGTATGGCGTGGCAGGTGGGCGTGGGCACGCGTGAGGACGAGTTGTTGGCCGCCGCGCGCGACCTGGACGTGCGAGCGCTCGAGACCTTTGCCATCACGGTGGGGCAGGCGCTCGCCCTGGGTGCCCCACTTGCCGAGACGCTGGCCGCTCAAAGTCGCGAGATCCGTGCGGCTCATCGCGCCGCGGTCGAGCGCGAGATCGAGCGTGCACCCGTCAAGCTGCTGATTCCCACCGGCACGCTCATCTTGCCGGCGTTGCTTCTGTCCATATTGGGCCCGCTGCTGGGAGCAGGCGGGATGATGTAGGGAGGAATACATGAACACGATGACTGACGCTGCTGGCAAGGTCCAGGGCTGGGCGTTTTGCCGGGCGGCACATGTTCGTCAGCGCGCCAAGGAACTATTGCAGGAGGAGAGTGCACAGGGTACCACTGAGTATGCCATCTTGGTCGGCGTGCTCGTGGTGATCGCGATTATCGCCATCGTCGCATTTAAGGGCAAGGTCCAAGATCTATGGAACGCTATCAGCGAGGGCATCAACAGCCTGTAGAGGGCGAGCGCCCCATCGGGGTGCTGCTGGTGTTTGCTTGCCTGACCGTGGCGATAGCGGCGGTGCTTTGGGGGCTTAACGCCGCGCGGCAGCAGCGTCCTGGGATCGCCTCCGATTTGGGCTCAGATTCGGCGGTGGCGTCTCAAAAAGATGAGATGCGAGATACGGACGATTCGGATGTCGCTGTCACGGCGCAAACCTTTCTGCGGACGCTCGACAAGCGGTCTGGCACTGCGACGGATTCGCCTGAGGGCAACGCGATTGCGGTCCGGCTTGCATGGTCCGAGGACCGACCGATGACCGAAGCGGCGGCGGATATGCTGCGTGCCTATCGCGAGGTACCCACGGCGCAACTTGCTCTGAGCGGCTATCTCGACATCAAGGGAAACGTGTGGGGCGCCATCGTGCGCGACGAACGCGGCTGGGTCGATATGGTGACGGTTGCTGCGGATACTGGCGATGCTTCGTGTCGTCTGCGCGCCGTGCGCCTGGTCCCGCAAACAATAAGCTCAAAGGAGGGGTCGTGAAATGCATGGCGTTCTGCGTGAGGAGGTTGCCCAAGCGACTGTGGAATACGCCATCGTCACGGTGGCGCTGTTATCGATCGTGTTGGCGATTGCGGGGCTTTGGCGTGCTGGCACCGATGGGCGCTTGGCGGCGCTGGTCGAGCGGGCGGCGTCTCACGGCGTCACCTCGACATCGGTTGTCGACGCTGCTGCGGGTGCTGAGGACATCGCGCTGTATTGATATCGCGCGCGAGGACCGGGCGCAGTCTACGGTCGAGGCCGCTTTTTTGCTGCCGACGTTTCTGACGCTCATCCTTCTCGCACTGCAACCGGTGTGTCTGCTCTATACGCGCGCGGTCATGGAGTCTGCCGCCGCCGAGACCGCGCGGCTCATGACCACGACGACGGCGGAGGACGACGATCTTAAGGAGTTCACCCGCCGCCGACTTGCCGCAGTGCCCAACGTTTCGATCTTTCATGCCGGCGGGCCGTTGTCGTGGGATATCGAGCTTGGCCGGGCCGGTGCGGGTGGCGTCTCGTCCGTGTCCGTTTCCGGCGAGGTCAAGCCGTTGCCTGTGATCGGTGCGTTTGCGCAGGCTATGGGTGGTACCGCCGAGGGCGGCTACGTTGAGCTCAAGGTCGATGTCTCGTATCAATCGCGTCCCGAATGGCTGGAGGGAGATTATGATTCGTGGATTGCTGCATGGGATTAGGCGCTGCCTGTTGCGGGTGACGCAAGGGTTTGCGGCCCGCCGTCGACCAGGCGCTCTCCGCAAACGAGGCGGCTTTATGGGTCGAGCCGGTGTCGATCTGTTTATCGAAGACGGCGCCTATACCACGCTTTCTTCTGCCGTGGTCATCCTAGTGGTGCTCACATTGTTGTTTTCGTCGACCGCGGCGATATGGAGCATGTCGCGTGCCGGGGATACTCAGGTGGCGGCTGATAGTGGCGCGCTGGCGGGTGCCAACGTAGTGTCGTCCTATCACACGGCTGCCACGGTGGTTGATGCGAGCATCTTGAGTCTGGGGCTGGCGGGGTTTGCCACGATCGGGACGGGCCTGGTCGCCATCCTCATCCCGGGTGCCGAGCCGGTTGCCGGCAATATGGTCGACACCGGGATTGAGATCATTAAAACGCGCAACAAGTTTGCCAAAAGCGCATCGGAAGGCTTACAGAAAATCGAGACGGCTCTGCCGTATCTGATCGCCGCGCGTGCCACGCAGGCGGTGTCGGCGCAGGATACCGATAGTGTGACCTATACCGGTACGGCGCTTGCCGTGCCCAGGACATCCGAGTCTGACTTCGCTGCGCTCGAGGGGTCCGAGATCTCGACCGATGCCATTAAAGACACATCAGATGATTTAGAGTGTGCGGCCGAGGAGCTGCGGAAGGCTTCTGAGGACACGGCGAAGGCTAAAGAGCGTGCTTGGCTGGCGGATTGTGGTGGGTCTGACAAGGGCTCGGTCGGCAGCTGTTCTTGCATGTGGGAGCGTGCGAAAAGCCTAACGGATCTCTCCGGTGTTCAAAATCCGCATTACTCATCGAGCGTTACGTGGGAGCCCCAAGTTGCCCTTGATCGCGCGAAGGACTACTACCATTGGCGTCTGACAAATGAGAAGCCCCACGGCTCGAGTGTCGAGATGAAGGCAGAGTCTGCGGCGCGTAAGGCGTTTTATACCTATGCGAGCGCGGAGGTCGATCGGGCGCATATAACCGAGAACGGAGACAGGGTTTCCTCCTATATTCCGCTGCTGCCGCGCAACTCTGATGAGGTTCGGGCGACGGAACTCTATACCGATGCGGTGTGGCCGACTAGCGTGAACGATGACAAGGCGTATCTGCATTACGGGACGACCTGCCCTAACTATAAGAAAGGGACGCCGAGCGGATTTGCTTCGGTTGCCGATTACGATGGACAGGATAAATGCAGCAAATGCCATTTTGGCGTTTTGTCGCTTGGTGCTGTTGCGGCGCCTTCAACCTCTATCGAAAACGGCTTCGAATATCACTTCGACGAGTTCAAAAAGGCCTTGGAGGAATACGTCAAATGTCGGAACAAAGAGCTTGAGCTCATGCGTCAGACCGAGGATGAGGCCGACCGTGCGAGCAATGCGTTTGACCAGGCCATTAAAGCGCTTTCGGGCGAGCGTCCGCGTATCGCTCCGCCCGGTCGCAACGGCGTGGTTGCCTTTGCGGTTTCGGGTGCCATCTCGAGCCCCGATGAGCTCAACTCTTCGTTTAACACGGCAGTCAGGCTTGGCGATCGCGGTGCCATCT
>UQWQ01000055.1 GCA_900544755.1 uncultured Collinsella sp. | reverse complement strand
CGGCCGCAAATGCCCTCAATATCACCCAGGCGCATATCGATCTGTGCAAGTGCGAGCTTCATGGCCCAGCCCTTTCCGTCGTAAATCGTCGTTGTCGTAGTAAAAGCGCCGGCCGCATAATGCAGCCGGCGCTCGCATGTGCATATGCTAGCTATGATACCCCGAGCGGGGGCGCGCTCCTAGAACGTCGCGGACCACAGCCCATGCAGGTTGCAGTAGGCATAGACGGTACCGGTCTTGGAGCCGCCAGCAAAAAACGTCGTGGGCTTCATGCCGGGCTCGAGGTAATGGACCTCCAGGCGCCCCTCGGCCTCAAGCGCGATCCACTCGATGTAGTGCTCGGGCAGCATGGGGTGCTCCGTCGAGCCCACGCGTGCGCGAATGACGTGGCCGTCGCGCTCGATCTCGACAACAGGCACATGCTTCTCGTGCGCCGCGTCCTCGGTGTTCGCCGTCAGCTCCGTGCAGCCGGCAGGGGTCGCAACGTCGTCGCCAAGGGCAGCAATGAGCTTGCCATTGGAATCCTTAAAGAATTTCGCCATGATGTTCTCCTTTGCTGATGTGCCAATATTCCTGATGCTTCTTATGCCCAAAGGCAGGCAAACCATCCACGGCACGGCAAATGAACACATAACGGGCGAGGCAAGCGGTCGGGCCAGGACGAACCGATGACCTGGCCCGACCTGGCAGCCCCATCCCGCGCGCAGCTAGCGACCATCGCCGCCGAGCAGTGCCAGAACATCCTCGCGCGTAAACAGTGCCGACGAGATGCCGTCGCCGCCGAGCACGCTGTTGACCAGATCGCGCTTGGACTCCTGCATCTGCATAATGCGTTCCTCGATCGTGTCCTTGGCGATGAGCTTGTACACGGTCACGGTGTGCTGCTGGCCAATGCGGTGGGCGCGGTCGGTCGCCTGGTCCTGCGCCGCCACGTTCCACCACGGGTCGTAGTGGATGACCACGTCGGCAGCCGTCAAATTAAGGCCCACGCCGCCCGCCTTGAGCGAAATCAAGAACACCGGCACCTCGCCCGCCTGGAACTGCGCGACCATCTTGGCGCGGCTCTCCTTGGACGATGCACCCGTGAGCTTAAGGAAGGCGATGTCCTCCTTGGCCAGGCGCTTGCCGATGATATCGAGCATGCCCGTAAATTGGCTGAACAGCAAGATGCGGTGACCGCCGTCGAGCGCGCCGTGAACGAGTTCCATGCACGTATCGAGCTTGGCGCTTCCCGCCTTGTAGTCCGCATAGTGCAGATGCGGGTCGCAGCAGATCTGACGCAGCTTGGTGAGTTCGGCAAGTACCTTGAGCTTGTTTTTCTTAAACTCGGATGCCTCGCGGTGCTGCACTTGTTGGGCGATGCGGTCCTGGTTTGCCAGGTAGAGCTTGCGCTGCTCGCCGGTAAGCTGCGCCATCACCGTATCCTCGATCTTCTCGGGCAGGTCGGCCACCACCTCTTCCTTGACGCGACGCAGCACAAACGGCGACACGAGCGCCTGCAGACGAGCGGCACTATCGCCCTCAGCATGCTCGACGGGACTTTCAAAGCGCTTGGCAAATGAGTCGCGCGTGCCCAGAAGGCCCGGCATCAAAAAGTCGAAGATGCTCCAGAGCTCGGACAGGCGGTTTTCGATGGGCGTGCCCGTCAGGGCAAAGCGCACGCCGGCCGGCAGGCGCTTGGCGGCGCGGGCCACCTGGGTGAGCGGGTTTTTAATGTACTGGGCCTCGTCGAGTACCACGCGGGCAAAGTCCTGCTCGACGTATTCGTCGATGTCGCGGCGCATGAGGTCATACGACGTCACGACCACGTTGTGCTCGGCTGCGCCGGCAATTTGCACGCGACGCTGGGCTTTGGCGCCCACGATGGCGCACACATCAAGCGAGGGGGCAAAGCGCTCCAGCTCGGCGGTCCAGTTGTACACAAGCGACGCGGGGCACACCACGAGCGTGGGCTTGGTATCCCCCGCTTCCACGCGCGCCAGAATGTGCGCGATCATCTGCAGCGTTTTGCCCAGGCCCATATCGTCGGCCAAGATGCCGCCAAGGCCCAGGTGCTCAAGCGAGCCGAGCCACTGGTAGCCGTCGACCTGATAGCCGCGCAGCGTGGCCTTGAGCGAGACGGGTACCGTAAAGTCCATCTTGCCGAGCGTGTCCAGGCGCTCGACGGTGCGGCGGAACGCCGCGTCGCGATCGGCCTCGAGCGCCGGCGTGCGCGCGATCATGCTGTCGACAAACAGGGTGCTCGACGCGGGAAGCGACACGCCGTCGAGCAGGTCGACGGCATCGACGCCCAGGTCCTCGGCAAGACCAAACGCGGCACGCGCTCCCTCGTCCAGGCGCACGATATCCCCGGACGTAAGGCGCGCGAACGTCTGGTGGCGCTTATACGAATCGAGATAGATGGCAAGGTCAGCCGCCGAAAGCCCGCTCGCACCCAGCTCGACGTCGAGCAAGTTGCTCTTGACGGTGGCGCGCACCGAGAGCTTGGGCGCAGGGCGGACCGAAATCTGGCGCAGGCGGTCGCTGAGCATGACCTCGCCCAGCTCGGACAGGGCAGACAAGCCCTCGGTCAGCAAGTGGAACAGGCGGGCGTCATCGCGTTCCTCAAACGCCAGGCCGCCCTCGTAAAAGTCGAAATACAGGGCCGCCGTATCCATAACGCGAAACTCCGCCAGCGTATCGCGGGGCGGAACGCCGGGGCGTTGCTCTTCGAAAGGACTGCCCGGAGCACCAAGACTAAAGAGATCTGCCGACCAATCGCCGTAGGTCGCCGTAATCTTGCAGGTCACAAGACCATCGTCGACGCCAATCGCCATGGCAAAGCTCGGCTCGGGCGCCACGGTATCGAGCGCAGTGGGAGCGGTCAGGTCGGTGTAGTCGCGCAAAATGGGCAGCGCCATGCGGCAGAACTCACCCACCTGGTCGGCGGCGATATGGACCGGCGTGCGGCAGGGCAACAAGTGCGAAAGGAACGGCGCCGCATGTTGGGCAAACGCCGTGTCGGTACGGCGTGCGCGGCGCGTATCGACCAGATAGGCTGCGTCGCCCGCGACAAAGCAGTATGTATCGGCCGGCAGGCGCAAGTCGTAGCTGTCACCAGCCGCCGGCGCGATTTTGGCGGCAAGGAGCGGTGGGCGCTTAGCCGGGACTTCGCCCTCCCCCTGCGGCGACGACTCGACTGCCACCTCGTAGGAACGATGCGTCGTCGTCCCCCGCGACCAAGCAGGCTCAAAGGACATGGTCCTGCCGCGCAGCGGGTCCAGCACGGACACGATGGAATACTCGGATACCGGCAACTGACGCTCGGCGACAAAGCCGCTGCGGGCAAAGTCGTACGATGCCGAGCGCGAGCTCGTAATATCGCCTAGGTAGGCGACCGTCATTGCGATAAAGTCGAGCAGCTTTGTCGACACGTCATCGAAAGCCTCGGGCACATGGGCAAACGTAAGCTTCTTGCCATAGGAGAACGTACCGCCGCGCACATAGGCATCGGCCATGCCGTCGATATCCTTAACCACGTAGGACACCGAACCGCAGCGAATGCGAAACTCGAGCGCCCAGTTAAAGCGATCGGCAAACAGCGGATTGTAGTACGGCACCAGCGAGGGCTCCAGCACCGCTTTGGGCGCATCGGGGTCAATGGTGCCGGCGAGCTTGCGGCGCATGGCCGCGAGCTCGTCCATGCGCGCGTCCGAAAGATCGAAAAGCGCCGCCACAAGGCTCGGGCTCGTGGGGACGGGCGCCGGGAAGGGAAAATTGGGGTTGACCGCAGATGCGGTGGGCGCGGGGCGCGTGGGCTGCTTGGACTGTGCGGGCGGTATCGTAAACGTGCGGACCGGCGTACGCAAGCCCTCGACGGGCTCGGCGCCACTGGCATCCAGATACGCCAGCGCCGTGGCGATAACGTGCTTGCACATGCCGGAATAGCGGAAGGCGGCCGGGCAATCGCAGTCGTAGTCGACAACCTCGTGCTCGTCCATGTCGAGCGCCACGTGCGTCTTGTACAGGTCGCCGCGCGAGCCGCGCACCGTGCCCTCGATGTTCACGTTTTTGGAGAAGCGCGAGCCGGAGTCCTCAAACGACAGCACGGCACCGTTGAGCATGAGCGAGCGCCCCTTCATAAAGGTGCTGCTGAGCGCCGCCTCCTTACGAAGCGCCTGCGCAAACGTCCCCTGCGCCATCACTTCCTCCAATCCACACAGGGTAGCTAGATAACCGTCACGCGGCCCTGGTTGCCGACGATGGCTTTTGCCTCTGCCAACAGCGGAATCGAGCGTGCGTTGACCTTGGCCGGTACCTCGGCACGCAGCACACGCCCGTCCACCTGCTCGATAAAAATCTCCACGCGGTCGCCGCCCGGGTTGGCGGTAAGCACCGTGGCAAGACGCGCCATATTGCCCTGGCTAAAGCGGCTGTTGGGCACCATGACCTCAAACACCTTGGGCTTGTTGTTCTCCTCGTTGAGCTCCAGCGGCACGATCTCCTGCGCGATGATCTGGTCGCCGCGGTCCGAGCGCTCGAGCTTGCCCTTAATGCGCACAAACGCATCAGACAGCTGCGCGCCGGTCTCGGGATCGACCTCGCCGTACAGGTACCCCTCGGCCTCCTTATAGGTCTTGGGGAACACCACGACCGTGGCCTCGCCTTCCATGTCCTCGAGCTGCACAATGCCCATGGGGTCGCCGTTTTTGGTTACGCGCTTGGACACGCTCGAGACCATGCCGGCCCACCACAGTGCCTTACCCTCGGGAATCTCCTGGTTAATGGTACCGCCCGTGGGGTTTTGTACCTCGTAGCCAGTGTCGATCTGCGAGAACGAGAAGTCGCGTGCCTTGGCTAGTGCATACTCAAACGGGCGCAGCGGGTGGTCCGAGACATAGATGCCCAGAACCTCCTTCTCCTGGCTCAGCTTAAGGTGGCGGTCCCACTCCTGGCCATCCGGGTCGGGCACGCTCACCTCAAAGCCCGAGCCCTCAACGTCGCCAAACATATCGAAGAACGACGTCTGGCCGCTCGCACGATCCTTCTGGCGCTTAACAGCGGCATCGATGATGTTCTCGGGGTTGTTCTTGTCCACAAAGTGCATCATCTGACGACGCGGATACCCCGTGGAGTCGAAGGCGCCTGCCTTGATGAGCGATTCGATCACGCGGCGGTTGGCCTGGCTCGAGTCCACGCGCTCGACAAAGTCGTGCAGCGTCTTAAACGGACCGCCCGCCTCGCGCTCGGCGATAATCGCCTGCGCCACGCCGGTGCCCACGCCGCGGATGCCGGCCAGGCCAAAGCGCACGCCCTCCTTGGTAGCCGTGAACTCGGTGCCGGACTCGTTGACATCTGGCGAAAGCACGGGGATGCCGTCGTGACGGCACGCCGAGACGTAGTGCACGATCTTGTCGGTCTTGCCCGTATAGGACGTCAGAACGGCCGCCATGTACTCGTGCGGATAGTGCGCCTTGAGCCACGCCGTCTGCATAACCAAGATGGCGTAGCCGGCGGAGTGCGACTTGTTAAAGGCGTAGGACGCGAACTCGAGAACATCGTCCCAAATCTTCTGGGCGACCTCGCGCGTGTAGTTGTTCTTGATAGCGCCGTTCATCCAGTGGTCGTAGGTGGTCTCGTCCGAGCCATCCTCCCAGTGGAGCACCGTCGACGTGAGCAGCTTGATCTTTTTCTTAGCCACGGGCTTACGGATACGCGAGTCCGATTCGCCCTTGGAGAAGCCACACATCTCGACGGAGATGAGCATAACCTGCTCCTGGTAGACCATGGTGCCGTAGGTTTCGCCCAGGATGTCGTCCAGGCGGTCGTCGTAGGAGACAGCCGGCTCCTTGCCGTTCATACGGTTGATGTAGGACGAGACCATGCCGGCGCCCAGCGGGCCCGGGCGGTACAGGGCGATCAATGCTACGACGTGCTTGTACTCGGTGGGCTTCATGTTCTTGATCGTGGCCGTCATGCCGGCGGACTCGACCTGGAAGACGCCAGCGGTGTGGCCGGAACCCATGAGCTTAAAGATCTCGGGGTCGTCAAAGGGAATCTCTTCCTCTTTGATGTCGATGCCGAAGTTCTTTTTGATGTTTGCCTTGGCCTTGGAGATAACCGTCAGCGTGCGCAGGCCCAGGAAGTCCATCTTGAGCAGGCCCATGTCGGCAACGGTATGGCCCTCGTACTGGGTAATCTCGACGCCGCCCTTGGTGTCGAGCTTGGTGGGCACGTGCTCGTTGACGGGGTCGCGGCAGATCAGAACGGCGCACGCGTGCACGCCCTCGCCACGGGTGAGGCCCTCGATCGAGAGTGCCGTGTCGATGATGCGGCGGGCGTCGTCGTCCTTTTTATATGCCTCGGCAAAATCGGGGTTAAACAGATCCTCTTTGCCGGGTTGCTTTTCGAGCACCTGCTTGAGCTTGACCTTGGGGTCGCTCGAGACCATCTTGGACAGGCGCTGGCCCATGTAGACCGGGTAGTCTAGGACGCGCGCGGCGTCGTTGATGGCCTGCTTGGCCTTGATGGTCGAGTAGGTGATGACGTGGGTGACCTTCTCGGGGCCGTAGAGCTGGCGAACGTGCTCCACGACCTCGAGGCGTCGCTCATCGTCGAAGTCCATATCGATATCGGGCATCTCGGTACGCTGCGGGGACAGGAACCTCTCGAACATCAGGCCGTTCTCGAGCGGGTCGAACGCGGTGATGTTCATGGCGTAGGCGACGATAGCGCCGGCGGCCGAGCCACGGCCGGGGCCGACGCCGATGCCGTTGTCCTTGGCCCATTGCACGTACTCGGCGACGATCAAAAAGTAGGCGGCAAAGCCCTTGTCGCAAATGACCTTGTATTCGTACTCAAAGCGCTCTTTGATGTTGACGCCACCGATCTCGCGCGTGGCCCAGTCGTCACCGTAGTGCTGGCGCAGGCCCTTCTCGCACTCGCGGCGGAACTGGCTCTCGTGCGTCTCGCCGGGATCGAGCAACGGGAAGCGCGGCAGGATGATGGAGTCCCAGTCCAGCTCCACGTAGCACTTGTCGGCAATCTCGAGCGTGTTGTCGCAGGCCTCGGGGCAATACGGGAACATCGCCCGCATCTCCTCCTCGGTCTTCATGTAAAACTCCGAGCCGGTCATGCGCATGCGGTTGGGGTCGTCGACCTTGGCGTTCATGCCAATGCACATGATGACGTCCTGCACCGGCGCGTCCTCGCGGCGCAGGTAGTGGAAGTCGTTGGTGGCGATAACCTTGACGCCCACCTGCTTGGCGATATCGATGAGCGTGCGGTCCATCTGCTCGTCGGTCAGGCCGTTATCGGTGGTGATGCCGTGTTCCTGGATCTCGATGTAGAAGTCGCCGGGCTCGAAGGTGTCACGGAAGGTCTCGGCCCACTTGATGGCGCCCTCCATGTCGCCGCGGTCGATGTACTTGGGGATGATGCCCGCGATGCAGGCGCTCGTGCAGATCATGCCCTTGGCATGGCGGCGCAGGTTGTCGAGCGTCACGCGCGGCTTGTAGTAAAAGCCCTGCACGGCGGCCTCGGAGACCGTCTGCATCAGGTTGACGTAGCCCTCCTGGTCCTTGGCCAGAAGAATCATGTGGTAGAGCTCGGGCTTATGGTCGCGGGCGAGCGTCTCGTCCGGCGTAAAGTAGACCTCGCAGCCAAAGATGGGCTTGATGACCAGGGGCGGCTTGAGCTCGTCGATGTTGCCCTTCTCGTCCCACATGGCCATGTCCTTCACATACTGGGCATGCTCGCGCGGGTTTTCTTCGGGATCGGGCTCCACCAACTCGTCGCGGCGGTCCTTTTCCAGGAAGGCCTTGTCGTGGCTCCAGGTTTTGTACTCGGGCGTGTTGTGGTTGACGGCGTCGCAGGCCAGCGCCAGGTCGGGCACGCCATACATGTAGCCGTGGTCGGTAATGGCCACGGCGGGCATGCCAAGCTCAACGGCACGGTTGACCATATCCTGGATACGGGTTGCGCCGTCGAGCATGGAGAAAACAGTGTGATTGTGCAGATGGACGAATGCCATGTAATGAGCTCCGATGCGGGTTCGTGATCTTAGGGTTACGATTCTACCGCACAGCGCGGACGGCACCCGAACCTAGCCCAAACCCACACGGCTCCTCTTGCAGTTGCGGTGAAATGCGGACTGTTTGGCGGCTTTTTTGGCCAAAACAGTCCGTATTCCACCGCAAGTTATCTGAGGGCTAGAGATTGTAGGTGACCACTTGAGGTTCGGCGGGATTGACGAAGATGGTTGGATTCGCCTGCTCCACGCGGACGAACTTGACGGTCACCGTCTTAAAGCCCGCCTTGTGCAGAACATCCGAATAGACGCGCGCCTGCAGGGCGTGCTTCTCGAGCAGCCGGTCGGGTGTCTCATCCGGCGTGCCACCCGTCTTGTAGTCGATGACCAGCGCGCGCGACGGATCGGCCGGGTCGGTCGCCAGTGCATCGATGGCGCCCTCGGCATATGCACCGTAGCGGGCAATGTTCTCGTCTTCGCAGCCCAGTGAGAAGAACGGCACCTCGGCACGGACACACGGCCAGGCAAGCAGCTCGGCACGGACCGCCGACCTGAGCCAGCGATTCAGGGCGATGTCAAAACGCTCGCGCTGCTCCGGCGTCAGGCGCCACAGACGCGCCAGCGCATCGGCGCGCGCAGCGGGCAACGCGTCGGCACCCATCTCGATGAGCCACTGGCAGGCGGCGTGGAAGGCCGAACCCAAGGCCATGGGATTGCCGGCAGGCTCGACAGCAGCCACGTCTGCATCGGCCATTTCCGAGCCGTCCGACTCTGCATCATCGCCGGACTCGTCCATGGGCACACGCGCCTCGGCGGCACGGTCTTCCGTCTCGGCATGGAGCGCCGCGGCGATTGACGAGTAGCTATACGAGTCACGCGCCGGAAACGGACAGATGCCCATGCGCACGCCCACTGCCTGGGGATACACAAGCTCAAACGAATCGGGCTTGGAGTCGGCAGGACCGGGCACAGTTGAGTGCGCAGCATTATCAGCAACATCGACATCGCCGCGAACGAGCCTACCCTCGGCATCCAGCGAAGCGTTGGCCTCAAACGCCCGCTCGCCAAAGGTAAAGTCCGCGAGCGAAATGAGCTCGTAGTCGCCCGGCTGGGAGTTGTCGAACACCAGGCGGTCGCTATCGAGCTGCGGCGTGTCCAGGCCGTCCGTCGGCAGAATACGACGCAGCACGTCATAGGTCAGATCGGTCTCGACGTCGAAGGTCGGCGCACACAGCTTGCCGCGGCTCACGCCGGCGTCCATCGCCAAGATCACCAGCTCGCGCGCACGCGTCATGGCGACATAGAGCAAACGAGCCCGCTCCTCGAGCGAAAGCCGCAGGTCGTCGTTGCGCAGGCGGGCAAACGCCTCGGCGGGAGAGCTCGTCGCGCAGACATCCTCCATGAGCTCCGGCGGCAGCCACAACGACGTGCCCTTGCCCTTAAACGCATGCTCAAACTGCTTTTTAACGTCGTCGCCCTTCACAAAGGTTCCGTCGGCGAGCTTAACGCCGTCGAAGCGTGCCGGCAGTGCCACGACCTGCGCTCCGCCCTCGACGCGACCCATCTGTGCCGCACCCGAGGACTTACGCACGCCAAAGCACTCGGCGACCGCCACGACCGGATACTCCAGGCCCTTGGACGCATGCACGGTCATAATGCGTACCGCGCCGTCACCCTCCTCGTTGAGGGCGCCCGGGGCCTCCTTGCCCGCCAAGAAACGGTCGAAGGCGAGCGCGATGGAGCGCGGAGAATTGCCGAGCTCGGCCTCTGCCTCGGCCACGGCATCGAGCGCCTTGAGCACGTTGGCGGCAATGGCCTTGCCCTCGGGGCCGCGCTGCGCCAAGCGCACGAACCAGCCGGAGGCATTGACCACATCGCGCGCGATGGCGGCGAACGAATCGCGTCCCACACGACGAAGCGCGTATCGCAGCACCTCGCGGGCGCGCGTTACGAGCGGCAAGTCTTGCAAACCTGGCACATCGGAATCGCTCATGATGCCCACATCGATATTGCGACGCGACGTCTCGCCCGTCTGCTCGTCGAGTTTGGTCGCCAGCGCCAGGAACTCCTGGGCGCCGAGTGCAAACATCGGCGAGGCCAACAGCGGCATAAGACCCTGCGCCGTATCGGCCGGATTGGCGAGCGCGCACACCAGGGCACGCACCGTTTGGACCTCGGCAGCCTGGGCAAAGACCGAGCCGCCCGCGATAACGCAGTCGAGCCCCTGGTCGCGGAAAGCCTGGGCGTAGACGTCGGCATTGGTCATGCGACCCAGCAGCAACACCATATCGCCCTGGGGCTGCCCCGCTTTGACGAACGCTTGGAACCGCTCCGCAATCGCACGAGCTTTCGCCTGCGTTCGCTCCTGGGTGCTGCCGCCGGCAACGAGCAGCGCCTGGCGGCGCGAAGCCTTTGCCTTGAGCTTGTCCTTGCGTTTGTCACTCGGCTCAAGATCCAAGAAGCCCTGCATCAAACCACCGGTGTCGCCGTCAAAGACGCGTGCTACGTAGCGCAACACATCGTCGTGACTGCGGAAGTTGCGCACGAGCTTGACGAGCTCGCCGGCAGGGGCATCGGATGTGACGGAGGTCTCAGGCGCAGCAGAGGAGCCCACCTTGCGCTCTTGGCGACGGAACACCTCGACCTCGGCGCCTCGGAAGCGGTAGATCGACTGCTGTGCATCGCCCACGGTGCACAGCGCGCGCTCGCCCGCACCCGTCAGATAGCGAATCAGATCGACCTGCATCTGGTCGGTATCCTGGAACTCGTCGATCATGACCATCTTAAAGCGGCCCTCATAGGCAGCTCGAATAGCCGGGTAGTCGCGCAGCGCCTCGTACGCCATGCGCAGCAGGTCGTTGTTATCAAGCGCGGACTGGTCGGCCTTGAGCGCACGGTACTCCGCCTCTACGGCACGGGCAAGCCCCACCAGCGCATCGAGCGCCGGGCCGCCGCAGGCAAGCACGATATTGATAAACGCATCGGCGGCCTCGGCCTTGAGTAGCTCCACCTGCTCCTTAGGAAACGCCTTGCTCGCGCGCGGCATGCTGCACGACATCATGAGTCGCGCCGCATCCTCCATGGTTTTGCCGCTCGCCTCAAACGCGTCGATGGCGTCGAGTGCCGCCTGCGCTTTCTCGGTCGTGGCCTTGCTTGCGCCCAGCGCCGCACGATAGGCATCGGCAAGCGCCGAGGTGTCGGCCTGGCCGCGCGCCACGCACACATCGTCCATGCCGCCCGGCAGCTGGCTCGATAGCTCCAACAGGTCGCGCACCAGGCCTTTGATGGTGGTACCGGCGCCAAACGGCCCGCCCTCGCCCGCCATGGGATACCAAGCGTAGAGGGCCTTAAGCGAGGCGGCAAGCTCGGGCGCGGCATCGGGCGCCGTCGCGCGCCCCAGCACATGCTCAACAGCCTGATCCATAAGCTCATCGGTATCGGTGAGCACCGTGAACTCAGGATCGATGCCCAGCTCCAGCGCGTGCGCGCGCAGGATACGCGAGCACATGCCGTGGATGGTCGAGATCCAAGCGTCGTCGACCGTCAGGGCCTCCTCGTCCATGCCCTCTTCGATAAGCGCACGGCGCACGCGGTCGCGAATCTCGGCCGCGGCGTCTTTGGTAAAGGTAATGGCGAGCACCTGGTCCAGATGCTCGACAAACGGACCGGATTCGGGCGAGAGCGCATAGACGATGCGGCGCGTGAGGGTAAAGGTCTTGCCCGAGCCGGCACCCGCCGAGACAAACAGCGGGCGGTCGAGCGTTTTGACGACTTGCAGCTGTTGCGGCATCAAAGTCGAAAGATCCATGGTCTACACGTCCCTCCTTACAAACGTTCCTTCGTGGTTATACGAGCAGCGCGCATGCGCGGCCTGCGCCGACGTCGGATCGACAGCGGCGACGTCGCCCGCCTCGAGCTCGCGCAGGCGCTCGGCAATGCCGGTCTCCACGCGGTCGAGCAGCGCATCGAAGTCCATGTTGCCGCCCTCGCCCGGAAAGCCCTTCTTGAGGCCCGGGATGCGACCGTCGCCGCGCTCTTCCTCGAGCAACTCGGCACTCGCCGCGCCGCGCAGCGCGGGCTTGCCACCCTTGGTCGAAAAATAGAGCGCAGCACGGGCATCTAGGCCCAGCGCCCGACGCATGGCCTGGGCGTAGATGAGTGTCTGGGTATGGGGCGGCAGCCAGCGCGGGTCGTCGATGGGGGCCTCGCCCGACTCCTCGTCGCGCACCGTAGGATCGGCAAGCTTAAACTCCTCGACACCCGAACGATGCTTGTAGTCGATTACCACGGCGCGATTCTCGGCATCCACGTCAACGCGGTCGATGCGCCCACCGAGCGGCCAACCGGCATACTCGACCTTAAGCTCATTAAAGGCGAACTCAAGGTAGCGCGGGGCAAAGGGGGCAAGCGCCTCGGACTCGTAGGCAAGCACGCCCTCCAGCTGCGGCAAGATCTCGGCCACTTGGCGCTCCTCCACTGGAGAGAGCGGCACCAGCGGGCCCTCGGCACCGCGCTTGCCGGCGTGCTCGGCCAAGGTCTCGTCAAAGACCTCGCGCAGCAGCTCCTGTGCGCGCGGCAGGTTCTCGGGCGTCACGCGCTCCATGCCCTCTTGGGGCAGACGGGCATGCAGATGTTCCAGCACGTCGTGGACGAAGTTGCCCTTCTCCATGTTGCCAAAATCCGCGTCGATAGACTGGGGCTTGACGCGATATGAGACAAACCAGCACAGCGGGCAGGTGGAATAAGCCTCGATCTGCGAGGCGGACGTCAGACGCGGCACGAGCGGCGCGCCCTCGCCCTCGCCGTCACGACGGCGCAGGACCAAATACGGCACGGCCTCGGCACTCAGATGCTGAGGGGCTTCACAGGTCACGCGCTCGCGCTTAAGACCTTCGCCTGCCGCGGGATCGAAGTCCCTTACGATATCGCCCTCACCCACGCACTTCGCCTTGTCGGCGTCAGCTGCCTTAGCAGCGTCAGTGGCCTTAGCGTCGTCAGCGACCTTAGCTTCAGCAACCTCGGCATGCGCCCGCAACTCGGTCCACACGGCCGCCGGATAGCACTCGCGCGCCTGGCGATCGTGCGTCACGCGCGCAAGCACAACCGGGCCGCGTGCCGCCTGCATCGCGTGGCCAAAGCGCACGCGCAGCAAGGCCGCGGGCTCAAGCGTCACGCCCTCGCGACCAAGGCTCGCCGTCAGCGTGGCCAGCGGCCCCTCCTCGTGTGAGAGCGGATAGCTGTCCAGATCGACATCGGCAAACAGCACGGCATCGTAGCTGTCGGGGCGCAGGGCTGCCGCATCGGCAAGCGACGCAAAGCGCACCTGGGCGCGCGGCGCGCGGTCGACCTCGTGGGTCTCGTAATCATAGGCGGTGCTACGCTTGTCCACCTTGGTGCGAATGCCATCGAGCACGGGCACGGTTGCAGCCTGCGACACGTCGAGCGCGCGGGCGCCATTCATAAGGATGTCGATGACGTGGCGCAGCAGGGCCACCTCCGCCTGGCGACGGGCTTGGCCATCCAAGCTGCCCAGCGAGCGATCGGGCAACGCCTCGGCAACGGCGAGCATGGCCTTGAGCGCCGTCACGGGCTTGTCACGCCACAGCGCCTGGAACACGTCCGAGACCACACACGGCACGTTCTTAAACCAGTTATCGTCGCTCGCCGCCTTGCGCGCGCCCCTCACCTGGCCCTGAGCGCTCTGCAGCAGGCTCTTAACGCCCGCGGTAGTCTTGCTGCGCGAGAGACGCATATTCTTATCGAAGGTACGGGCATTGACGGCATCAGCGCCCGAAAGCGGACTGTAGATCCAGTCGGTAAGCTCCGGCGCGGGCCACCACTCGGTCTTTGACGCCGTGCCCTCATCGGCGGCCTTCATGCGCTCGATCAGGCCGGCAAGCGCCGCAAATTGCCTGCCCGCAATGGATTGGGAAAACGCCGTGAACTCAACTGTCTCGGCAGCGATATGACGAGCCGCCAGACGAGAGGCAAGCTCACCGAACAGCTGGGGTGCCCGGGCAGAAACAACGAGCACGCGCGCGGGGTCGGCAGAGGCGCCGGCGGCGCCGTTGACCTCGGAACCCCGGCACGTTTTTACCAGATCATCAATTGCGTCCGCATAGACATGAGCACGGGCATGGGGACCGGCGACCTCAATAAAGACTGGCTGAGCGGCAGTCCCGCAAGCGACATCAGACGCGACGGCGTCCTCCCCCAGCGGCGCGGCCTCAAACAGCACGCCGCGGGCATCAAATGCCGCGGCAAGCTCCTCACGCATCGCCGCCTGCTCGCGGGCAAGCAGTACGACGACCTCTCCCCCATTGTTCGCCACGGCAGACAGCAGCTCGAGCAGGCCGTGCGTAAACGACGTGATACCGCGCACGCATACGGCGCGGGTGCACGCCGGCAGGTTATCGGCCAGGGCATCGGCCATAATGTCAGCCGCCTCGCAGGGCTCGACCATATCTCGACGGTCCAAACCACCCGCGTAGGCACGCAAAAGCTCGAACACACGAGCCTCGGCATCGCTTTTTGGCTCAGGCTGGCAATTGTTGCCACGGCATCGCTCGGCACCCGCCCCCGCCACACCCGGCAGCACGTCGCGGGCCATGCGCGCGAGCATGCGCACCGTGCCCTGGCTGCGCGAAAGTGGCTGCAGGTCGACATCGTCGAGACGCGTGACCATGTCCGCGAACAGCATCTGGCGCTGCAGGTTGTCGACGAAACCGCGCCCGTCGCCCAAAAGCTCCCAAAGCGAGCGAAGCCACGATGTAGGCGTCTTGTAGTCGATACCCAGCGAAATCCCGGCTTCCGCCGCATCATGACGGCACAGGTCGAGCTCGGCAAACGTAGGTGCCAGCAACACGGCACGCCCGTGGCGGGCAACCAGGTCGGCGAGCAACGCCGCCTCGGCATCGCTCAAGTCCGTACCGGTATTGGTGGTATAGATTCGAACAGGCATGGTCCTCCGCTCAAACTGTTCGCAATAATCAATGCATCCATCCTACCCGCCCAAGCGGACAGATTTGCCCCACGCCAACAGATTTGATCCCTTGGGGACGGAGGAAAACGGATCACCGAGGGGGTCTGTCTAACCCGGTGAT
>UQWQ01000054.1 GCA_900544755.1 uncultured Collinsella sp. | reverse complement strand
GGGCCAGCCCGTGGGAGGCCAGGGCGCCGCTGACCGGTGGACGGCACCGAGCCGTACGCTTGAACTGAGAAGGGGGAGGCCTCGCGGCCTCCCCCTTTTTTGCGTTTACGGGGTGTAAATGACTCAATTACACCAGACGATCTTGTTGTTTTTGGTATTGAGACTTTATTTAAAGAAAATAAATCGTATAACAAGGGCAACTGCTATGGCCGCAATGATCATAAGCAGGATTGTCAGCTGATGCTGCTTGCGTCGTTTACTTGACGAAACGAAGATTGACTTTCCCTGTTTTGGCGTTTCGAGATAGCGAGCCGAATGCGTCAAGGTTTGCTTGGGTCGAGGCCCTCTTTGTTGATGAGCGGCGGATGCTTTCATCGGCTCATCACTAGCTACGCTGTTTTTAGATAATGGTGCGTCTTTCAGATATACAGGGTCTCCCGAGGCGACGCCCATATGTTTGCGCCCCGTTTGCGCTTCTTCGAGTGTTTGATATCGGTTTCTTGTCACATATTTGGGCTCTGGGTCATTGATGGGCTCTTGCGAGATGTGGGGGCGATGGAATCGAATCGGTTGCGGGCTGGATGCTTCGTCCTGCTCCGGCATAAACGTGTTGTCCTGTTTTTGATCGTCCATGATGCCCTTAGTTCGTCATCAATATCGTGTATGCGCCCATTGTAAGCCAGCCGTCTAGTTTTGATGGGATTGCATACATTATTTAAGCCTTCGTTCAAATTCCGTTTATTAGACAAAACCTTAGTCAAACAGACTCAGATATGCTTATATCAATAGACTCAAAAAACTTTATAGTCGATGTATATATAAGAAGCGGTTGGGCATATATATGAGCGTCAAAAGAAGTCCCAACCACCTAGAAGATGGCTCGGCAGTCCTTACAAGGAGTGGTAAACATGGCAAGCATGGTTCCTTATCGTTCGGTTTTTGGTGTCCGTCCTTCTGCAAGCTCGCTGTTCGATCTGTTTGATGATATGACCGATCTGGCAAACAACTCGATCGCCTCTAAGGCGTTTCCCGTCGATGTTGAGGACAAGGGCGACGGTTACGAGGTCAAGGCTTATTTGACTGGCGTCGCGAAGGACGACATCGACGTTGAGCTCAATGAGGGTCGTCTTTCCATTAGCGTGAATGTTGAGGAAGGCGACGAGAACGAGGGCAAGAACTTCCTGCAGAAGGAGTTCAGCTCGTACAGCGCGACGCGTGGCGTGTATCTAAAGGACGCTTCGAGCGAGGGCCTCTCGGCAAAGTACGCTGACGGCATCCTGACCGTTACGGTTCCCAAGATCGTCGAGAAGAAGAACGTTACGAAGATCTCCATCGACTAACTTCGTTGGTGTTCTGCGCTATTAAAAGACAGCAAAAGGGGCTGGGAAGCGATTCTCGGCCCCTTTTGCTGTCTAGGACAGTTATTGAATGGTTGCTGGCCGATGCTGGCTTGCGGGGCGTATCGAGAGTTTTCGCGATCTTAGGAGAAGGGTTGCGGAGCTGCCGACCTCGTCATCCAAGGTTGCGGCCAGAGCTTTGGCATAGCTTTTGACGGTAAGGCTCGGACGATTGTTATCTTGGCTGATATGCATGGCAATGAGCTGTTCGGTGCGATCGGTAACAAGTTCGCGCGCGGCTTCGGCGGCTTGGCCATTGGAGAGGTGTCCCCTTGCAGACAGGATGCGCTCCTGAAGAAAGCGGGGATATTTTCCCTCGCGCAGCATGGTCACATCGTGGTTGCTTTCGAGCGCGAGGACTCGGCAATCTTTGAGGGTGTTCATGGCTTGGCTCGATAGCTCTCCGGTGTCGGTGGTAAACCCAATGGAATCATCGAGAGCATTAAATCGATAGCCGACAGGATTGATGACATCGTGCGATGTTGAGTAGGTTTGCACGTGGATGCCGGCAATGGGGAGCGTGTCGCCGGGGTCAAATTCCTCTACGGGCAGGTGCGCGAGGTTTTCTTTGCATGAAAGGGTGTCCCTGCTGGCAAAGAGGGGACCATGCCAGTGCTTGCACCATACATCGAGCCCCTTGATATGGTCACCATGCTCATGGGTGATTACTAGAGCGGCGACGTCGTCTGCCGAGAGGCCAAGCTCCGCCATGCGTTTAAGTGTCTCGCGGCGGGACAGGCCGTTGTCGATCATGATGAGCCCCTGAGGCCCCTCGACGAGTGCGCAGTTGCCTTTTGAGCCGCTGCCGAGGATATGAAGGTGCAGGCGAGACATAAGATTCCAAAGGATACAATGAGTGCGGACGAATAGAGGAGGAAGCGAATGCCAACGGTATCTCAGCACTATGGACATCATGCCGCGCCGAGGACGGATAAGAGCGCCCTGGCAACGCGGCAGGCCGCTGCCCCCGTAGTGCTCATGGTATCAGGCGGTGCGGACTCGACGGCACTGCTCCTTATGGCTTGCACATCAAAGCTGGATATCCAGGACGGGCGCGGCGTCGCTCCCATTGCGCGCGAGCGATTGCACGTGCTGCATGTAAACCATCATCTGCGCAGGGAGGCATCCGATGGCGACGAGGCCTTTGTACGTGACCTGTGCGCGCAATACGGCTTGCCGCTGTGTGTTGAGCATGCCTATTTTGATGACGAATCGGGCAATATCGAGGCTGCGGCTCGCGAGGTGCGCTATGCCGCGGCACGGAGATATGTTCGCGAACTTTGTGCCGAATCGGGCGCACCGCGGACGGCGGCTCGTATCTGTACCGCGCATACTTCGTCGGACCGCGCGGAAACATTTTTGATGAACGCGATTAAGGGATCGGGGCCCGCTGGCCTATCGAGCATTCCTCGCCGGAGGAATATCGTGGTGCGTCCCTTGCTCGACCTAACTCATGGCGAGCTCGTGGGCTATCTACAGGTACATGGTCAGCCGTGGCGTGAAGACGAGAGCAATGAGGATATCTCGTATCTGCGAAACTACGTGCGCCATCGAGTGATGCCGGTGGTGGCGCAGCGCAACGCGAGCGTCTGCAAGACGATTGGCGCCGCCTGCGAGATCTTAGGCGATGAGGACGCGTTTTTGTCTCAGCTTTCGGCACAGGCGTTTCGAAGCTGTTTGCGCAAAGAGGCAGCGGGCGCGCTGGTGCTCGATGCCAGGCGCCTTGCTGCGGCCGAGGTGGTAATCGCGCGGCGCATTGTGCGACTGGCGATTAAGCGCATCGATCCGGACGCTCGTCCAGAGATGCGACATGTGGAGCGAGTCCTTTCCTGCGTTGCTGAGGGCGCCGGCTCAGTCACGCTTCCGGCGGGGATTGACGCACGCATTGAGTTTGGCATGCTGGCGTTTAAGGCGCCGGTGGCTCGCGAGGGCTTGGTCGCGGACTGGGTTACCGTACCCGGTCGTTTGCCGTTGGGCGGGGGACGTGTGCTGGTCGCAGAGCCGATGGCCGTTGAACCGGGATGCGATATCGTGCGCCGCGCCCGTGAGCTTGCGGCTGCCGGGGAAGTGACAGCTTTGGTAGACGCGGCGGCCCTGGGGTTTGCCGACTGCGATGGCGAGCGGATGTTAGCCGGCTCGCGCGGGGAGATTCCCACCGAGGCACGATCGGCGCGCCTGTGGGTGGATAGCCCTGTGCCGGGAGACGTGATGTGCCCGTTGGGGATGAACGGCCGAAGCAAGAAAGTGTCAGACCTGTTGAACGAGGCGCGCATTCCTGTTTCAGACCGCTCTGGCGTACCCGTGGTAAGAACGGCTCCGGGGGGTGCCGTAGTATGGGTCGCGGGCGTTCGCGCGGACGAACGTTTTAAGTGCACGGCGGCGACGCGCGTGGCCTATCTGCTTCGCGTGGTTGACGCGGATTAGCTCCTCGCACCAGCTTTTCTGTGCGGCGTTGACGGTATTCCCGCGCTGATGGTGCGCGGGCTGGAAAATATACCCCGTGCGCTGCTAGAATGTGTAGTTCGCGTCCATACGGCGGTGTGTGGGCGATTAAGCACAAGAAAGGGTTGTCATGGCTTCTCAACATCCGGATATCGAGAAGGTTCTGTTTACGCAGGAGGATATCGACGGTATCGTCTCTCGCCTAGGCGAGCAGATTACTCGCGACTACGCGGGTAAGGATCTGGTACTGATTGCGGTCCTGCGCGGCGCCGTGGTCTTTATGGGCGACCTGATGCGCAAGATCGAGCTGCCGACCAACATCGATTTCATGGCTGTTTCGAGCTATGGCGACGGTGTGAAGTCTTCGGGTATCGTGCGTATCATTAAGGACCTGGATATCGACATCCGTGGTCGCGACGTGCTGATCGTCGAGGACATTCTGGACTCGGGCCTGACCCTCAAGTACCTGATGAAGAACCTCGAGAGCCGCAAGCCCGCTTCTCTGGAGGTCGCCGCCTTCCTATGGAAGGACGTTGAGGACCGTACCTCGGCCGTCACGCCCAAGTATGTTGGAACCCATTGCCCCGATGCCTTTGTGGTGGGCTACGGCCTCGACTATGCCGAGCGCTATCGCAACCTTCCGTATCTGGGCATTTTGAAACCGGAGGTTTATTCGTAAGATGCCCGACGACCGTAACGATAACAATTCCCAGACTCCCCGGGAGCCTAAGATCCCGGGGATGCCCGGAGGCAAGAAGCCCACGCGTACGGGCTGGCTGTATTTTATTTTGGCTTGCGCGCTTCTGGGCTACGCCTTCTTTAACATGGGCTCCGGCTTTGCCAGCTCCAGCAATACCGTTAAGCTCGCGACGAGCGAGATGGTGAGCGCCATTAAGCAGGATCGCGTCGAAGATTTGACCTATACGGTTCAAGACGGAAGCGTGGCGGGTCATTACTGGAAGACGAAAAAGGACAAGGGTGATACGAGCGAGCTCAAGAGCTTCTCCTCGACCTATGTCGGCTCCGATTCGCTTGCCGAGCTTATGGCGGAGCACCCCGACACCAAGTACATCGTCAACACCAACGACCCCGATTTTTGGGGCGACTTGGCGATGAGTGTGCTGCCGACGATTGCCCTGATCGCCATCATGTTCTACTTTATGCGCCAGATGATGGGCGCCAATAATAGGAACATGCAGTTTGGCAAGACCAATGCCAAGACCAACGAGGCTACGCGTCCCAAGGTCAAGTTCGAGGACGTTGCCGGCGTGGACGAGGCAGTCGAGGAGCTCGAGGAGATCCGTGACTTTTTGAGCGATCCGGATCGCTATCGCAAGCTGGGCGCCAAGATCCCGCGTGGCGTTTTGCTGGTGGGCCCTCCGGGCACCGGTAAAACGTTGCTGGCCAAGGCCGTTGCCGGCGAGGCGGGCGTGCCGTTCTTTAGCATCTCTGGTTCTGACTTTGTCGAGATGTTCGTGGGTGTCGGCGCCAGCCGTGTGCGTGACCTCTTTAAGGAGGCCAAGTCTCAGGCTCCGTCAATCATCTTTATTGACGAGATCGATGCCGTGGGACGTCAGCGCGGAGCTGGCTTGGGCGGCGGTCACGACGAGCGCGAGCAGACGCTCAACCAGCTGCTGGTCGAGATGGACGGCTTTGAGGAAAGCGAGTCGGTCATCCTGATCGCTGCGACCAACCGTCCCGATATTCTGGATCCGGCATTGCTGCGTCCCGGCCGTTTTGACCGTCAGGTTACGGTCGACCGTCCGGATGTGAAGGGCCGCGAGCAGATCTTGCGCGTGCATGCCGAGAACAAGCCGATGGACGAGGACGTGAAGTTTGAGAAGCTCGCCCAGATGACCGTTGGCTTCACCGGCGCCGATCTGGCAAATCTGCTCAACGAGTCTGCGCTGCTGGCTGCCCGCCGCCATCGTTCCGTGATCTCGATGGACGAGGTCGAGGAGTCGATGGAGCGCGTGATTGCCGGACCGCAACGCAAGGGTCGCGTGATGACCGAAGCCGAGCGCACCACGATTGCCTACCATGAGAGCGGCCACGCCCTGGTGGGCCACATCTTGGAGCATTCCGATCCGGTTCATAAGATCTCGATCGTCAGCCGCGGTCAGGCCCTGGGCTACACGCTGCAGCTTCCGCAGGAGGACCACTTCCTCAAGACCAAGAACGAGATGCTCGACGAGCTTGCCGTGTTCTTGGGCGGCCGCGTTGCCGAGGAACTCATGTGCGATGACATCACGTCGGGCGCGAGCAACGACCTGGAGCGCGCGACCAAGATGGCGCGCGAGATGGTCACACGTCTGGGCATGAGCGAGGAGCTGGGCACTCAGGTCTTTGGCGAGGCGCAGCATCAGGTATTCCTGGGCCGTGACTATGCCGATCATCAGGATTACTCCGAGGAGACGGCGCGCCGCATTGATATCGAGGTTCAGCGCATCATGCGCGAGGCCCATCGTCGTGCGGTCGAGATCCTGGACGCCCGTCGCGATCAGCTCGATCTGATGGCGAAGGTGCTGCTTGAGCGCGAGACCGTCGAAGGCGACGCCGTGAACGCCCTGCTCGACAACGAGTGGGATGCCTACCTTGAGCGCGAGGGCGATATCCTGGCGGCCAAGGAGGAGCGCAATGCCAAGGCGGCCGGCATGCCGACCAAGAAGCGCGCGCCTCGTATGAGCGAGGAGGAGCTGGCGGCTGATGCCGCGGCCTTTGCGCAGGCGGCCATGCAGGAGGATGCCGAAGCCGCATCCGATGATGCCGGTGATGGCAATGCTGTCAACGCTGACGGCAACACCGACGCCGACAAATAGTTCTTGTAGCGAAAGCCTCTGCGGGGAAACCTGTGGAGGCTTTTTCTTTTGAGCGGTATGTTGATTGGGGACAGACTTAAATGAGCGTTTTCACGCATTTAAGTCTGTCCCCAATCAACATTGCTGCGGCACTTTGCTCAGCTAAAGCGTACAATAGCGCCTATGTGAAAGGGGAACAGATGATCAACGAAACTATGTATGCTCGCGGTGCGGAAAGCTCCATCATCCGTGAGATCTTTAGCCATGGCCTTGAGCGCAAGGCACAGATCGGCGCGGAAAACGTGTTCGATTTCTCACTGGGTAACCCGAGCGTTCCGGCACCTGCCGCCGTGGCTGAGTCCATTAAGAAGGCCTTGGAGCTGCCGAGCGACCAGCTGCATGGATACACGCCTGCACCGGGTCTGCCGCAGTGCCGTACCGCCGTGGCCGAGTCGCTCAACCGCCGTTTTGGCATGAGCTATGAGGGCAAGGACGTCTTTATGACGGTGGGTGCCGCGGCTTCGCTCACCTGCACGCTCAACGCCGTTACGAACCCGGGCGATGAGGTTGTTGTTATCGCCCCGTACTTTCCGGAGTATCGCGTGTGGATTGAGAAGGCCGGCTGCACGTGTGTTGAGGCGCTCGCCGATGAAGATACGTTCCAGCTGAGCGTGAGTAACGTGCTCAAGGCGATTACCGATAAGACGGCTGCCGTCATCATCGACTCGCCCAACAATCCGACCGGTGCCGTATATACACGCGACACGCTGACGCGACTGGCCAATGTTCTGCGCGAGGCCAACGCTCAGCGCGATCCCGAGAATCCGATTATGCTCATCTCTGATGAGCCGTATCGCGAGATTGTCTATGGCGCCGAGGTGCCTTGGGTGCCTTCGATCTACGAGCACACCATCGTGTGCTACTCGTATTCCAAGTCGCTTTCGCTACCGGGCGAGCGCGTCGGGTGGATCCTGGTTCCCAATACGAATCCTCAGGCAGCTCGTCTAATGCCCGCCGTTGCCGGTGCCGCCCGTACGCTGGGCTTCGTGTGTGCACCGGCGCTCTTCCAGCGTGTAATCATCGACTGCATTGATGAACCGAGCGATGTCGAGGCCTATGCTCGCAACCGCACCGCGCTTACCGATGCACTAGCGGAGTACGGCTACACCTATGTTGAGCCGGATGGCGCGTTCTACCTATGGGTGAAAGCGCTGGAGTCCGATGCGAATGCGTTCTGTGAGCGCGCGAAGAAGCATGAGCTGCTCGCGGTGCCTTCGGATAGCTTTGGCATGCCGGGCTGGTTCCGCCTGGGCTACTGCGTGAGCTATGAGACAATCGTCAACTCTCTGCCTGCCTGGAAGCAGCTGGCCGACGAATATCGTCGAAAGTAAAGCGCTCTGCTTACAATGTTTTACGTGAAACGGGGTTTGGTTTTAAGCCAGACCCCGTTGTCTATGTCGTTGTGTGATTGGGATGAAGCAGTTTTACGACTGCCGAAAGCTATGCGTACAATGAATATACGCGACGGCCATACTGGACAAGGAGACCCGATGCCCTACCTTCTTTCTTGTGATATTCATACTCATACGATGTTCTCTGAGCATGCGTACTCAACCATCGAGGAGAACATCTATTGGGCGGCGGAGCGCGGCCTTCAGGTGCTCGGTTCCGCCGATCATTTAAGCTCGATGGTTACACCTTGCCCCAATGACCTGCGCAGTTTCCAATTCTTTATTAACCAGGATATCTGGCCGCGTATTTGGAGCGGCGTGCTGGTGCTGCGTGGTGCCGAGGCTGATATCGTTTCGCTGGACGGCAGCTTGTTTGGCGAAGACATTCCCGTTTCGCTCGATATCGCCGGCGATTCGTATAGTCGTGAGCATTCGCTGTTCGATTTGGTGACGCGTAATTTGGATTATTTGGTGGCAAGCGTGCATAACCCGCAGTTTGCCGAAGGCGCGACGCTCGCCCAAACGACCCAGATGTACATCAATGCCCTGGAGCACCCCAAGGTGTTCATGCTTGGGCATGCGGGTCGTTCGGGCGTGCCGTTCGATATCGATGAGGTGCTGTTGGCGGCCAAGGCCAAGCACAAGATCATCGAGATCAACAACCATAGTCTTGAACACGGTGTCGACACTGAGCATTGGGCCGTATGCCGCAAGATCGCCGAGCGCTGCGCCGAGCTGGGCGTGGGTATTGGCGTGTCGACCGATGCCCACATTGGCATGGCCATTGGCAAGCTCGATCACGCGCGCAAGATGCTCGACGAGATTCACTTCCCGCTGGATTTGATCGTGACGCGCGACCGCGAGACGCTGCTGCGCGAGATGGCGGCAGCCGGCGTGTGTGACCTGCGCAAGGGGATGTAGCGGAGTTCATAAACCAAGCGAAGGGGGCGGTCCAGACGGGCCGCCCCCTTTCTTGTCTCGAAAATCTACCGGGGTGGATTAGCGGCGCTCGAGGACCGCTACGGTTTCGGTGTGGTCGGTATGGGGGAACATGTCGACGGGCGTGATCTTGAGCAGGCGATAGCCTCCGTCGAGGAGCTGGTGCAGGTCGCGCTCTTGGGTCACAGGGTTGCAGCTGATATAGGTGATGCGGCGCGGCTTGAGTGCGCAGGCGGCTTCGAGGAACTCGGGGGTGGAGCCGGCGCGCGGCGGGTCGATGGAAAGGACATCGATCCGCTCGTTGTTGTCGGCGGCGTCCAGGATGTAATCGGTGGCGTCGTCGGCCATAAACCAAGCGCTGCGGGTGAGGCCGTTGAGCTCGGCATTGCGACGTGCGTCGGCAATGCCCGCCGGGTTGCGCTCCACGCCGAGCAGCATAATGCCGATGCCCTTGTCCTGGGCATCCTTCGCGGCGCACAGGCCGATGGTTCCGCTGCCGCAGTAAGCGTCCATAAGAATGTCACCCTGCTGCAGGTCCATGCCGTCAATGGCAAGTCGATAGAGCAGCTCGGTTTGCTGCGGATTGGTCTGATAGAACGCGGTGGGGGAGATATCGAACTCGCAGCCGAGCAGCTGGTCGCGCATGCATTCGGCGCCATAGACGATACGAGTCTCCTCACCCAAGATGGCATTGCCGGGGCGACCGTTGATGTTCTGAGCGACGGTGACGATATGCGGATCGAGTGCGGCGACAGCCTCAAAGAACTCCTGCGCATGCGGCAGGTCGCGCTGAGCGGTCACGAGGGTGACCATAATCTGGTCGGTGCGCCAGCCGCAGCGAACGACGGCATAGCGAAGCAGCCCCAGATGCTTGTCTTCGTTAAAGGCAGGAATATGCAGACGTTCGGCCTCGCGAGCGATGCCGTTGAGAATCTGACGAGTGCCCGGCGCCTCGACAGGGCATTCAGGAACAGCAACGATCCTGTGCGTCCCACGTTCAAAAAAGCCGCAGCGGACAGCGCCCTCTTTGCCGGGAGCAAACGGAGTGGCAGCCTTATGACGAAAACCACGCGGCGCAGGATACTTGCCCGGATCGCCCAAGGTGACACCCATACCACGAATAGGGTCGACAGCAATGCCCTCACGCTCGCAAAGCGAGGCAAAAAGCTCCTCCATGGCAGCCTGCTTGGCTGCCAACTGCTTCTTATAAGGACGATTGAGCGCCGTGCCCCCACCGCAAGCTTTCATGATCGAACAGGGAGACTTGGGGTCCGCAGCCTTATGTGCAGACGAAACCGGATCTTTATGCGAGCGCTCGGAGCGAGTCTGAGATGCCTTGTCCTCGCTCCGACGAGAGCCGGGACGCTTGGCCTTAGTCTTGCCCTTAGCCGACTTGCTTTTTGCAGCTTTAGAAGACTTGGATTTCGTAGAGGATTTCTCCTCTTTTGACCCCTCAGCCGCTTCCACCAAAGCACGACGAGCCCTACGCTCCGCACGAGATTCTGCCATCAATAACTCCACTAATTCATGAATTAAAAGCTGCAAGCATTGTACCGTGCCAAGCCAGCGGGCGATATGCAAGCGGTCATTTCCTGTCAGCGATAAGCCCAACGACGTTTGCCCGCCGGGCACCGGGGCAGGGGTTAAGTTTGTCGCGAGTTCCGCACGAACAGGAGGCCACTTAATGTGGCCTCCGTCGTGAGCAGGACTGTAGAGCAGGAAACCTAAGCCGGTGTCCCCGCTCTCCCGGGGCCGGCGGAATTTAGTTGTTCAGCATGCGGTCGAAACTTCCCGAGTCGCCATCCCGATAGTCGGCGGTCATCAGAATCTCCTGCGGAATGCGCCCGCCTTCACGTAGCACATTGCGGAACTGCACGCGCGTGACCATGGGCAGATCCTTGATCGTCGCCGCCAAGTTCTGCGGCACGCCCTGGTTGGCAGCCGCGCGCTCGCACTCGCCGCCGGCCTTCACGCGACGCTTATGCTCGGCGAGCATGGCGCGGTACATACCGGCATGCAGGCGAATCTCAACCACATTGGCATTGCGAGCCTGCTCGACGATGCGCGCGCCCTCGCGGTCGATATCGCCCACGTAGTAGACGTAGTTAAAGCGATAGCCGATCTCGGCCAGATAATCGTCCAGAGCATGCGAGACGCTCGCCTTGCATCCGCCGCCAAAAATCACGCCGCCCACCTTGATGCCAAAGAGCTTGGCGTGCTTGCGGCCACGCAGCAGCCTGACGATCTCGTCGTAGGTGTCCAGGTTCTCGACCATAATGAACGGCTTATCGGCGCCCAGCGTAAAGAAACCCGTAAAGTGCACGGGGCGGTTGGGGGCGACCTTGATCGCCTGCATGCTGATGCCCTTTTCGGTCATGCGCCTTATCAGGCGCTCACCGTGCTTGCCGTCAAAAGCCTTCTCGTCGTTAAAAATCTGGTAGGCACGCTGGCGGCGCGAGGCAACCGGCGTATCGGCACCTCGGTTTTGCTCGATCCAAGCCTGGATGATTGCGATTTCCTCGGCAATCTTGCGGTTGGACATCTCGTTGTGCTGAGTGCGCTGCGGCGCCTTTTTGCCGTCCTTGCCCTCGACCTTAACAATTTGAGTCTGCTGCTCCTTGATCTTAGAGAGCGCCGTAGGCGTAGGGACAACTTTGAGCAGCTGCCTGCCCAAAACGCGGGCAAGGGCAAACGCCGATACCTCGCCGTGGACGGCCGACTCGGGCTGCTGGGTAGCACTATCAGCCGCGGCAGGCTCAGCCTGTGCATGAGGCTTACGCTTGGAATCTGCCCGGGTATTACGTTCCTGCTTGGGCGCAGACGAGCGCTTTTGCGGACGATCGGACTTGGCCTCCTTCGCCGGCTGGCGCTTGACCTGATCCACCGGAGTCTCGGCCTTCTCATCTCCGTTTTGTGTCGCTGTCTTCTCGGCCGCGGCCTCGGCATTTGAGCCACGACCGCCGCGGTGACGACGACGGCGGGGCTTGCCTGAGGCGCTCTCCCCCGCCTGCTTATCAGCGGTCTGTTGAGCTTTGACCTCAGTGTCAGCCGCAGGCTGCGACTCGGAAGGTTGCTGCTCGCGAGCCGCCGGCTCAACGGTTTTCTCGGTTTGTTCGGCCTTCTCGGCCTGAGCGGTCGGAGCCGGCTCGCCCTTCTCCTGACGCCTTACGGGATACGAGCGCCTCGCAAAACCACGCCCGGGACGGCATGAACCCGGAGCCTTCTTGGCAGACTCCTCAACATCGTCTGCAGCCTCGGAAGGCTCTTCAACCTCATGCGCGACATCCTGCTGCGCAGCCTTAAAGTGGGCACCACGGCGACGCTGGGGCTCCTGGGCCTCCACGGGCTTTTGCTCCTTCGCGGGCCTCTGCGACTCGGCAGCAACCTCGTTCTCAACAGCCTCGGCATCCGTCTCACCCTTTTGAGCAACGGCACGACGGAAGCGCTCCTGCTGGGCGCGGCGCTGCGCATCGCGCTTGCCACCCCCGCCAAAACCGCCGCGTCCTGCCTTGGCCGTAAAGGCACGCACGACGTTCTCATCGAGCAACTCATCGGTATCGACATGCTCACGCGGAGCAGCTTCTTCCACAGCAGGCACGTCAGCGGAATCCTCGACGACAAAATCTTCGACGGACTCGGCAGGCTGCTCCTGGGCATCGCAGATCTCGACATTGATGGTATAGAACGCCGGGCGCCCGTTAATGCCGCTGCCCTCGATCTTGGTCACGATATTTGCCGCGATAAGCTCATCGCGCATCGCCTTGGTGTCGCATTCCTTATCGACGGAGCGGAAAATCTGCGCCAGCGCGCTCGACTTAATCTTGAGCGCCTTGCGGCAGAGCAGGTCGTAGGCAACCAGCTTGGCGCGCTCGGCAGAAAGCGATGTCTGGCTGCTCAGACGCTCAGCCAGAGCATCGACATTGTTTTGATTATCGGAATATACCGTCTTGGCCACGGGGCCCCTTTCATATGCACACATATACGTCCATATGGTACAACGCACGAGCCTATCCACGCAAAACATCTGCGAGAACGCCCTTGCACCACCTGTTCTCACAAGAAAAAAGACCGGGTCCGCTTGATTGCGGACCCGGTCTTTCCGAGTCAAATAGATGGGAGATTCAACCCGTCCGACCGACTAGGCCTTGGCGGCCTCGGCGTCGGCAGGAGCTTCAGCGGCAGCGGCGCGACCGTACTCGGCCTTGCCCATCTCGGACCACTCGGGCTCCTCGTCGGGCATGGAGCCGGCCTCCTTGCCGAAGAACTCCTTGAGGCAGTTGACGGCGACGATGAGGCCCAGGACCATCAGCAGGACGGCGAAAACGAGCTGCAAGCCCTTGGTGGCGGCGACGGAGACGGCGGCCGTGGTGGCGGTAGCCGGGATGGTGCCGAAGAAGCCGTAAGCCTGGACAGCGGTCATGCAGCCCATGGCGCTCTGGACCAGCGAGGTGAAGGTGCAGCAGAGCAGGAAGGCAACGGGCACGTAGAGCATCCAGCCCTTGCGGCCGGTGCACTTGCAGAACACGGCGAGGGTGATCATGGTCATGCCGCCGAGCAGCTGGTTGGAAGCACCAAAGAGCGGCCAGATGTTGGCATAGCCGCCAAAGGCGAGGGCGAGACCGGGAAGCAGGGTGACGACCGTGGCGAACCAGGGGTTGCCGAGAACCTTCATGTAGCCGGCCTTGGACTCGATGGCCAGGGCGTCGTTGGTCTGGGCAAAGAACTCGGAGAACGAGGTGCGGGCGATGCGGGCGACGGCGTCGAGCGAGGTCAGGGCCAGAGCGGAAACGTTCATCGTCATGAAGACGGTAGCGAGCGTACCGTCAACACCGAAGGCCTGCATACCGCGGGAGATACCAGCAGCGAAGATCTGGAACGGGGTGGAAGCGACGCCAGCGTTGAGGGCGCCGGTACCGGCGGTGTTCATGTCGGAGAACATGATGCCGGCAACGATGATGGCAAGGATGCCGACGAAGGACTCGACGATCATGGCGCCATAACCGACCTTGACGGCGTCCTGCTCCTTCTCGACCTGCTTGGAGGAGGTACCAGAAGAAACGAGGCTGTGGAAGCCGGAGAGGGCACCGCAGGCAACGGAAACAAACAGGACCGGGAACATCATGCCAGAAGCGCTGGAGAAGCCGGTGAAGACCGGAGCGGTGATGGTGGCCTGGCCGTTGACGCCCAGGACGACGATGCCGAGGACAGCGCAAACGATCATGACGATCATCATGATGGAAGTGAGGTAGTCACGCGGGGTCTTGAGCATCTGGATGGGCATAGCGCCAGCGAAGACCAGGTAGACCATGACGACGGCGAACCACTGGAACTTATCCAGGTAGACCGGGAACTGCATACCGACGGCAAACATGAGAACCATGAGGACCACGCCGGTGACGAACTCGGTAGCACCGGTGAGGTTGAACTTCTTCTGGGCCCAACCAAAGGCGATAGCGACGAAGGTGAACAGGATGGAGATGGTACCAGCGCAGCCGGCGGCATAGGACTTGGTGAAGTCGATGGCACCGGTAGCAGCACCAGAAGCGTCAACGGCCGGGGTGAACATGAACGTCTTGCAGACCATGTCGGTGAAGGCGGCGATGACGATGATGCAGAACAGCCAGCAGAACAGCAGGAACAGGCGACGGCCGGTCTTGCCGATGTACTTCTCGATGAGCTGAGCGAGCGACTTGCCGTTGTTCTTCATCGAAGCGTACAGAGCACCAAAGTCGTGGACGGCGCCAAAGAAGATGCCGCCGACGAGGACCCAGAGCACGACGGGCAGCCAGCCAAAGGCCATGGCGACGATCGTACCCGTAACAGGGCCAGCACCGCAGATCGAGCTGAACTGGTGCGAGAACGCGGTAAAGGCGGAGACGGGCGAGAAGCTCTTGCCGTCCTTCATGCGCTTGGCCGGCGTGAGGGCCTCTTTGTCAACGCCCCACTTGTTGGCCAGCCAGCGGCCGTAGCCCAGATAGCCACAGGCGAGCACCGCCGCGGCCACAACCATGAGCAAAACTCCGTTCATTACATTTCCTCCTCTAAAAAGAACTTCTCAGACATAAAAAATGAGGGCCGTCGGTTGCGCTCGACGGCCCTCATCTTCATCAGCCGCCCGTTATCGTACGGGCTAGCTGTATGTGCTAACCCGCATCAGATAATTACTACGCTGATAATGTTTAGCTGATGCGTGAACATGTCTAAAAAATCCTCTTCAATCATGATGCGAACGATCCGTGCGTGTTCACATCCCCCAGTGGATGAAACGCAGTATGAAACTTTAGTTACCTAAAGTCAACGCAAATTTGTAATGGATTTTCAACTTTTTTTGAATTTCTCGGTATAAAACGCCACTGACCTCGGACTTTACCCGACAAAAGTTTTTGCATGAGAGATGCCCCTGAGGGCCGCGGGAGCCGGGCGGCGCATATGAACTTTCCTGCTCTACAGTCCTGCGCAAGACGGAAAGCACATTAAGTGCTTTCCTTTGCGTG
>UQWQ01000053.1 GCA_900544755.1 uncultured Collinsella sp. | reverse complement strand
GTTTACCCATTTCGACATAGCCGTTGTTCTCCAGCGTCGCCATGGCTTTAGAGACGCTCGCCTTGGTTACGCCCAGGTATTCGGCAACGTCAATCGAGCGAACGACGCCCTGGCGCTCCGAGAGCACATAAATAGATTCGAGATAGTCTTCTCCGGATTCACGTAGGGCCATGGGCCGCCTTTCGCGATGGCTTCTAGTTAGCCTTTGGATACTTTTGCTTGATTTACTTTACCGCAAAAGTTGCCTATGTCTTACTACGTTGTCTAAAAAGTTAACCGTGTTTCACAAAACGCACGGGACGAAAACAAAGCGGGGACACGCCCCGCAAGGAGTGCCCCCGACTGCCGGCGCAAAAGGAACGTCCCCAAGTGCCGAATCCGTAGCTATAGCAGGCCAAAGTGCTCGGCGGCGTTGTAGATGCCGTCGTCGTCTACGGCGGTCGTCACGTAGGTCGCTGCGGCCTTCACGGTATCCTGCGCGTTGCCCATGGCCACACTTGTGCCCACGGCCGAGAACATCGACAGGTCGTTCTCGCCGTCGCCAAAGGCAATCGCCTCGCTCGCGTCGATACCAAGCCGCTCGAGCGTCGCCGCCACGCCCAGGTCCTTGCCGCCGTTAGCGGGAATAATGTCGCAGAACAGGTCGCACCAGCGCGTGGTGAGCGAATGCGACACGGCGTCGGTCACGATATGTTCGTCGGCAGGGTCCACAAAGGCGCAGAACTGGTAAACCGGCGCGTCAAAAGCGTGCTCAAACGGTTCCTCGTGGTAGACGATTCCCGCGTTGCTACCGGCCGTCACCACGCGCTCGGACAGGCGGTTCACAAACGAGTTCTCGCCCTGCATGCACAGCGAGTCGTAGCGCCCCTCGGCCACCTGGTCCACGATCACCGCGACGTCGTCCGGATCGATCGGGCAGCTGCGGTAAACCCCCTCGGCATCAAAGCAGTGCTGGCCCGAAAGCGTAATGTACGCATCCCAACCAAGATCGAACAGCCAATCGGGCATCTGATAGGTCGGGCGACCCGTGGCGATCACGCACGCAATCCCCTGCTCATGAAAGCTGTCGAGCACCTGCTGCGCCGACGCCGGAATCCGATGGGTCTTAAAGCTCAGCAACGTGCCGTCGATATCGAAAAACGCGGCCTTGATCATCCTCGCCTACTCCTCGCCCTCGAGCTTCTCGCTCGCCTCGAGCCACGCCATCTCCAACTCGTCCATGGCGGCGTGGGCCTCGTCGATCTTTGCCTGCTGCTCGCCCAGCGCCGTGTAATTGGTGGGGTCGACCTGCGCCATCGCAGCCTCGGCCTCCTCCACGCGAGCGCGCTGCGTCTCCATCTTGCGCTCGAGCGAGCTCACCTCGCGGCGGAGCTTCTGGCGCTCGGCGTTGGAAAGACCGTTGGGCTGCCCGCTCGTCTTGGGCTTTTCGGCCGCAACCGCTGCGGCGCCGGTGTCGAACGTGCCGGTCTTGGCACTCGGTGCGCCCACGGGCTCGCCCTCGGCCGTGGCGTTGCACAGGCGCAGGTACTGGTCCACGCCGCCGGGCATATGCGTCAGGTGACCGTCGAGCAGTGCCCACTGCTGGTCGGTCACGCGCTCCATCAAGAAGCGGTCGTGCGTCACCAGGATCAGCGTGCCCGGCCAGCCGTCCAGCAAGTCCTCGACAATCGCCAGCATGTCGGTATCCAGGTCGTTGCCGGGCTCGTCCAGGATGAGCACGTTGGGCTCGTCCAGGATTGTCAGTAGCAGCGACAGACGACGGCGCTGGCCGCCCGAAAGATCGCCGATGCGGCTCCAGAGCTGCTGCGTCGTAAAGCCCAGACGCTCGCAGAGCTTCTCGGGTGAAGTCTCCTTGCCGTCAATGACGTAGTACTTCTTATAGTGGCTGAGCACCTCGCGGATCGTGTCGCCCATGTAGGGTTCGAGCTCCTCGAGCTGCTGCGACAGCACGCCAAAGCGCACCGTCTGGCCGATCTTCACGCGGCCGCGCAGGGGCGCGATCTTGCCCTGGATCACGTCGAGCAAAGTCGACTTGCCGGCGCCGTTCTCGCCCAAAAGACCATAGCGGTCGCCCGCACCAATGAGCCAGGTCACGTCGTTGAGCACCTGCTTGGGCGCGCCATCGGTATCCGCATAGCCGGCGTCCACGTCGACCACATCGATAACCTGCTTGCCCAGGCGGCTCACGGCCAGGCGCTTGAGCTCCAGCTCGTCACGCACGGGCGGCACGTCGGCGATCAGCTCGCGAGCGGCATCCACGCGAAACTTGGGCTTGGTGGAGCGCGCCTGGGCACCGCGGCTCAGCCACGCGAGCTCCTTACGTGCCATGTTGCGACGGCGCTCCTCGGTAACCGCGGCCATGCGGTCGCGTTCCACGCGCTGCAGGATATATGCCGAATAGCCGCCCTCGAAGGGATCGACCTGGCCGTCGTGAACCTCCCACATGCTGGTGCAGACCTCGTCCAAGAACCAGCGATCGTGCGTGACCACGAGCATCGCGCCCTGACCGCGCTGCCAGCGGGCCTTTAAGTGACGCGCAAGCCAGTTGATGGTGCGCATGTCCAGATGGTTGGTGGGCTCATCGAGCATGAGCACGTCATAGTCGCCGATCAGCAGGCGCGCGAGGTCCACGCGGCGGCGCTGACCGCCCGAGAGCTCGCCTACCATGCCCTCCCAGGGCACATCGCTAATGAGGCCGGCGAGGATCTGGCGCGTACGGGGGCTCGACGCCCACTCGTACTCGGGGGCGTCACCCACAACGGCATGATGCACGGTATCGGTATCGACAAGCTGGTCCTTTTGGCCGAGTAGACCGATCGTGATGCCGCGGCGGTGCGTCACGCGTCCGTCATCGGGCTCCAGCGTGCCGGCGAGCACGCTCAGCAGCGTCGACTTGCCGTCGCCGTTTTTACCGACAATACCAATGCGGTCGCCCTCGCCCACGCCGAGCGTCACGCTATCGAAAATATGCTTGGTGGGAAACTCTAGGCTGATGGAATCGCATCCCAAAAGAATCGCCATATGCCCTGCTCCTTCGTAGAAATTCAACGTTGTCCATGATAGCAGCGAGCCCCACCCCAAACCACCACGAAGGTGCCTGTCCCCTTTGTGGTGGTCGTTTCGGTCGCAGAGCAAAAAGGCGGGCCATCTCGCAAAAGAGATGACCCGCCTCTCCAATCAGTCCCGCGACAACCGTGGCCGCCGCGGGCCTCAAGCATGTCCCGGACTAGGAGAACATGCCGGTGAGGTAATCATTCAGCCGCTTATCCTTGGGCCGTTGGAAAATCTCGTCGGTCTCGTCGTACTCGACCATATCGCCCATGTAGAAGAACGCCGTGCGGTTGGACACGCGCGACGCCTGCTCCATGTTGTGCGTCACGATGACGATGGCACGGTCGGCAACGATCGATGACATCAGGTCCTCGATCGCCAACGTCGAGATGGGGTCGAGCGCCGAGCAGGGCTCGTCGAACAGGATCACGTCGGGGTTGAGCGCCAGCGTGCGCGCAATGCACAGACGCTGCTGCTGACCGCCCGAAAGCGCGTAGGCGCTCTTGTCGAGCTTGTCTTTGACCTCGTCCCACAGCGCGGCACCGCGCAGACTTTCCTCGACCATGCGGTCGAGCTCGTCACGGTCGGTGATGCCGTGGCGCTTGGGCGCAAACGTGATGTTGTCGCGAATGGACTTGCGGAACGGGTTGGGCTGCTGGAACACCATGCCAATAGACCGACGCAGCTCGTAGGTGTTCTCGGTCTTGGTGTTCACGTTGCGCCCGCGGTAGTTGATCTCGCCCTCCACGCGACAGCGGCGAATCTCGCGATTCATCAGGTTGAGGCTACGCAAGAAGGTCGACTTGCCGCAGCCCGAAGGCCCGATGAGCGCCGTGATCTCGCCCTTGTGAAAGTCGAGCGACGTATTGTGCAGCGCATGGTGATCGCCGTAGTACACGTTAACGTCCTTGGTGGAGAGCACGACCTCGTCGCTCACAGCCCTACCGCTCACGCGAACGTGCTTCTCGCTCTCCCTCACGCTCGACAGAAAATCCTGGGTCTCGGACGACACCGCTTCGGTTGCGGGCGTTGCATTCATCTCGCTCATTCGGCCGTCATCTTCCTTGCCAGTTGCTTGCCCACGATGCGGGCGATTACGTTAAACAGCAGCACGCAGATCATCAGCAGTGCCGCGGTACCCCAAACGATCTGCTGGGCCTCGGGGCTGCCCTCGCCGTAAATCTTGTAGATGTGCACGGCGAGCGACTCGCCGGGACGGAACACGTTCCAGGCGCAGGTGGGGCTCGACAGGTTAAAGCTCAAGAAATTCAGGCGAACCGGCGAGCTCATGCCCGAGGTAAAGAGCAGCGCCGCGGCCTCGCCAAACACGCGTCCGGCCGAAAGTACGATACCGGTCACGATGGCGGGCATGGCCTCAGGGATCAGGATGTGCAGTGTGGCCTCCCAGCGGGTGAGGCCCATAGCCAGGCACGCATCGCGCTGGGCCTGCGGCACGTCCTCGAGCGCCTGCTGAATCACGCGCACCAGGATGGGGATGTTGAACATGGTGAGCGCAACGGCGCCGGAGATGATGGAGTACTTCCAGCCCAGCTGCACCGAGAACACCAGGAATCCGAACATGCCGACGACGATGGAAGGCAGTGAAGACAGCGTCTCGATGGCGGTGGAGGCGATGTCGCGGATGGGTCCGTCCGGCGCGTACTCGACCAGGAAGACCGCTCCGCCCAGGCTGATGGGCACCGAGATACCTAAGGTGATCAGCAGCAGATAGAACGAGTCGAACAGCTGATAGAGTACGCCGCCCTGGGTTCCGTTGGCGCGCGATGGCTGCGTGAGAAAGCCCGGCTGGAACAGCGTCGAGATACCCTCGAACAGGATATAGGCCACCATGGAGACGACGACGAGCATGACGATGGCGACGATTGCCGTCAGCACGCCCGTGGCGATGCGGTCTTGCTTTTGGACACGCCCGAGTCTCGCCTCGTCGATATGGATGCGCGTGCTAGCCACGAGCCTTCGCCCCCTTGCGGCCGATAAGGTGGATGATCAGGATAAAGATGAGACTCATGCCCATCAGCAGCAGGCCGAGCGCCCACAAGACATCGTCCTGGGCCGAGCCCTCGGCATAGACCGCCATGGACGTGGTGAGCGTGGTGGTGATGGTCGACGCTGGCGACAGCAGCGACGTCGGCATGGCCTCGATACCGCCGATAACCATGCGCACGGCAAGCGTCTCGCCAAAGGCGCGGGTCATACCCAGGATGACCGCGGTCATGAGCGACGGCATGGCAGACTTGAGCACCACGTGCCAGATGGTCTGCCAGCGGGTGTAGCCCAGCGCGAGCGAGCCCTGGCGGTAGCTATCGGGCACGGCACGCAGACCATCGACCGAAAGCGTGGTCATCGTCGGCAGAATCATGACGGCCAGCACGATGGCGCCGGGCAGGATGCCCAGGCCCGTGCTCACGTGGAAAACGCTCTTCATAAGGCCGACGACCACGTGAAAGCCGATCAGGCCAAAGACGACCGAGGGAATGCCGGTCAAAAGCTCAATAAGCGGCTGAAAGACCTTGGAGCCAAACTTAGGCTGGATCTCGACCGCAAAGATGGCGGAGCCGATGGCGATGGGCAGCGCGATGAGCGTGGAGAGCACCATGACCGCAAACGAGGTGACGATCAGGGGCAGGGCGCCGGTGTAGGGCAGGCCGTTTTCGGCTGTGTTGGCCAGGTCCCACTTGGTGCCGGCAAAGAACTCGACGACTGAGACGCCGTCCTTGACAAAAGCCGAGAGGCCCTTTTGGGCGACCATAAAGATGAGCGCGGCAACGACAAGCGTCACGAGCGCTACGCACGCACCCGTGACGCCCAGGCCCACGTTCTCAAGCTCGCGCTTTGGCAGCTGTTTTGCCATTGCAAACCTTTCCGGGGGCGATTACTTATTTAGCGGAGACCTTGCCACTGGCGTCCTTGACGACCTTCATGGCAGAAACGGGAATAAAGCCCTGCTCCTCGACGAGCTTGCCCTGGACGTCGTCGGAAAGCATGAACTCCAGGAAGGCCTTGGTGGCCTCGTCGGCGTCCTTAGCACAGTACATGTGCTCGGTCGCCCAGATCTTGAAGGAGTCGTCGGTGACGTTTGTGCTCTTGGGCTCGACGCCCTCGACCATGATGGCGTTGAACTTGGAGTCATCGAAGTGCGAGAAGTCGAGGTAGGAGATGGCGTTGTCGGTGCTGCCCATCTGAGTCTGGACATCGCCGGACTTGTCGAGCTCGGCGTCGCCCTTAAAGTCGACGGCCTCGTCGCCAAAGACGGCGGCCTCGAAGGTGGCGCGGGTGCCGGAGCCGGCCTTGCGGTTGAGAACGACGATCTTGGCGTCGTCGCCGCCGACCTCCTTCCAGTTGGTGATCTGGCCGGAGAAGATGCCCTTGAGCTGCTCGAGGGACAGGTCATCGACCTTGACGTTCTTGGAGACGACGGGGCCCATGCCCACGACGGCGACCTCGTGGTCGACGAGGTTCTTGACCTGATCGGCCTCGAGCTTGGTCTCGGCGAAGACGTCAGAGTTACCGATGGTGACGGTGCCGGCGGCGACAGCGGTCAGACCTTTGCCCGAACCGTTGCCCGAGCCGGAGACGGAGACGTCGGGGTTGGCATCCATGAACTTCTCGGCAGCGGCCTCGACGAGAGCCTGGAACGAGGAGGCGCCGTCGTAGGTCACCTCGCCGGAGACGGACTCGGCAGCAGCGGCGCTACCCTTGTCGGCGGCGTCGGATGCACCGGAGCCGCCGCAACCAACGAGACCGAGACCGACGATGCTGGCAAGACCACCAGCGAGGCCGAGGAACTGACGACGAGAATAAGCCTGATCGAGCATGATCTTCCTTTCATACATGCGACTCGCGGGCACCCTGCCCGCTTTGCTGAAAGGAACGATACGGCCCCGACCGGGCAGCGTCCGCGCCAACTGCTGTTTCTTACGGGCATTTGATAGACCCTTACCGCAAGCTCTGCCCAGCCTTTACAAACGGATAACAAACCCGCCACCAAGCATGACCCGCCTTTTACACCAATAAAAACAAAGTTGCGGTGAAATAGTTCCTGCTTGGCCATCAAATGGCCCATTCTAGGAACTATTCCACCGCAACTTAAAAAGCCCGGACGAAAGGGGTGCTAAGTTGTTAAAACGCCGCAGCCTTAAAGCTCCAGCTCGTTCAAGCGCAGGATTGCGACGATATAAATCTTGAGCGCCTGCTTGAGCTGCTCTTCGTTGGCGCACTCGTTGGGGCCGTGCATCTGGCCGCCCCATGGGGGCAGCTCCAGGCCGGTCTCCTCGGGGCCAAACGAGACGGCGCGGGCAAAGTTGCGTGCGTACGTGCCACCGCCCATGGCGAAGGGCTCGACATGCTTGCCCGTAAACTCGTTATAGGTATCGATAAGCGCCTTCACAGCCGGATCGTCGGCAGAGACCGAGAACGGCACCTTTGCGCGATCCACGCGATACGTCACGCCAAAGCGGCCCACAAGTGGCTCGAGCTGCTCGCGGATGGTATCGGCGCTCGTGCTGTCGGGGAAACGCACGTCAATGACCTGCTCAATGTGGCCATCCACCACGCGGATGACGCCGGGGTTGCACGTGAGCGGGCCAAACGCCGCGTTCGTCGCATCGATACCCAGGCCGCGGCCATAGGCATCCGCATGCACAAAGGCCAGGAACTTGACGAACTCGTGCTCGGCAGGCGTCAGCAGGCGCTCGTCGCGTGCACCAAACGCGTCCTCGGCCTCGCGCAGATACGCCACGATCAGCCCGACGGCGTTGATCGTTCCCTCTGGCATCGAGGCATGACCGCCAATGCCGTGGGCGAAAATCTGCGCATGCCCGTTATCGAGCGCCGTGATCTCCAGGCGGTCGCCGTTCTCGACCGGCGCCGGCAGCTCATCGGCGGCAATCGCAAGCTCGCAGATAGACTGCGACGGAATGGCGTTGCTCGCCTCGGCACCACTCCAGGACACAATGCGCCCGCCGTCGATCTTGGAGCTCACAAATGTCGCCCCAAACTGGCCCTTCTCGGCATTACAGACCGGGAACTCGGCATCGGGCGTAAACAGAAAGTCGGGGTTCGCGTGGTTCTCCAGATAATGGTGAACGTCGGACATGCCCACTTCCTCATCGCAGCCCAGCAGTGCGCGGAAGGTGTAGCGCGGAACAATGCCGTGCTTGAGCAGATAGGCGCCGGCGTAGAGCGACAGCACCGCCGGACCCTTGTCGTCGATAACGCCGCGGCCGAGCAGCCAGCCCTCGCGACGCTCCATCGCAAACGGGTCGGTGTTCCAGCCCGGGCCGGCGGGCACCACGTCCACGTGGCAGATGGTCGCGAGCTGCTTGTCGCCGCGGCCAGGAATATCGGCAATGCCCACATAGCCCTCGTCGTCGCTCGTCTGATAGCCGAGCTTCTGCGCGATGCCGAGCGCACAGTCGAGCGCGTCACGGACCGGGCGGCCAAACGGCGCGCCGGGCTCTGCATCGGCAGAAACTGCCACGGACGGATAGCTCACCAGCTGCTCGATATCGGCGACGACATCTTCCCAGACCTCGTCGACATACTCGGCGACGCTCTGCTCCACCTGATTCATGGACGACCTCCTTACCAATGAGCGGCGAGCGCGCTCGCCCCTCACATTACGTCATTAGATAGCGAAAAGTTTAGCAAGCTCGGCCACCGAGTGCACCACCGCATCGGCACCCGCCGCCTCGTGCTCGCCCGGCGCCGCCGCGCCCGAATAGATGCCGATGCACGGCACGCCCATTGCGTGCGCGCCCTCCACATCGTTAAAGCGATCGCCGATCATCACGGCATCGTCGGCCGTCGCGCCGAGCGCCGCCAGGACATCGCGGACCGAATCGGCCTTGGTCTCGCGTCCCTGCGGCGGATTCATGCCAATCACCGCCTCAAACTGAGAGAGCCCGAGCTCATGCACCATGTCGATGCACTTGGCCTCCATGCGCGACGTCGCCACGGCCATACGTTTGCCTTGGGCGACCAACCCATCCAGCAGCTCGGGGACCCCATTGAACACGGGATACTCCTCCGGTCCCAGTTCATCAAAAAAGGCGCGGTACTCATCGGCCACCACAAGCGACTCCTCGCGGGAAAAGCCGTAAAAGTCGTGAAAGCTCTTCCACAGGGGCGGCCCGATCATGCGGCGCAGATCACCCATCTGCGTCTCCGAAAACCCGCGCGCAGCCAGCGTTTTGCGTGTCGAGGTCATCACCGCCCGGCCCGTATCTGCCACCGTGCCGTCAAAATCGAACAGCACGACCGGCCGCCTGCATATCTCCAACGCCTCCATCGGCATTCCTCTTCCCCAGTTGACGATTTCCACACCGACACTTCAAACTGTTGACTATTCAACAATTGAACCTAGCAATGTAGAGCAACTCCACTATACTTGTCGCACTTTGCTCTCAATCGGCGGCGCCGTGGCGCCCCATCGAAAGGTGCAATTATGTCTTTTGCCATCATAACCGACTCCACGTCGGACATCTCCCCCGCCCGCGCCCAAGAGCTCGGTATTTACGTGATTCCGCTGCATGTGATTATCGAGGGCGAGGACCTGCTCGACCAGGTGCAGATTACTGCCGAGGAATACGTCGCGCGCATGGCCGGCTCTGAGCAGCTGCCGCACACCTCGCAGCCGAGCGCCGGCGAGTTCAAGGCGCTGTTTGACCGCGTGCGCGCCGATGGCCACGACAGCGCGATCTTTATCTCGCTGTGCAGCGAGTGGTCCGCCTGCTATTCCAACGCATGCCTGGTCGCCGAGACCCACGAGCTCGACGTGCGCTGCATCGATTCGCGCACCGGCTCGGGCGCCGAGGGCTTGCTGGTGGAGTACGCGCTGGCCATGCGCGAGGACGGCCGCAGCTTGGACGAGACCGAGGCGCAGATCCGCGCGACGCTGCCCGACGCCCACCTGCTGCTGATTCCCCGCACGCTCGAGAACCTAGTCAAAAACGGCCGCGCCCCCAAGCTCGCCGGCCAGCTGACGCAGATGCTCAACATTCGCCTGGCCGTTTCGCCGGAGTGGCAGTCGGGCGAGATCAAGGCCATCAAAAAGGGCCGCGGCGCCAAGCGCATCGTTGCCAACACCATGGCAGACTGCCTCACGTTTTTGGACGAGCACCCGGGCTCAAGCGTGCGTGTGCTCGCGACCGGCGCCGCCGAGGAGCAGGAACTTGTCAACGAGGCGCTCGCGGGCCAGGACTACGTAGACGCCGGCACCGGCCCCATCGGCTGCACCATCGCCACCCACGTAGGCGTCGACGCCATCGCCATCAGCTACTGCCCCCGCTACCAGCCCATCCACTAGGGGCACCTTTACCACTTGCGGTGGAATAGGGACTGTTTTGACTTATCAGCCGCAAATCAATCCCCATTCCGCCGCAACATTTTAATGTGCCATCCACATATAAGATATTTATTGGCGATCGGCGCATTTCCAGCTGCTTGGGGAGCTTTGATTGGCTCCGAACGATACCCGGTGGGCAAAAAATGGCAAATATGAGTACTGTCACAAATTTAGCAACAGCAAAATCTGACTGAAATTGCCCGCTTCCACCGATTTCAAGCGCCATAAAGCACCGAATCGTCGCGTTTAGGGAGTTGGATATACTAAATCTCAGTCAATTTGTTTTAAATACTTTCAAGATGATATGTTTCTAACCAAGCAACAGTACTCATATTTGCCATTTTTTGCCCACCGGGTTTATTTGAGGGCAACCCCCGCGTCTCCAACCCGCCTCATAGCCGCTAAAACCCATCCAGCAACAGCTGTCGCACATTTTGGCAGAAAGCGAACGCCGCTCACGGAGCTGCACCCCACTATCACCGAACCAAAATGAGAGCCGGGCATCCAAAAAACAAAATAGCGTACCCTCTTTCCAATGAGCCCTGACAAGAACGGCATCTACATGAGCAACGTCACATATCAATACGCCCTCATCGGGGACAAGTTATTCCAATTCGAGAGAACAGTCGCTCACGTATCGGAACCGTACAGTCAAATCGTTATCTGCAGCAGCGGTCCAGACATCCGTTATACAACGCTGGAAGAATGGGAGAAAGCTGGCACATCTTTCGATAGACGGGCGCAGGTCGAGGGTATCGTCACCAGTGCGAGCCCAGCGCGCGACAAACTCGAGCTCTTCCGCAATCTCTTTTCTGGCCGCAAAGATGTCTACGCTCATGGGTACCGCAGAAAAGACGGAGGAATCGGCTATACGCCCGCCTGCGCAAATGAGTGGAAGTCAGGCATTTGCCCCAAAGCAAGCCACCAGAGAGTCAAATGCACGGAATGCAGCAGCCGCGTCTTCCCCGAGTTGAGCGATGCCGCGATCATCGCCCATTTCAGAGGCAATGACGATAGGCTTCGAGACGTTATAGGCCAATATGTGCTCGATAAAGACAGTAACACGAAAGTCCTGGTCATCGATTATGACGGAGCCGATTGGAAAGAAGCGACGAATGCCATTCGACATGTCGCAAAAAGCCACGGAATCGATGTCGCAGTCGAGCGATCGAGATCGGGCGACGGCGCACATGTCTGGTTTTTCTTCCTAGAGCTCGTCAGCGCAAAGACCGCACGAGATTTTGGAAGCGGCCTTATCACCGAAGCGGCGATACTGAACAAGACAATCACCTTCAAAGCATTTGACCGAATGCTGCCCGCGCAGTCCACCATTCCTGAGGGCGGCTTTGGAAATCTCATAGCGCTGCCTTTTCAAGGAAAAGCGCAGCGAAAAGGGAACAGCGTATTTGTTGACGAGCAATTTGAGCCCTTTCCCGATCAATGGCTTTACCTTTCGCAAATCCAGTTAATCCCGCGCGTGACGGTGCAAAATCTGATCGAGAGCATCGAAAATAGGTCACATGGAATAGCAGCTGTTGCGGCGGCAAACACCGGTGTGCCACATTCCCAGAGACTGCGAAAGCGGCTCCCGCTCACACCGCGGGACTTCCCGTCATCGCTGTCCGTCACGCAGGCCGATATGCTCTATATCCCCGAAAAATCTCTGAGTCCCGCAGCTCAAATGGAAGTCCGCAGGCTTGCAACATTTGCCAACCCAGAATTCTTCCGCGCACAATCTATGCATCAATCGGTATTCGGCAAACCGCGGTTCATAGACCTCAGCGAACTTAGAGATGGCTACGTCGCGATTCCAAGAGGCTGCAAGGTTCAACTTGAGCGGCTGCTTCAAGAAGCCGGCGTTTCTGCCCACTATTCAGACAAACGCAAGTCGAGCAATCCAATTGTGATGGCATTTAAAGGGACTCTTCGCCCTGAACAACAAATTGTCGCTGAACAGATGCTCGGCTATGAAGACGGGATCATGTCCGCACCGACGGGGTTCGGCAAAACCGTCATCGGAGCTTATCTTATTGCTGCCATTGGTCTTCCAACGCTCGTCATCGTTCCTAAAACTGCGCTCATTGCCCAATGGAAATCCCAACTCGAACGATTTCTCGACATCACGGACAACAGAGAGCCCGTCCGAACCCCAAAGGGACGAATCAGCAAAAGACAGCCTCCGCTCATTGGGCAAATCGGAGGAGGCAAGACCGCCATAAGCCGTCTCATCGACATTGCTTCATTCCAGTCGCTATCCGGCAAGGATCCCCAAACCGGCGAGTCATTAGCCAAGGAGTTTGTTCGCGATTACAGTCTCATCATCTGTGACGAATGCCACCATGCGGCCGCGCCACAGCTTGAGCTTGTCCTCAAGTCCGCTCCTGCCAAATATGTATATGGCCTTTCCGCAACGCCCGAGCGTTCGGACGGACTCACGCGGGCACTCTCGATGCTCTGCGGCCCGGTTCGCTATGTCGTCGATCCAAAAACGCAAGCAATCCAGCAGGGGATTCAGCGCATTGTTAGACCGCGTTTCACCGGAATTCGATTACCCACCTACGAACCAGGAGCATCCTTTAACCAAATTCTCGATCTCCTGTGTGTCCACGCCGCGAGAAACGAAGCAATTATCGAGGACGCCCTCGAGGCCGCATCAAACGGCCGGCATCCGCTTGTGCTATCTAAAAGAAAAAAGCATGCCGAAGAGCTATGCAGGCTACTTCAAAGCCGTGGACACGAACCCATACTCTTAACCGGAGAAATCGACGCCAAAGAAAGAAAAGCAATACTGAAGAGTCTTCCCAGCTTTGAGCATGAGCATCGAATCATCGTCGCAACTGAAAGTCTTCTGGGCGAGGGCTTCGACCTGTCTTACCTTGACACTTTGCTCATTGCCACTCCAATATCTTGGGACGGCAGCATAACGCAGCAGGCAGGTAGGCTACACAGAAGCCACAAGGGCAAACAGCGGGTTGAGATATTCGACTATGTTGACCTGTCGATACCCATGTTCGCGCGCATGTACCAAAAGAGGCTCAAGACCTACGCCAAGCTGGGATATAAAGTCTTTGCGGCAAACGACAACAGACAGGACGATCGAAATATCCTCGTTAGGTCGGCAAGAGCCGTGGAGGCTTTAGCGAATGACATCGAGAACGCATCGAAAAGCATTTTTATTGCCGCACCCTACGCGTCCGCCGCATGCCTTGAAAAGCTCGCCGCTGCACTCGCGGATGCCGCTACCCGTGGAATTGCCCTTGAGATTTCTATTGCTTCAACTCCACGCGATGACGTGAAAGCGATTTTTGCCGAGATGAACGTCAACTATCTCATCAAAGCCGAAGGACGCCTGTGCGCATCAGTGATTGACGAGGAAACTGTCTGGTACGGAGCTATTCCGTTGCTGGCTTTCCCAAAGAAAGAAGACTGCAGCATTCGTTTCAAAAGCAGCGAAGTCGCAGCCGAGCTTTTGAGCGAAATTCAGCGAAAAGTGGAACCGGAGGCCGCGGCGACGAACGGGGTACCCCCAGCAGTTGCGGTTAAATAGGGACTGTTTTTGACTTATTAGCCGTCAATCAATCCCTATTCCACCGCAACTTAGAAATCGGCAATCAGCCCTGCGGGCCCTGGAACAGCTCCTCATGCGAGCCCATTCTGACCAGCCGGATCACAGGATTAGTCTTATGCGGTAAGTAGAGAACGACCACGTCGACCAAGCCATCGGATAGGTGGAAATCGATGTGGCCGTTGTAGTTTCCGCCCGGGTTTGAAAGCTCATGGGCGCCATATTCCGCGGGAAGCAAGCCGTGAGCTGCAAGCTCTGCGACTGCCGCCTTAAACTCACTCTTTAGCTGCGGATGCATGCGCATCGTTCGTTTGTAGTCCGCCTTAAATTGAGCCTCGACTTTAATCTCGAACATCGCTATTCCTCATCGAGGAATGTCATAAGCTCATCAGCGTTGTTGAATGACGGGCTATCGTCCGGCAAAATCCCCAACTCATGAGCCTCGGCGATCACCATGGCACGCCTCGTCGCCTCGTTAGGCACCTCCGCCCTTCCTACAATCTCAAAAGGAATCTTTCGCTGATTTACAAGCTGCCGAACGGCAAGATTGAGATAGGAATTGAGGCTGAGGCCGACCGAATCCAAGAACTCAGTCGCCTGCTCCTTGAGCCCCTCTTCGATGCGAACCGTCGTAGGCTTAACCGTTGCAGTAGACATACGCGACCTCCTCGTCCTCGTCTTTTACGTCAGTATACCCAATATAAATGTCAACCTGACGTTAGATAGCATCAGATTGCCATGCATATTCATGTCGCTGTGGGCACGATTGCTCTACATCAACCCGCCGAGCGCAATGTCGACGGCCTCGTTGAAGTCGTCAGTAATGTGTACCAGATCCGGATCGAGCGGGCTGATCATACCGGCATCCATCACCGGGCCGTTGAGCCAGTCGAACAGGCCCTGCCAGTATTCGCTGCCCACCAAAACAAGCGGCATGCGCTTAACCTTGTGCGTCTGCACCAGCGTGAGTACCTCGAACATCTCGTCGAGCGTACCAAAACCTCCGGGAAACACGATGGCGCCCGAGCTGTATTTGACGAACATGGTCTTGCGCACAAAGAAGTAACGGAAGTCCATGCCGAGGTTCACGTATTTGTTGAGCCCCTGCTCGTGCGGAAGCTCGATACCCAGGCCGACCGACTTGCCGTTGGCGCTCGCCGCTCCCCTGTTGGCCGCCTCCATGATACCGGGGCCGCCACCGGTGATGACCGCCACGCCACGTTGCGCGATCTTGCGCCCGACGGTACGCGCTGCTTTGTAGAGCGGATCAGTCTTGGGCGTGCGGGCGCTACCGAAGATGGTCACCGCAGGTCCGAGCTCGGCAAGCGCGCCAAAGCCGTCGACAAACTCGGCCTGAATGCGCAGTACGCGCCACGGATCGGCGTGCAGCCAGTCGGTCGACTCCTCGGGCGCCAGCAGATTGGCGTAGGTGTTGTCCTTAGGAATCATGGGGCCGCGCATGACCACGGGGCCGCGGCGGTACGTCTCGTCGTAGGCGGGCTCGGCCTCGACGTTCTCATTCTTAATCATGGGTACTCCTATCGAGAAAAAGAAAAGCGAGCGGGGTCGACGCCATGCGCCAAACACCCGCCCGAACATCAACTAGTCGGTATGGTACCCACGAT
>UQWQ01000052.1 GCA_900544755.1 uncultured Collinsella sp. | reverse complement strand
AACACGACCACCTCGGCGGCGGTGGCCGCAGTGCTCATCCGGGCGGACGCGCGGAGCCTTGTCGGGCGCGGCGCGGGGCTCTCGGACGCCTCGCTCGCGCGCAAGCGCGACGTGGTCGAGCGCGCTATCGACGCGAACTCGCCCGATCCCGCCGACCCGATCGACGTGCTCTCGAAGGTGGGCGGCTTCGACATCGCTGCGATGTGCGGCTTCTACCTGGGGGCCGCGGTCTCGAAGGCGCCGGCGCTCCTCGACGGGGTCATATCCTGCACGGCGGCCCTGTGCGCGGCGCGCCTGTGCCCCAACGCCTTGGGCTACCTCGTGGGCACCCACGCATCAAGCGAACCCGCAAGCCGGGAGCTCCTTCGCGAGCTCGGCATAAAGGCGCCCCTCGACGCAGGCATGCACTTGGGCGAGGGCGCGGGCGCCATGGCGTATCTCCCCCTTCTGGATTCGGCGCTGCGCGTGTACCGGGATGGGAAGACGTTCACGGCGACTGGCATGGCTGCTTACGAGCATTTCGAGGCCGGGAAATGACGGTGACGCTCGTCATCGGCGCCGCCGCGAGCGGCAAGAGCGCCTACGCCGAGTCCCTGTGCCTCGGGCACGACGGCCCTCGCGTGTACCTGGCAACGATGGAGCCCTTCGGGGAAGATGGCGCCCGCCGCATCGCGCGCCATCGGGCGCTGCGCGAAGGCAAAGGGTTTTCCACCCTCGAGTGCTCGCGTGACGTGGGCGCCGCAGCGCCCGGGCTTCCGCGCGGCTGCACACTTCTTTTGGAGGACGTGGGCAACCTGGTTGCGAACGAGCTCTTCGCGGAAGGCGGCTTGTCCCCGCGTGACCCCGACGCTGCGGCGCGCGAGGTACTCGGAGGCATCGAACGGCTCGCTCAGGCCGCTGCGTATACGGTGGTGGTCACCGTCGACGTGTTCGCCGATGGGATGCGCTACGATGAAGGGACCGAGGCATGGAGGCGCGCGCTCGCGCGCGTGAACGCGGGCGTGGCGGCGCTGGCCGACCATGCAGTCGAAGTGGTATGCGGGATTCCCGTGTGGATGAAAGGCGAAGGACCTACAAGGTGAAGATAGCAGAGGCAATCGGCGCGGCGTTCGGAACGTTCTCGCGCATCCCCGTCCCGAAATCGGCCTGGACCGATTTCGGGTCAACCCATGCACTTGCCGCGTTTCCCCTGGTGGGCCTTGCGGAAGGCTTCCTCATGACGGCGTGGGGGCACGTGGCGAACCTGCTCGGCGTGCCCGCGACCATCGTCGCGGCCGTGCTCGTGGCGCTGCCTGTGGCGGTGACGGGAGGCATCCACCTAGACGGGCTCTGCGACACCTCCGATGCGCTTGCAAGTTGGGCCCCGCGCGAGCGAAAGCTCGAGATCATGCACGATCCGCGGGCGGGCGCCTTCGGGGTCATCGGTGTTGTTGTGTACCTTATTCTGCAGTTTTCCCTGTTCACCGCGCTGCCGCTTACGGCGGGGGCGTTCCTCGCGCTTCTGTGCTCGCTCGTGTTCTCCCGCGCGCTTTCGGGACTCGCCGTTGAATGCTGGCCTGCCGCGCGGGCGGACGGCATGGCCGCGGGGCTCTCGCCTGCGAAGAAGCGCGCGGCGATCGTCGTGCCGCTTTGCGCTTTCGCTGCGGCTTCGGCTGCAGGGATGGTCGCGTGCGCTCAGGCCGTCGGCGCCTTTATGGCGGTGGCGGGGCTTTTGGTGCTCGCGTGGTACCGCCATGTTGCCCTGTCCCGCTTCGGCGGGGTGACGGGGGATTTGGCCGGATGGTTTCTGCAATGGGCCGAGCTCGCGATGCTTGCCATGCTGGTGGTGGGGGGCATGCTCCTATGATGCTCGTGGTAGGTGGCGCGCATTCGGGGAAGAGGACCTTCGTGCGCGAAAAACTCGGGTTCGCGGCGGACGATTTCGTCGACGCGGCGCAGCTTGCGGAGGGCGGCGTGCCCGCGGCTTTTGCCGGCCGCGTCGCATACCGTGCTGAGGAACTCGTACGCGCGCTCGACGCTGACCGGGCGCTCGAGCGGCTGATCGGCTTCGACGCAGTGATTCTGCCCTTGGTCGGCTCGGGGGTCGTCCCCATGAGTGCGGAAGACGCCCAATGGCGCGAGCGCGCGGGGCGCCTGGGATGCGCGCTCGCTGCGCGCGCCGACGTCGTCGTGCGCATGACGTGCGGGATTCCCCAGGTCATCAAAGGAAACCTTGCCGATGCACCTCGAGGGACGCAGGGCGCGGGTGCGCTTTTGGAAGTCGTCTTCGTGCGCCATGGTGCCACGGCGGGCACGGAAGACCATCGCTACAGCGGGGCGGGCACCGACGAGCCCCTGTCGAGTGCGGGCGAGCGCGCTTTGCGCGACCTCGCGTGCGATCGTGACGTGTTCCGTGTTATCACGAGCGGCATGGCCCGCACCGACCAGACGGCGCGCATCCTCTTCCCGAACGCGGAGCTTATGGCGTGCCCCGGTCTGCGCGAGATGGATTTCGGCGACTTCGAGGGGCGAAGCGCCGCCGAGCTTAAAGAGGATGCGCGCTATCGCGCCTGGGTAGACTCTTGGTGCGAGACGCGCTGCCCGCATGGCGAGGGCAAGAGCGATTTCACCCGCCGCGTCATCGCGGCGTTTCGGGAGGCGTGCGAATCGGAGCGCGCCCAGGGGAGTGGGCGCGCCGTCTTCGTCGTTCACGCGGGTACCGTGAAAGCGCTGCTCTCCGAGCTAGCTTTCCCGAAAATGGGATACTTCGACGTGCATACCGAGCCGGGCGGCGCATGGGCCGCCACTTGGGATGGGCGCTGCCTTCGCGACGTTCGCCCCGCTTCGGGGGGCGATGCCCGGTGATGACGATTCTTGCCGTCGCCGCCGGGTTCGCGGCCGACCTTGCCTTCGGCGACCCGCGCTGGCTTCCCCATCCCGTCGTCGCCATGGGGCGCGCGATCACGTGGGCCGAAGGCCGCCTGCGGCGCGCATTCCCGCAAACGTCCGCGGGCACGCGCGCCGCAGGGCTTGTGCTCGCCGTGGCGCTTCCGCTTGCGTGTGGGCTTTTGACCTGGGTAATCCTGCATCTTTGCGGCATGGTTCACTCCGGCTTGCGCTTCGTGGCCGAGGCATGGGCGAGCTATCAGATTCTCGCGGCATGCGAGCTGCGCCGCCAGAGCCTGGCCGTTGCCCGCGCGTTCTCGAAGGGCGGCCTTGTCGCGGCGCGCGAAGCCGTCGGGCTCATCGTGGGACGTGACACGTCTGTTCTCGACGAGCAGGGCGTCGCGCGCGCCGCCGTGGAAACGGTGGCGGAGAACGCGAGCGACGGTGTCATCGCGCCGCTTTTCTACCTTATGATCGGGGGTGCGCCCTTGGGCATGGCGTACAAGGCGGTGAACACGCTCGACAGCATGGTGGGCTACAAAAACGAGCGCTACATCGACTTCGGCTGCGCCTCGGCGCGCCTCGACGATGCGGTGAATTGGATCCCCTCGCGCTTATCGGCCCTGCTCATGATCGCCGTGTGCCCGATCGTCGGGCTCGACGCGCGCGGGGCGGCGCGCATCTGGCGCCGCGACAGGCGTCGCCATGCGAGCCCGAACGCGGCGCAGACCGAGTCAGCGTGCGCGGGCGCGCTCGGGCTGCGCCTGGCAGGACCCGCGGTGTATTTCGGCAAGCTCGTTGAGAAACCGACGATAGGAGACGCGTCCCGCGAAATCGAGTGGGGCGACATCGCCCGGGCGACAAGGCTCATGCTCGCTGCGTCCGTATGCGCGCTCGTCGTCTTCGGCGCCGCGCGCGCGGCGGTCGTGCTCGCCGTGGGGGCGATGGCATGAGGGAAGACCACGCCGCGCCCCGGGCTGCCGGGGGAATCCTGCGCGCCCGTACGCATGGGGGCAGCGCGCAATCGCTCGGCATCGCTTGCGAAGGGGGCGCCTCCGACCTCATTGACTTCTCGGTGAACGTGAATCCGGCAGGCCCCTCGCCGCGCGCCGTCGCCGCAGCTTGCAAGGCGCTTTCTCGAATCGACGCCTACCCCGATAGGGAAAGCCTCGCCCTCGTTCGCGCCCTAGCGCGCGCCCAGGGCATTCCCGAAGATACTATCGTCTGCGGCGCGGGCGCGTCCGACATCATCTGGCGGCTCGCCGCGGCGGTGCGCCCGAAACGCCTCGTCGTGTGCGCGCCGACGTTCTCTGAATATGCGGAGGCGGCATCGTACTACGGCGCATGCGTGCAGGAGTTCCCGCTCTCCGAAGCGGACGACTTCGACGTGCCTGCCTCCTTCGCCCGCGCGATCGAGGGGCCGAGAGACGTGGCGTACCTCTGCAATCCGAACAACCCGACGGGGCGCCTCGTCGACCCCCGTGTGATCGATGCTGCGGCCTGCCGCTGCGAGCAGGTGGGCGCGCTGCTCGTCGTGGACGAGTGCTTTCTCGGATTTGCGCCCGACGCCCGCGAAAGGAGCGTGGCCGCACGCGCCGCGTGTTCGCGCCATGTGGCCGTGCTCTCCGCGTTCACCAAGCTCTACGGAATGGCGGGGTTGCGGTTGGGATATCTGATCAGCGGAAACACCCAACTCATCGAGGGGATTCGCCGGGCGGGGCAGGCGTGGCCCGTCTCCTCGGTCGCCGAGGCCGCGGGCATCGCCGCCCTGGAGGACGTTGAATACGTCTCGCGCACGCGCGATGTATTGGCTGGCGAGCGAGCGTGGCTTTCCCACGAGCTCTCCTCGCTCGGGCTTTCCGTCGTGCCGTCGGATGCGAACTTCCTTTTAGTCCGCACGCCGGCGAAAGACATCCCCGAGCGCCTGTATAAACAGGGGGTTTTGGTCCGCACGTGCGACTCGTTTTCGGTACTGTCCCGTTTCTGGTGCCGCGTCGCGGTGCGCACGCGCAAGGAGAATGCCCGGCTTGCGATGGCGTTCGGCCGTGCGCTTCGGGCGGAAGGCGCATCGGGCGAAGGCGAACCCGACGAACGGGGCGGCGCTTCTTTCAGCGGCGCTATGGCGGGCGCGGATGGCCGAGGCTCGGCGAAGGAGGTCGATACCCGTGGGTAGGGCGAAGCCCATCATGATCCAGGGCACCATGTCGAACGCGGGGAAGAGCCTGCTTGCGGCTGGGCTGTGCCGCGTGCTTTCGCAGGACGGCCTGCGCGTGGCTCCCTTCAAGAGCCAGAACATGGCACTCAACAGCGGTGTCACGGCCGACGGGCTCGAGATGGGGCGCGCCCAGATCATGCAGGCCGAGGCGTGCGGCATCGCGCCCGACGTGCGCATGAACCCCATCCTGCTCAAGCCCGAAAGCGGCCACCGAAGCCAGCTCATCGTGGCCGGCAAGGCGCAGGGAGCCTTCGCTGCGAGGGACTACTTCGCGCGAAAGAAGGCGCTCATGCCGCAGATTTTGGAGGCGTTCGATTCGCTCGCGGAGGAAAACGACGTCATCGTCATCGAGGGCGCCGGCAGCCCCGCCGAAATCAACCTTGCCGAAAATGACATCGTCAACATGGGGCTCGCGCGCGCCGTGTCCTCCCCCGTGCTGCTTGCGGGCGACATCGACCCGGGCGGGGTATTTGCCCAGCTCTACGGCACGGTCGCGCTCCTTGCGCCCGAGGACCGCGCGCTTTTGCGGGGGCTTGTGGTGAACAAGTTCCGCGGCGATGTGGAAATCCTGCGCCCGGGTTTGGCCCCGCTCGAGAAGATGTGCGGGGTTCCCGTCGTGGGTGTCGTGCCGTATCTTACGCTCGACCTGGACGACGAGGACTCGCTCGCGCCGCGCCTATCTGCCCGCGAGGCGCGCGGCGTCATCGACGTCGCCGTCGTGCGTCTTCCGCATCTGTCGAACTTCACCGACTTCGACCCGCTTTCGCGCGTGCCCGGCGTGGGCGTGCGCTACGTTTCCTCGACGACCGATCTGGGCCGACCCGACCTGGTGGTGCTTCCCGGCTCGAAGACCACGCTCGACGACGCGCGCTGGCTTGCGGCTAGCGGCATCGGAGCCTGTGTACGCGCGCTTTCGGGCGCGGGCACACCGGTGCTCGGCATATGCGGAGGCTACCAGCTTTTGGGAGACGAGCTTTCCGACCCGCACGGCAGGGAAGGCGCTGGCACCGCGCGCGGGCTCGGGCTCATCCCTGCAAGTACGGTGTTCAAGGAGGAAAAGCGCCTCGCCCAGTCGGAGCTGCGCATCACGGGCGCCCAAGGCGCGTTCTCGGTGTGGAACGGCATGACGGCGCGCGGGTACGAGATTCACGACGGCGAAACGACCGTCTCCTGTGCCCCTGCGGGCACGATTGGCGGCAAACCAGAAGGCGCGGCCTGCGGAAACGTGTTCGGAACCTATCTCCACGGCCTGTTCGACGAACCGGGGGTGGCGCTCGCTCTCGCGCGCTCGCTCGCGCGCATGCGCGGCCTGCCCGAGAGCGTCGTGGGTGCTGCGGGCGCAGCGTCCGCAGCCGATCACCGTGCGCGCGAGTTCGACCGCCTGGCCGACGTCGTGCGCGGGGCGCTTGACATGGAGTATGTCTACCGCATTATCGAGGAGGGCGTATGATCCACGTGTATCATGGCGACGGCAAAGGCAAGACCACGGCGGCGATGGGCCTCGCCCTTCGCATGCTCGCCGCAGGCCGCCGCGTCGTTGTCGTGCAGTTCCTGAAAGACGGCGAAAGCGGGGAGGCGCGCCTGCTTGCCGAGCATTTCGGCGTGCCCTTGTTCGCGGGGAAGGTGTCGGACAAGTTTACCTGGTCGATGACGTCGGAAGAACTTGCCGCGACGTGCGAGCTGCACGATGGGAACCTCGCTTCCGCGCTCGCCGAGCTCGAGGGCGCTCAGGAGGGGCTGCTCGTGCTCGACGAGGCGCTCGACGCGCTTTCGAAGGGGCTTGTCGACGAGGCGCTCGTGGACCGCGCGCTCGATATGTCCGCGCGCGGCGTCGAAGTAGCGCTCACCGGGCGCGCGCCTTCCCGCAAGATCGTGGAGAAGGCCGACTACATAACCGAGATGCGGTGCGAGAAACACCCCTACTCTCAGGGGATATGTGCAAGGGAAGGAGTGGAGTATTAGATGGATTCCAAGGAGATGGCGCCCGGCGACATCGAGCGGCGCAGCTTCGAGATCATCACCGAAGAGCTCGGCAGCCGCACGTTCCCGCCGCTCGAAGGGCCCGTCGTGAAACGCGTCATCCACACCACTGCCGACTTCTCGTACGCCGATTCCCTCGTGTTCACCCATGACGCCGCGCACTGTGCGCTCGATGCACTGCGTGCAGGGGCCACGGTGCTCACCGACACGAACATGGCGCTCGCAGGCATAAGTAAGCCCGCGCTCGCGAAGCTCGGCTGCAAGGCCGTGTGCTACATGGCCGACCCTGATGTCGCCGCGGCTGCGCGCGCCGCGCGCACGACTCGCGCCGTTGCGAGCATGGACAAAGCTTGCCGCATCGAGGGTCCGCTCATCGTGGCCGTCGGCAACGCTCCCACAGCACTTCTGCGCCTCGCCGAGCTCATGGACGCGGGGGAGATCGCGCCCGCGCTCGTCGTTGGGGTGCCGGTCGGGTTTGTGAACGTGGTCGAGGCGAAAGAGGAGCTACTTGCGCGACGCGTGCCGGCCATCGTCGCGAGGGGTCGCAAGGGCGGCTCGACCGTGGCGGCGGCCATTATGAACGCGCTGCTCTACCAGATCACGCGCACGGGTGGCGCGAAGTGACGGCCCCCGCATCCGTGCCGCCGCTGCGCATCTTCGCCGGCACCACCGAGGGCCGCCTTCTGTGTGAATGGGCGAGCGGGGCGGGCATCCCCGCCCGTGCCTACGCGGCAACCGAGTACGGAGGCGAGCTTTTGGGTGAGCTTCCGGGCATCGAGGTGCATGCGGGCAGGCTCGACGAGGCCGACATGGAGCGCGAGCTTTCCGGCGCGCGCATCGTCGTCGACGCCACGCACGCCTTCGCTACGCTCGCAAGCGACAACATCCGGGCCGCTTCGCTCGCCGTGGGTGCACGATGCCTGCGCCTTGCGCGCCCGGTCGAGGCGCTGCCCAAAGGCGTCGTGCCGGTCGCGTCGATTGCCTGCGCGGCGCGCTTTCTCTCCGAGAACCCGGGTCGCGTTCTTCTCACGACGGGGAGCAAGGAGCTTGCTCCCTACACGCGCGTCGCCGATTTCGCGGAGCGCTTCTTCGTGCGTGTGCTCCCGCTGCCCGGTGCTATAACGAAGTGCATCGACGCGGGGTTTTCGCCGTCGCACGTCATCGGCATGCAGGGGCCCTTCACCCGCGAGCTCAACGAGGCGATGCTTCGGCAGGTGGGCGCCCAGTGGCTTGTGACCAAGGACTCGGGAACCGTAGGCGGCACGGCCGAGAAGCTCGCCGCAGCGCGCGCCGTGGGAGCGCGCTGTATCGTGGTCACCCGTCCCGCCGAGGGAGGCGGGGCCCTTTCGCTTCGGGAAGTGGAAGATGCGCTCTTACGGGAGTTCGCGCGCTAGGCGCTCGCCGCGCCTAGCGCGCCCTCCCGCCCGCGAGGAGGATCGCCTCGAGCAAGCTCGACCCGTACAAGTCCGTCATCCACCAATAGCTCGAGGACGACGCCCGGAACTGGCGCAAACAGCCCTTCAATAAGTTGCGGTGAAATAGTGTCTGTTTTTGCTGCTAGATAGCATATTCAGTCCCTAAATCACCGCAACTTGTCGGTGGTGGCTTACTGGTAGCGTAGGCACTCCACCGGGTCGAGCTTTGCCGCGCGTCGAGCGGGGTAGAAGCCAAAGATTACGCCGATGCCGACGGAGACGGCGAAGGCCAGCAGCACCGTGGCGATTGAAAAACTCGGTGTGATTTGCCCGCTGGCACCGAGCTCGCCAAGAATCCCAGATCCGGTGGCAAATATCGCGAGGCCCCAGGCCAGCAGATAGCCTATCAGGACACCCAGCAGGCCACCGGTGACGCACAGCGCCGAGGACTCGGCCAAAAACTGCGCGGTGATATCGCGACGACTGGCGCCCAGAGCGCGACGGATGCCGATCTCGCGGATGCGCTCAGTCACGTTGGTGAGCATCATGTTCATAATACCGATACCGCCGACAAGCAGCGAGATACTGGCGACAGCACCCATGATGAGCGAGAAGGCGCCCATAAAGGAATTGAGGGAGTCGATAGCGCTTTTCATGGAGGTCGCCGATACACTGTCGTACTCATCATCCTCCGCGATGCCCTTCATCGCGCGCACCTTGGACTCGATGGTCTTGCAGAGCTCATCCATGTCCGTGCCCTCGGTGGCAAGTGCCGTCACGCTGGGGAATGAAGGATTCTCGTCGCCAAATAGGCCGGAGATGGTTTCGCGTGGCATATACAAAGTGAGCGAGCCCATTGAGTCGCTGCCGCCATCAATCACGCCTACAATCTGCACCTCGCCGTTGGACACTTTGATGGTTTTTCCCAGCGCATCCTGTTCGTTGCCGTAAAGCTGATCGGCGCCGCCGCGACTGATGAGCGCCACGCGCGAGCCTGCCTTTGACTCGACATCGGTGTAGGTGCGCCCCGCAACGAGCTTACTGGCACCCACGGCGTCGAGCATGTCGCTATCGACACCCTGTGCCATGACGGTATAGCTTTTATCGCCGGTCTTGTACTCGGTATACGCGCTGTTGACAATGCCGATCTGTTCTATCTGCGGTACCAGTTTTTGAAGCTTCTGGACGTCAGAATCAGAGAGTTCTTGGGACGAATAGATCTGAACCATGCGAGCTGCGTTGAGGCCCAGGCTGTTGACCAAGCTGTTTTGGATGCCGCCGATGAGCGAAGTCATGGCAATGACCGAGGCGATGCCGATGACAATGCCCAGGATGGTGAGCAGGCTGCGCCCCTTGTTGGCCTCGAGCGAGTGAAGGGCTTCCTGGATAAGATCGCGGGCGCTCATGCCATCACTCCTTTCGGCGGGTTGGCGGCGGAAATCATGGGCAGGCTATCTACGGCGCTGCGCAGGGTCCGCGGTGCATGTGGAATATACGCGCCGTCGTGAATGTGACCGTCGCGTATGGTCACGGCACGGTCGGCCTCGGCGGCAATGCCGGGGTCGTGTGTGATAAGCACGATGGTTTTGCCACGCTCCTGGAGCTTATGGAAGGTCTCCATCACAAGCGCTCCGGTTGCGGAGTCCAGGTTTCCCGTTGGCTCATCGGCCAGGATGATGGGCGGGTCATTGACGAGGGCGCGCGCGATGGCGACACGCTGCATCTGGCCGCCCGAGAGCTCGGATATGCGGTGGTCCCAGTGGTCGACCGGTAGCGTGACGGCCTGCAGTGCGTGCACGGCGCGCATCTCGCGCTGGCTACGGGGCACATTGGTGTAGGCCAGCGGCAGCATGACGTTTTCGATAACCGACAGGCGCGGCAGCAGGTTGAAGCTCTGAAAGACAAAGCCAATGCTCAGGGCGCGAACTTCGGTGAGCTCGTCATCATCGAGCTCGGCCACGTTGAGCCCTTGCAGGTAGTAGTCGCCTGCCGTCGGTTTATCCAGGCAGCCTAGGATGTTCATGAGCGTCGACTTGCCCGAGCCCGAGGGGCCGGTGATAGCGACGAACTCGCCGGGATCTACCGCCAGGCTCACGTTGTGCAGGATATGGGCGCAGCCGGCCTCGCTCTCAAAGATACGGTGCACGTTGCGAATGTCGATGACGGGACGCATTACATACCCTCGTCGGCAGACATGTTGCCCGAATCCGCGCTGTGGCCGCCGTCAGCCGTTGCGCCCGCTCCGGTGTCCATGACGAGGGTGTCACCGTCGCGCAGTTTGGTTGTGGGCACGCCAGGATTGATTTCGTTGCCCTGGTCGTCGCGCTTGATCTGTGTCTTGCCGACTACGGCTTCGTTGTCGTTTTGTGTCACGATGGTCACCTTCACGCGACGGGTTTGCTTGCCCTCGTCATCGGTTGCCACGTTGACGTAATAGTGTTCGCCATCTTCGGTCATGAGCGCCATCGTCGGCACCATCACCACGTCGTCGAGCTGCTCGGTCACCACCGAGACCTCGGCTGTCATGCCCGGCTTCAGGCGCGCGTCGGGAGCCTCGATGAGGATGTCGACGTTAAAGGTTACGCTGCCGCCGCCGGAGTTGGAGTCGGAGTTTGCCACCGAGGCGATGACCGTGACCGTCCCCTGGCTCACAATATCGGGAAACGCGGGATAGGTCACGTTGGCGCTCTGGCCCACGGCGATCTTGGTGATGTCCTTTTCGCCCACCTGAACCGTTACCTTCATCTTGGAGAGGTCGGCGATCTGCATGCACTGCTTGCCGCCGCTCGTATCGCTTTCGCCCATGATCATGCCGCCTGTTACCGTGGCGCCCACCTTGGCGTTAAGCTCCACGATGCTGCCCGAGCTCGGCGCCGTAACCGTGCGCCCGGCGGCCTTGGCGTTCGCCTGATCGAGGTTTGCCTGGGCTGATGCGAGGCTGCGCTGTGCGGCCGATACGGTGTTCGTGTCGGCGGACCCAGCGGAGGCGCCTGCCGCTGCGGCGGAAGCTGCATCGACGTCCGTCGTTGGGGTGGCCTGCGCGGAAGCGAGGGCTTTCTGCGCGTTGGCGAGGTCTTCCTGGGCGGCTGCAACTGCACGCTGCGCCTCGGCAACGTTGCGATCGAGCTCGTCGTTTTTAATGGTCATAAGCACGTCGCCCTCGTTGACGGATTGGCCTGCCTGCACGTTGATCGAATCGACCGTGCCGTCGACAGAAGGGGAGACCACTGAGGACGAAATGGGTTTGAGCTGGCCTTTCGCCTCGACCGTTGTGGTAAACGTGCCCTCGGTCACCATGTCGGTCACAGGCTCGCTAGCGCCCTGTGGCTGCGCATTGATAACCAGGGTTGCGACAATGGCAATGAGCGCGATGGCACCTACGACGCCGGCGGCAATACCGCGTCGAATCAGCTTTTTGCGTCGACGTTCGGCACGTTTTGCCTTGAGCTTGGCATATGCCTCTTCATCGGAAATCTCGGCCGTATCGTTCGTGCGTTCGCTCTGCTTGTCGGCATGTACGTTTGTAATCAGAGGAATCGTTTCGGTGGCACCTTTGGGCGTGCGCTCGGTATCATCTGGGCCCGGGGTGATCGTGGGGACATTCGGCATAGCGTCTCCTTTATAGAAAGAACCTCGATAATTATATGCGCCCACCGGTTGGGGCGGGCGCATAGGACGGTTTCTTTCGGAACTGTTAGATTGGTCGCAGCGGTTCCACGTTGTAGGAATGCGCGCGTTGCACTACGAGTGGACAACTACGCACAGGCCGACTTTGATGCAGTCGTGAAGTGCCTTGGCGTCTGCCAGGCGCAGGTTGATGCAACCGTGGCTGCCGCACCACTTGTACGACTCGGCATTATCGAAGCTCTTGTCGTTTTGCCAGGTGGCGTCGTGGAATCCGACCATATTGCCCTCGAACGGCATCCAGTAGCTTACCGGGCTCTCGTATTTGGGCTTGCCGGTCTCGGGGTCCTTGGCACCGATGAGTTTGCTGGCGCCATCGTTGCTGTTGATCTGCCATACGCCCTCGGGGGTGGCGTCTTCGCCCGGTTTGCCAGAAATAAAGTTGGCCTCCCACACGATGTTGCCGCTCTCGTCGTAGTAGCGCGCATGCTGCTCGGACAGGTCGACGTCGATATAGGCCTTCCAGTCGGGCTCGCCCTTGGCGGTAAATGTGTCGGCCTTCTGGGAGTACTTGATCTCGATTTCGCCGGTCTGCTTGTTGTTGATGGCGTCCTCGACCTGCTTGGCGAGCGAGCTGCTGTCGATGGACCAACCAAAGTCGCCGCCTTCGACGGCGCACTGCTTGCCATCGGCGCGCGTCCACCAGCGAGTGGAGCCCACGGTATTAAAGCCGTTGGCGAGCTCGGCTGCCCAGCTGCTGATCTGCGACGTATCGAGCGTGGGGTTGGCCGGATCGGCAAAGCTGATCCACTGCAACACGGAGCTGCCATCAACCTTGCCGGCATCCTCGCCGTTGAGCTTGAGGGTCACGTTGACGCCCAAGAAGTTGTTGGCGGCATCGCATGCAGACTGAATCTGATCATCGGTCAGCGTTCCATTGAGCGGCTCATAGGCATCGTTGCCGAGCTTGGAAAGATCTACGGTCTCGGCCAGCGAGGCAAGCTCGAGCTCGGCATACTTAATGACATGCTCGCGGTTGAGTTTTTCGTTGGAGCGCGCCTTCTCGACGGTAAACTTGCCGGCCTGCTCGTCATAGGAGCTATTGGCCTCGAACGCGCCCGAACGCCCCTCGTTAAACTCGTCGATGGCGGCGCCCAGATCCTTCTCAAACTGCTTTTGGTCAAAGGTGTCGGAGAGCATGGACAGGTCGACGTCTTGATCAAGATCGACTTCGTTGGAGCTAGCGGTTGTTTTGGTCTTGCCGCTTAAGGATTCTACAAGGCGAACCGGCCATACAATGGCTTCGTTGCGGCTGATAATCTCTTTTGCGGCAGCTTCGCCGTCGACAATGGGCTCATCGGACTCGGGCTGATAGGTCCAGCTAAAGTCATCGCCTGTCACGGTGAGCTTATAGTGCTTCCAAGCCGAGTTGACCTTGGTGGCGGCAGACGAAGCGTTGGAGAACGAGACATCGACGCCGGCGATAGTGGTGTTGGGGTAGGCTACCTGCGAAAACGCTACGACGCCTACGATATAGACAATGACGATAAGACCCAGAACGACAAAGAGCGTCGTCTTTTTGCCCGACTTATTGTTCTCGGCGGGTTTGCGTGCGGGGCTGCTTGGGCGCATTGCCATTTGTCTGGCGCTGCTGATGCTGCTTGTTCGGACGTTGGGAAACGTTTGCCGCACCTCGCTGCTGACCGCGGCTCGGCGCGATAGGACGCGGCGATTGAACGCCGCCGGTGTGCCTGCTCGGCTGCTGCGGATCGGGAATCAGTTGAGTTCGATCGTTTTGCGACATCGTATGCATATCCTTCGAATTTCGCCTTGCGGCTCATCGTGTTTTTACTGGGCTTGCATTATAGCGATTACCTAGTTGTTTGTGGTATGGAAACGGTGGCATTCAAAAGAGGTGGGACATTTGTCCCACCTTCGAGTCTTTCTTTGTCGCTATCCGCACACACCGCATTTTGCACAGGCCGAAAGTGCGGCCGGAGCCTGCGCGATGCCACCCTTTGCCGTCTCGCGCAGCGTGGCCGGCAACGCGTGGCCCACGGAGAGCATGACGTGCGCCATCTGGTCAAACGGCACCAGGCTCTTGATACCGGCAAGTGCAAGCTGCGCCGAGCTAAAGGCGGCTGCCACGCCGATGGCGTTGCGGTTTTGGCAGGGCACCTCCACGAGGCCACCGACGGGGTCACAAACGAGGCCCAGCAAGTTACTCAGCGCGATGGAACTGGCGTCGAGCGCCTGCCCGGGCGTGCCGCCGAGCATCTGCACCAGCGCGGCGGCTGCCATGGCGGCCGCACTTCCTACCTCAGCCTGGCAGCCGCCCTCGGCACCGGCGACGCAGGCGCTCGTGGTGAGGTTGAGGCCGATGGCGGCTGCGCAGTAGAGCGCGTCCATGACCTGCTCGTCGTCGAGATGAAGGTGATCGGCGAGCGCCAGCACGCAGCCGGGCACGACACCCGCGGAGCCTGCCGTGGGGGCAGCGACGATCACACCCATCGTGGCTGAGCGCTCTAGCACGGCCATGGCGCGAGCCACGGCGTCGGTCTGGACGGCGCCCATTAAGTTGGAGCTCAGGTCGTTGCTGCCGGTGGCATCGACAAGTTTTGCCTCGCCGCCGATGAGGCCGCCAAGCGAGCGCTGCGGATTGACGGTGGGGGCTGTGGTCTCTTCGCGCATAACCTCGAGTACGCGGCGCATGGCGGCGACGGCGTGGGCCTCGCCGGTCAGACGCGCCTCGCGTACAGCCATGACGGCGCCGATGCTGAGCCCCAGTTCCTCGCACGCACCGAGCAGCTGCTCGCCGTCGTCGAAGATTTCCTTGGCCGAGACGCCGGGGGAGAGCGAGGAGGCAGAACCGGGGAGCTCGATAAAGGTCGCGTAATCGACATTGTCGAGCTTGCGGAGCATGGGGATAACGGTGTCGTCGGGCGCGCCGTCGGTCTCAAAGACGGAGTAGGCCTGGCCGCCCACTTCGGTGCGGTAGGTGCGGCAGAAGGCGATGTTCACATGGGCGTAGGCGAGCAGGTTGGTGAGCGCTGCGAGCACGCCGGGAACATCCTGATGCGCCACGAAGAGCGTGGAATACATGCCTGAGATGTCGACGCCGACGCCGTTGATACGGCTGATGCGCATCTTGCCGCCGCCGAGGCTTTCGCCGCGGACCTGTGCCGTGGCGCCCGTGGCGTCGACCATGTCGATGTCGACGGTGTTGGGGTGGATGGAGGCGTCGTCGCCCTTGATGTCAAAGTGATATTCGAGGCCCTGCTCGCGTGCGAGGTCAAAGGCCTGCTTGATGTTTTCGTCATCGGTGTCGAGGCCCAGAATGCCCGCGACGAGCGCACGATCGGTGCCGTGGCCGCGGTAGGTGTGGGCGAAGGAGTTCCACAGACCAAAGGCGACTTTGGTGATGCGGCCTTCCAGTAGGCTGGCGGCAACTTGGGCGCAGCGCAGGGCGCCGGCGGTGTGCGATGAACTGGGGCCGACCATGACGGGGCCCAAGATCTCGAATGCCGAGGTCGTAGCTAGTGTTTGCGGCTTGCCTGCCATGGCTGCTCCTTTAATCTATCCCGTCGTCCCGAGGTGCGGGGCATAAGGTCGCCTGCTCGGACAGTCCTGCTCGCACGGAGAGCACATTAAGTGCTCTCCGGCTCGT
>UQWQ01000051.1 GCA_900544755.1 uncultured Collinsella sp. | reverse complement strand
TATGATGCGCGACGAGGCCCCCGGCTTCCCGTTCTTCCTGCCCAACGGCATGATCCTTAAGAACACGCTGCTGGACTACTGGCGCGAGATTCACTACAAGGCCGGCTACGTGGAGATCTCCACGCCGCTCATCATGAACAAGCAGCTGTGGAAGACCTCGGGCCACTGGGACCACTACAAGGACAACATGTACTCCACCGTTATCGACGACGAAGAGTATTGCATTAAGCCTATGAACTGCCCGGGCGGCGTGCTGGTGTACGCCTCCAAGCCGCACTCCTATCGCGAGCTGCCCATTCGCGCCGGCGAGATTGGCCTGGTGCACCGCCATGAGCTGCGCGGCGCCCTGCACGGCCTGTTCCGCGTGCGCTGCTTTAACCAGGACGATGCCCACCTGTTTGTGCGCCCCGACCAGCTGGCCGACGAGATCGTGGGCGTGGTCAACCTCATCGACTCCGTATACCAGAAGTTTGGCTTTAAGTACCCCGTTGAGCTGTCCACCCGCCCCGAGGACTCCATGGGCTCGGACGAGGACTGGGCGCGCGCCGAGGAGGGCCTGCGCACCGCTCTGGAGAAGCTGGGTATGGACTACGAGGTCAACGAGGGCGACGGCGCCTTCTACGGCCCCAAGATCGACTTTCACCTGGAGGACTCGCTCGGCCGTACCTGGCAGTGCGGTACCGTGCAGCTCGACTTCCAGATGCCGCTCAACTTTGACCTGGAGTACGTGGACGCCGACGGCACCAAGAAGCGCCCCATCATGCTGCACCGCGTATGCTTTGGCTCCATCGAGCGCTTTATCGGTATTCTGATTGAGCACTTTGCGGGCAAGTTTCCCACCTGGCTGGCTCCCGTGCAGGTCAAGGCGCTTCCCGTCTCTGAGAAGAGCCGCGACTACGCCCACGAGGTGTGCGCCAAGCTGGAGGAAGCCGGCATCCGCGTGGTCTGCGACGATCGCGACGAGAAGATCGGCTACAAGATCCGCGAGGCCAGCTCCATTGACCGCGTGCCCTACATGCTCATCCTGGGCGAGAAGGAGGTCGAGGCCGGAAACATCTCCGTCCGCGATCGCTCCAACGAGACCGTTCAGATGAGCGTTGACGAGTTTGTTGCGAAGGTGACCGAGGAGATCAAGACTCGCGCCTAAGGCAAACTTCACAACAATTAGCAAAGGCGACCGTCCACACAGGGCGGTCGCCTTTTTTCATGCCCAAATAAGAAAAGCCGCTGGTTGAGCGGCTTTTTTTGTTGCACAAAAAGGTACAGGCTTTTGTAGAGGGCTATGGAGATGTACCTACTAGCTGTACATTTTGCGTATTCTGGGCAAACGCTGATTAATTGCTCGTATAATTGCCTATGTCGAAAGATACAAAAACCTGTACTTTTGCGACTGCGCCTAGCTGCGAGCGAGAAGCCTGTTCTAAACGCCCCTGCATTTGCGTGCATCGCAAGCCTAAAAGAGGGGGCGAGAGCATGGAACAGACGGCACGGCGCCAAGAGCAGCTGCCGGGCGCATTTAACAGCGCCACCACCAACGGCCAGCACGGTCGCGTCCGCTGGTATCTGGTCCACACCCCCCATGGAAAAGAGCGCGAGACCTGCGAAAAGGTCCGCTGTATTATCCCGCACAACCTTATGCAGGACGCTTTTGTGATGCAAAAGGAGTTCTGGTTTAAGCGGGACGGCGCTTGGTCGCTCCAAACCAAACCCATGTACAAGGAATATTTCTTCGTCGCCACGCACGATGCCGCTGCACTCGATAGGGCCTTGGCCCAGTTGAGCTTTGGCTGTCGCATCGCCGGCAGTAGGGAGCGGGCGTACATGCCCATGCCGGACGATGCGCAGGACTGGTACCGCAGTGTGCTAGACGACGACGGCGTGGTGCGCAACAGCATCGCCCGCATAGAAGACGGCGTGTTGCACATAGAGCAGGGCCCTTTGGTGGGGCAAGAGGCCCGCGTTAAAAAGATCGACCGCCATAAACGCTGGTGCCTGGTAGACGTGGGCGAGGGTGACTCCGCATTTAGGGAGTTACTTCCGCTCGACGTGCCGAGCAAAACGTAAGGGAGACGTTGCACCGGCAAATCATTCGTTTTTTGAATTCATGGACGGGGGGGGGTTCCTGGGGACAGGGACGTAAGTTTTATCGTGACTGTTAATAAAGAAGTGACTAAAGAAGTGACAGAGAGCAATGCGCCCGTAGGGGCGGTGCTGATTGCTCAGGCCATGGACCGGCGTGAAGGCGCCGGTCGATATAAGGCCATGCAATCCATCATGGACTGGGACAACTCGCGCCTGGCCTACCGCGCCGTCAAGCGCGCGTTCGACATCGTTTTCAGCGGCTGCGCGCTGGCCGTCATCGCCATACCCAGCCTGGTGCTGGCCGCGGCCATCCGCCTGGAGAGCGAGGGCAACCCGTTCTACAGCCAGATTCGCGTGGGCCAGACCCACCGCGACGGCAGCCTGTCCACCTTCCGCATGTGGAAGTTCCGATCCATGTACAAGGACGCCGACGAGCGCCTCGCCGAGCTTAAGGAGCAGAACGAGATCGCCGGCGCCATGTTCAAGATGAAGGAGGACCCCCGCGTCACCAAGATCGGTAGGTTCATCCGCAAGCACTCCATCGACGAGTTCCCGCAGTTCCTGAACGTGTTCCTGGGCCAGATGTCCGTGGTAGGCCCGCGCCCGCCACTTCCGAATGAGGTGGCCGAGTACACCGAGTACGACCTGCAGCGCCTGGCCGTGAAGCCCGGCATCACCGGATGGTGGCAAGTCACAGACCGCAACGACACCGACTTCGACGGCATGGTCCGCCGTGATTTGGAGTACATCGCCAAGCGCGGCCTAATCACGGACCTGAAGATTGTTCTCCTCACGGTCGTTGAGGTCTTTACCGGTGGAGGTGCTTGCTAAATGACTGAACCGGTTAGGGTGGCTCAGGTTGTTGGCAAGATGGTTGGCGGCGGCGTCGAAGCTGTCGTTATGAATTACTATCGCCACATCGATCGCGGTAAAGTGCAGTTTGACTTTCTTGTTGATTCCGATTCGACGCTTGTTCCCCGTGACGAGATTGAATCGCTCGGTGGCAGGGTCTTTGAGATTCCGCCTTATCAGCATGTAGCTGAATACCAGCGAGAGCTTCAGCGCCTCTTTAAGCAAGAGGGCTGGAAGATTGTCCACAGTCACATCAACGCGCTTTCGGTCTTTCCGCTTCGTGCCGCGAAGAAGGCGGGCGTCCCCGTGCGTATCGCCCATAGCCATTCTACGAGTGGTAAGGGGGAGTATGCCAAGAATGCCCTGAAGGCCGTGTTGAAAACGCAATCGAATCGGTATCCAACACACCGATTTGCATGCAGTCAATTCGCCGGTGAATGGCTTTTTGGTAAAGCCGCGCACTTTGAGGTCGTATACAACGCAATTGATTTGGACCGCTTCCGTTTCAATGCTGAGGCTCGCGCGCAAGCGCGAGCCGATCTGGGCCTCGTTGGCAACCAGTTTGCCATTGGGCATGTGGGACGTTTTACTGCTCAGAAGAACCATGCGTTTTTGATCGACGTTTTTACTGAGGTCGCAAAACGCCGCGATGATGCTGTTCTGTTGCTTGTCGGCACCGGCGAAGCCGGGGCCTCCGTAAAGGCCTTGGTGGACGAACGCGGTCTTACCGATCGCGTTGAGTTTTTGGGGCAGAGAAGCGATGTCAATCGTTTGTACCAGGCGTTTGACGCGTTCGTTCTGCCAAGCCTTTACGAAGGCCTGGGCCTCGTCGGCGTCGAGGCACAGGTGTCTGGCCTGCCTTGTCTGCTGAGTGATGCGATTACGCGTGAAGTGGACGTGACGGGGGAGTGCAAATTCCTGCCGATTGACAATCCTACAGTGTGGGCCAATGAGATCAATTCACTCTCGCCATTCTCGTATGAAAGTCGAATTTCTATCTCAAGCGGGCTTTTCGCTGATTACAACATTGACTTGCAAGGTAAACGATTAACTCAGAAATACTTAGATCTCTATTCAAGGAATTAGATGCCAAACAGCAACTTAGTATCGGTGATTGTGCCGGTATATAACGTTAAGTCTTATTTGCAGGAGTGTTTTGATAGCATTTGCCGTCAAAGCTATCAAAACATCGAGATTATTCTCGTCGATGACGGATCGACTGATGGATCTGGCGAGCTTTGTGACGTTCTTGCGACGAAAGATGATCGAACTACCGTTTTACATAAGGAAAACGGTGGCCTTTCTGACGCTCGTAATGCGGGACTGCGCATTGCTCGGGGGGATTGGATTTCCTTCGTTGACAGCGACGACTACATTTCTCCCGTTTTTATCGAGATCCTTCTAAACGCCTGTCTTGATACGGGGTGTCAGATATCTGCTGTTCCGTTTGGTAAATCGTTCAATGACGGTGATGCTTGCTCGTTGATTAAGTCGCTTGGCCCCGTGGCGTCTGCGAAGGCTCTGCCTTCGCCCGATGTCCAGCGTCTGATGTTATATCAGGCGCTGGACACCGGTGCCCAGTGGCGCCTTTACGCAAAGGCGCCACTGGGTATAGATCCTTTCCCTAAAGGGCTTTATTACGAGGATCTTGCCAGCATTTATAAAATTATTCATAAGGTCGATTCTGTAGCAGTTGTTGATTGCCGTGAGTTATATGCATATCGCATGAGGGGCGATAGCATTATTCGACAGGAATATAAGCATATTAAGGGACATTCTGCACTTAGTATCGTTGATCAGTTGTATCGAGACATAAGCAATTGGTATCCCGATTTAAAAGCAGCCGCGGCCTCTCGTTGTTTCTCTGTTTGCAGGATGGTGTTCGCGCAGGCTAATAACTGTTTTTCCACAAGTGAAGCTGACACAAATTCCGTTGACTCCGAAAAGCTGTGGAATGTAATCAAAAGATATCGAACCACAGTTCTTTTAGATCCCTTTGCTCGTAAGCGCGAGCGTTTTGCCGCAGCCATTTCATGCTTGGGACGAAATCCCTTTACGTTCTTTTGCTCGATTTGCCGTTTCGTGGGACTGATGCAATGATTTACTTCGCTATTTTAGGATTACCGGTAACACTAGCCTTTCTATCAGATCGTTCACGCGGTTGCCTTTCAATTGGTTTATTTGTCGCCGCATTGCTCGTTCCCTGCTTATTTGCGGCAGTTCGAGATACATCCGTTGGAACCGATGTAATGACCTATGCCTATTGGACATTTTATAGCGCCAAGAATGCTAGTCTGGGATCGTTCTTGGCTGAATATTCGTCGCTTTCGGCATTTGGCTTTAATTTGCTCAGTTGGATTATTGCCAAGTTGGGAACATTTGAGATTTATTTAGGATTAATCCAAGCGTTTACCGTTTTTCCGATATGTTGCTTTGCAAAAAAAATGTATCCGGATTCCTCTTGGGCTGCTGTTGCCGTATATATGCTTCTGCTGTTTCCAATTTCACTTAACGCTATGAAGCAAATGATTGCCGTGGCGCTTTGCGTTCCGGCATTTATATTTATTGAAAAAAGGAAGCCTTTGGTATTTCTTTCGGTTGTGATGGCATCTGCAATTCTGTTTCATCAAACTGCAGTTGTTGCACTATTTTATTGGCCAGCTGTTCAATCAGTTCGTTCGATTGGTGGTAAGGCTGCCTTCTTTGGAAAAGCTCAGGGGTTCGCTGTTTTTTTAGCTGTGGCATTAATTTTTGGTTCCGCGTTTGTCTTTGGAAATCGCTTGATTATGCTTTTCTCGAGTCTCAAAGACTCTTACTCTTATCAGGTCAATGCTTCTGGCACGAGGCTTAACTACTCCTCATTGGTGTTACTTTGTGGAACTATTTTGATATATTTATTTAATCGGAGATCACGCTTGAATAAAGCGAAGTCGGTCGGTTTTGATTCTATATTTGCAATTATTTCGATTGTTGGCGTCTTGGCGATGCAGCTGAATATTATTGCTGATAGCCTTATGCGTTTCTCTTATTATCTAATTTCGTTCTTTCCGCTTTTTGGATCAGAGCTCGCAAAAGAAGACGAAGGGAATATTCCTTTCAGCGCATTACTTCTGATTTGTTTACTTATTGCTTACTTTATTCAAACGATTGTGATCAACGGCGGTAACGAAGTATATCCATACACCTCAATCTTATTGGGAATTAACTAATGCGTTTTTCTATTATCATTCCTGCATATAATGCCGAGCGTTACCTTAGCGAATGCCTTTCTTCTGTGTCCCTTCAGTCTTTTGATGATTATGAGGTTATCCTTATAGATGATGGGTCGACTGATTTGACGCTATCGCTTGTTGAAGACTTCGCTTTGAGAGCAAATAACGCCACTGTTCTGACCGGAGAAAATCAGGGTCTTCTTCTTGCAAGACGAAGAGGGCTTCTACATGCTAAAGGTGAATACGTTGTTTTTCTTGATGCGGACGACTGCCTTCGTTACGATGCACTTGAAATTTTAGATAAAGCCATCAAAAAAACCGATGCTGACATTGTTTCCTTTTTGTTTAGCCGTGAGAAGGATTTTAGTGGCAATGGGTTTAACCGTGATAAATTGCCTGAGGGTTTATACAATGGGGCTCAGTTTGAGCTGGTAAAGGAATTTGTCTGCAAGGGTCGCTTTAATAATCTGTGTGGCAAAGCCATTCGGCTTAGCTGCATAGATCTTGATGCAACATATGGGGCGTATAAAGGCCTTATGCACGGCGAGGATTTACTTCAGCTGCTCCCGATTGTCGATTCCTGCGCCTCTCTTGCTCAGCTCGACGACGTTCTCTACTACTATCGTCCTAATGAATCCGCAAGTACAGCATGTTACAAGTCTTCTCAGCTAGAGGATATTGTACAGGTCAATCGTAGGCTTGCTGAGTATGCCGCTAGATGGGGCGATGCTTGTCGTTCCATGGCTATTTTGGGTGAAACGAATCAGTATTTCTATGTTCTGAAGCTTAGTGAGCTTTCTGACTCGGATGATCGTGAAAAAGAGGCCAATTTCTCATCAATATCTGCGGCCATGGCACAAGAATATGTTTTTTCACGCGCTCGTAGGGAGAGATTGAGATTTGATAATCGTTTGTTAGCCATCGCTCTAGAGCATAACTGGAGAAGTTTGGCTAGCTTCGTCGTTCATTTGGTGGAGGTTTTAAAGTAATGATGCCTCTAATTTCTATTATTGTCCCCGTTTACAATACAAAAGAGTATTTGCCGAAATGCATAGACTCTATCCTTGAGCAGAATAGCACCATTTTTGAGTTGATTTTAATCGATGATGGATCGACTGACGGCTCTGCTGCCGTTTGCGATGACTATGCATCGGCAGATGAGAGAGTTATAGCCCTTCATCAGAAGAACTCCGGTGTTTCGGCTGCGCGAAATGCTGGCATTGAATTATCTCACGGCGAATATATTTGGTTCTGCGACAGCGATGATACGGTTTTATCCGATTCAGTACGATTGTTAGTAAACTGCATTGCTTCAACGCGTGCCAGTATGCTTGTTTTCCCTGTTGATCAAGTTGACGAGAGCGGTAACGTTCTTGGTCAAATTCCAGCACCCGTCGTAAGCAAAGATAAGTCTCTTGGTCCATTGCAATGTGGCGACCTTCTTTATCCCTATGCTCATGTAATTAGGAGAGACGTGATTGGTTCGACGAGGTTTGATACGTCGTTATCTTTGCTTGAAGATAGGGATTTCTTATATAGACTCTGGTGGATCGCGGCTGGAGATATTGCTGTTATTGATAAGCCTTTATATCGGTATTTGATTACTCGCTCGGATTCAGCTGTCAACTCTGCAGCTGTGTCAAAATACGTAGAAGCGACGGCAGTTAATGCCGCCATACTAGACAACGAAGAATCTATGGGGCGTGTTATGCCGGCGTTTGAACTATTTGCCAGTCATTCCCTGGGTGTTCTCTCGCTGCTTGCTCGTCATGGCGTTTATGACGATGATGGCTATCGCATCGTGAGAAAACGTCTAGTTAGTTATAGACATTATGCCAAGTTACTCAAGGCAGGCCTTAAGGTTAAGTATTATCTAGCAGTTTATTTCCCTGTGATTTTTAATTTGCTTGCCTGTCTTACTGGCAAGTTCAAGAAAGTCAGTCTAGGCTCCTCTGTTTTAATGAAAAATAATTAAACCTCGTTAACCAAGAGCGAGGAAGTAATTAAAGAACGGTTGGAAGATGAATATCGGTATTATTACTTTCCATGGAGCGTTGAATTTCGGATCAGCGCTTCAGGCTTATGCTTTGAGGACTGCCCTTGTAAATGAAGGTCATAAAGTCAGAATAATAAATTACAGAGCATTAGACTACGAACAATACAGCTTAATTCAGGTTCGTCATCCGAGAAAGCTATTGAGAACGCTAACTCACTGGAAATCTTTTCACTCTAGGTGGTCTGCGTTTAACTCTTTCGCAAATGACTATTTCTCCCTAACTGATAAGGCTTATTCATCTAATGAAGAAGGTGCTTTGGCCGAATTAGCCGCTGAGTTCGATTGCTTTATTTGCGGTAGTGATCAGATTTGGAATCTCGATTGCACTCGCGGTGTGGTCGAGCCCTTCTTTCTCTCTTTTGCGGGAGATAAACGGCGTATCGCCTATGCTCCTAGCCTCGCCCACACGTCTTTCAAGCCCGAGAATTTCGATCAAGAAAAAGTTGCGTCTCTTCTGTCCAAATTCGATTATCTTTCCGTTCGTGAGGAGGAAACGCTTTCTTTATTTCAGCCGCTAGTGGATAAACCCATAGATGTGGTTTTAGACCCCACGCTGTTGCTTGGTGTTTCGGATTATGCGGACATGAGCGTTAAAGCAGTCGTTGACGGAGAGTACGCTTTTCTTTATCTACTGCGTGACTGTTCTGAGCTTATCGAAAGTGCCTGTCGAATGGCGCTCGATTCGGGAGTGCGATTCGCGTATGTTTCGGATAGGGACCTACCCATTCCTAACTCGATCAACCTATTCGGGATCGGGCCGCGCGAATTCATCTCGCTTATTGCTCATGCCTCACTCGTACTGACCAACTCTTTTCATGCGACTGTGTTTTCGGTGCTTTTCCATAAGCCCTTCAGAGTCTTCGCTACTGACAAAAGCGGTGCGCGCATGAGGGATTTGCTGTATAACCTGGGGATCAGCGAGCGCTGCGTCTCCTTGGTTTGCGCCGATGGCATTGCTCCGGTTGACTGGGGCAAGGTAGATTTGGCCCTTGGCGGCCTTCGGGAGCATTCTTGGCAATATCTGAGAAAGGCACTTTCGTAATGGGGGAGACACGCCGACTTATTAAAAATACGGGAATTATTGCCGTCGGCGGCATGGCGACGAAGCTTGTGCAGTTTCTTCTTCTGCCTCTATATACCTCCGTCCTCTCCACGGCAGATTACGGCACCGTTGACTACATCAACACGATTGCCCTATTTTGCGTCCCTGCCGTTTCCCTGCTTATGGACGAAGCGCTGTTTCGATTTCTCATCGACTGTCGTACAGACGAGGGTCGGGCTAAAGCTGTGACGGCGTCCTGCGTTGTTCTTCTTGCCGGATGTGTATCCTTTACGGTCTTGGCGATTCTGGTATGGCTGCTCTTTAAGCCCGAAAATGCTGGCTGGGTTGTGGGGCTTGTTGTTGCCGGTGCGCTTCTGCAGATGGCTTCTGCTGTCTTACGTGGTTTCGGGGATACCGTGGGTTACTCCGTTATGAACTTCACCGCGAGTGCCCTTACCATCTTGCTCAACGTTCTCTTCATCGCCATTCTTCGTTGGGGGGTGGTTGGCATGCTCTCTGCTACGGTCATTGCTCAGGGCGGTGTTGCCCTCGTGTTCATGGTCATGCGGAAGCTCTGGCGCTATATCGATCCGTCGACCTTCTCCATTTCCTACGCTCGCGACCTTCTACGGTATTCATTTCCGCTCATCCCCAACAAGGTTTCCTGGACTATCAATAACCTGCTGGACAGGCTCATTATCATGAACACGCTCGGGGCCTCCGCCGCCGGTGTGTATGCCGTGTCGTACAAGTTCCCCGGTGTCATGGACCAGGTATATGGCTTTTTCTATCAATCGTGGAAGGAGAGCTCGGCTCGAGCCCTTATCTCCGATGAGGACGAGTCGGCTTTCTATAATTCTGTGTACCGAGCTTTGCGACGTTTCATGATGAGCGTCGTGCTACTCATGTCGGCACTCATGCCTGTTGTCTACGGCGTGCTGATTAAGGGGTCTTTCGGAGAGGGCCTGCTCTATGTCCCAATCTTGCTTCTGGCAACGTACTTTAGCAATATTTCCGGCTTCTACGGCGGTATTTTCACTGCACACAAGGAGACCGGGATTATGGGAACCACCACAGCCGTATCCGCTATCCTCTGCGCGGTGCTGTGCATCGTGATGATTCCGCACTTTGGCCTTTATGGCGCATCGGTTGCTACGCTTTTGGCGATGGTTGTGGTCAATGAGTACCGTAGGATTAAAGTCGCCAAGTTTACAAAGCTTGCCGAAGATCGAGGCGAGCAGGCTTTGATCTTGGCATCAGTTCTGGGCGTGTTCGTTTTCTATTATCTGTCGGCCTACGGCGCGGGCATTCTGAGCACCATTGCATGCCTTGCAATTGCGCTGGCTTTTTCCGTCTATATGAACGCCGATATTCTGCGTAAGCTACTTTCGGCTTGCAAATAGGGAGATATCTGCATGTCTGCTGTGAAAAGGGGCGAGGTTCCCACACTATTTGAGTCGCCAACGCATTGCTGCGGATGCGGGGCGTGTGCTGCCGTTTGCCCGAAAGGCGCCATTGCCATGTCCGAGGGTAAGGACGGGTTTGTTCTTCCTACGATTGACAGCGATCTCTGCATCGGTTGCGGTGCGTGCACTAGGGCTTGCGGTCTCAACCGGGGGATAGGCTCTAATTCCGTTGGGCCGTTCTATGCCGCCGCCGGTAGGGACGATGTTTCGGAGTCCGCTTCCGGTGGCGTTTTTGGCGCCGTCGCGCGTGAGTTTATTTCTGCTGGCGGCGTTGCATATGGCGCCGCCTATGAGCGCGAGGGGGGTTCGCTTCGGGTGCGGCATCGTCGTGCGTCGAGCGTCGATGAGCTTCGCCCGCTTCTTAACTCTAAATATGTCCAGAGTGACGCCGGATCTTGTTTCGTCGACATCAGGACGGACCTGCGCGAGGGGACGCGTGTCCTATTTTGCGGAACGCCTTGCCAGGTCGCTGGCCTCAGGGGTTTCCTCGTGCGCGATTATGAGGGCCTGACGACTATTGACCTTGTCTGCCACGGTGTCCCCTCCGGTCGCATGTTCGCGGACTGTGTTGAGGACTATGGCGAACAGCTTGGGTCTCCCGTGGTCGATTTCCGGTTTAGGTGTAAGCGCGAGGGCTGGGGGCACTCTCTTCTTCTTCTTCTTCTTGAGGACGGAAGAGAGGTCACCATTCCTGCGTCGAAATCTCTCTACTATGACATGTTCTTGAACCTCAAGACGCTTCGCAACAGCTGCTATGAGTGCCCCTATGCAGGTAGGTTTCGTGCCGGCGACCTTACCATCGGCGACTTTTGGGGTGTCGGTGTAAACAGGCCTGACGTTCTGAAGGACGCTGAGAAGTTTAATCAGATGAAGGGTGTTTCCTGCTTGCTGGTGAATAACGACCGCGGTAGGGAGTTCATCGAATCAAGCAACGCTCTGGACTTGTACCCCGTTGAATTTGACGACATCGCTAAGGGCAACGATCAGCTACGTCATCCGAGCGTTCTTCCCAAGGATAGGCGGCTGTATGTTGACGCATATGCCAATGGCGGCTGGAGTACTGTGGTGCGACTCTACAAGAAACGTGAACGCGGCGTTGTATTTTATGCCAAGAAAGTCTTGCGGGCCGTTTTGCCTGCGTCAGCGATCAACGTACTCAAGAAAGCTCTTAGTAAATAGTTGCATTCTTATTCGAGTTTGTCTCATTGCTCAATCGTAATCCCTTGTTGGGCCTTTGGGCAATCAAAGGACCAACAAGGGATAATTGTTAGAAAATGGATATTCTATAATTAGCTTTTCAATGCTAATTCCGCATGTATGGGGCGAGCGTCCCATGATGCAATTTGCACGATAAAAAAATATTGACATTGATTTAATTTGTTCTTACTGAATCGGTGAAATATGACCCGCCACGATTGCGTCACGGCGGGGCATATCATGTGTGCATCACTCTAAAAATGCGTTTCGTAATAATGAAATAACTATCTCATTTCAAATATAAATAGCGTCTCCATAGTTCCGCCGTTTGACCAAGTTTGAACATTTGCTCCATCTCTCGCCGTTGCAAGTCTTACGTTTAAGTATTCATTTGATCCAGCTAGTTGTACGGTGAATCCGTTATTATGTTTTGATAGCTTCCAATGCTGAAGATTTGAACCGGTGTATGTTGCCTGCGAAACATTTGCGCCGTCTTTGACAGCTTCTGCTGTTAGCGCCTTCTTTGAATGCGCAAAAATAAATGCGTATGATCCGTCCTTCTGTCTTCTGAGATCAACTGATTGATTTGGGGAGTTGTAGTCAGTCCAAATTTGAGCATTTGCAAAATCATGTTGGGATGCCAAACGAATGTCGATTGTTTTTGTTGTGTCAAGTTTGGTTTTTATGGCGTACCTACCGTTTGGAAGTGCATCGAGCTCAGTTGGAACAAAATTAAAGATTGTTTCTGCCACACCGCCATTTGACCAAGTTTGAATATTTGTGCCGTTTCTTGTGTCGCCTCTTCTAACATTTAACCACTGGTTCGCTGCCTTATTTTTAATCGTATATCCTGCCCCCATGCGTTCGATAACCCATCTCTGTAAATCGGAACCATCTATATTCGACTGGCTAACATTTGATCCATCACGATTTGATTCAGCAGACAGCGCTTTTCCTGAATGAACGAACGTAATTAGATAAGTGCCGTCATTTTGGAATTGGAGGTAGACCTTTTGCTGCCTGCCGCCGTGATCTTGCCATAGCTGTACATTTGCCCTATCGTTCTTCGACTCCATGCGAACGTCTAGGGCTTTTGATTGGTCGAGACATGAGTATATGGAATACATTCCGTTGGGCAAAACCGGTGTAGCGGCTGGTTTGATTTGCAAGAACTTTGCCGTGAATTTGAACGTAGCAATCCAAGTAGTGCTGGTTTGTGTGGTGACTATTGATGCCGCTTTTAGATATGCTTGGTCAGTTTCAGTCTTCCACTCCCTCTGATTCATCGCGTACGCAACGATCCCATTCTGAATCCCCGAGATGCTCGGCGGAAACAACTTGTTGTCGGCATCGATGGAAAAGCTCTCTTCCTTGGCATCTAAGTGCTGTTGAATTCGGTCGGCATACTTCTCTGCCCATTCATCGGCTTTGCCATTTCGCGCAAAGTAATTGTTGGATAGATCTGTCGAGCGGTAGGCGAAGCTGTCCTTCTGATAGTTTGCCGCGTGGTCGGAGTGGGCGATTGCCATGAGCTCGTCGGTCAGGCCAAAGTACAGATGGCGCTGGTCCAGGTCCCCGTACCAGTTGTCGCTGGTGTCGTCCCAGGTTAGGTCCATCTGACACCATTTGCCGTCGATCTTTACGGCGTTCCAGGTGTGGCCGTTGCCGGTGATGCGGCCGTTGGCGATGCCCGCGGCGTCAAGGAGCTTGGAGTAGATGCGCTGGTAGCTCTCGCAGGTGCCCTGGTGGCGCGTGAGGCCGCTTTCGGCCGAGCACCAGTTGAGGTTGCGGTCGTACTCCAGCTGGTCGAGCGTCCAGTCGTGGAGCCAAAGCGCCATGTCGTATTCCGAGCCGTCTGTTTCTTGTTTGCACTGGGCTACGGCGTTGTTGACGATTTGTGTGACGCTCGGGCGGGCGGGGTCGTTGACGGTCACCTCCGCCGTGGTGCGCAGGTAGTAGATCCACTTGTCGTTTTGGGGGTCGTATCTGTCGTTGTCCATAAAGTAGAAGTAGAGTCGGTACGTGCCCGATGCCGTGAAGTCGAAGGTAAAGTCGTGGCCCGCGGTGCCCAGGCTGCAGTAGCTGGCCCATGCCGGGCGCGACGGGTCGCAGACGCTTTCCTGGCTGCCGCCGTCCCAATAGGTGGGCACGTCCATGCGCGCCTTGGCCTGGGACGAGCCGTTGGTCTGGGTTACGTGGAAGGTCGTCGCGGTGCCCGCGGGGGCGTCGTTCCACGAGACGGTGAAGGTGACGCCGTTTTGGGTTGCCGTGGCGGAATGGGCGTAGCCGGTTTGTGACGCGGCGGAGATTGTCTCGGGCGTGGGGCTGGTTTGGGCGAGGAGGGATGGGGTGGGGGTGCCGGTTGCGGCGGTGGGGCCGGGCGTGGCGGCGGTGCCGGGCGTGGCGGCGGTGCCGTTGGCGCTTTCCGTGTTGACGGCGCTGGTGCCGGTGGATGTTGCGGTGCTGTCCTCTACGGTATCTGCTGTCGCATTTGTGTCCGTGCCGTCTTCAGCCTTGCCTGTGTCGCTGCTCATGGCGTCGGCTTGCGCTTGCTGCTCGGCTGTTGTCGGAGGCTGAATCGCCTCCGCGATGGCTACCATAGGCATCGTCGCGCCGACCATGGACGCGCACGCGATCGCGCAGAGCAGGTAGTAAAGGGGTCGTTTCATAGCGGAGCCTCTCGGTGAGCAGCCAATAGGGTCCGAAGGCAGCTCCAGGCCGGCACTCCGCACATATTTTGTTGGGTTTATTTTACGGGAACACCAGTCAACATCAGCGAACTTTCTGGGGAATGTTGGGGGGGACGAATGACGGTTGAGCCTCTGTCTTCCTACTCGGCGGCGATGCGCCTTGCGCTGGGTTGTCTATGCGCATTGCGGAAGCTCCAGCACGAGGCCGTCTTGGTCCTCCGTGAGGCTCGACACGGGCTTTTTCCACGAAATGCCAGTGAGTTGGCTGCCCAGGTCCAGCTCTACGTGGCCGTATTCCTCGATTATGCAGCCAGGGTGCTTGGCATCGGGCCTCAGGTGGCACTCGACCGACTGTGCCCCGATGATTCGATATTCTCGCTGGTAAGCGTACCTGGGCGTTTTAATAAGTAAGTTGCAGGTCGTGCCTTGGAATATCTCGTCGATAAGCTTTGGTCCGGGGACGCCATAGGAGATGGCGCCGTGGGCGTATATGCTGCCGCCGTCGGCGATGTGGCTGTTGGCAAGACGCGCGAAGCTGTCGTATTGCACAATGCCGATCCACCCGTCCGTGCACCCGAACTCCCGGATCATGCGCATTGGGATATGGACGCAGTTGTTGACGGTGTCGTTCTCGCGGACCGTGTACATGCAGTAGATAGGCAGGCGGTAATTGCCGTAGATGCATGCCGGGAGGACCATGGACGCCTCGACTGGATCGCCCTGTTCGCCAGGCAGGCCATGATAGTAGCCGGCTGCGTTCATGTAGAGGCGACCGTTTATCAGGTCGTCGATGTACACCTCCTTGGATGCGAACTTTAGTAGGTAGGCGATGTTGTTGTTGGACATGGTGTTTCCTTTTTTGGGTAGTGATGCCCTGGGTCGCTTTGTGTGTCCGGGTTGCTTGCTACCAAGGTAAGGGCGTCAGGCGGGGCTCTCGTGCAGGAATGGTGCGCGCCTGGCGCTTGCTGGGGTTGTGATCGCCCTCGGCGCCGGGGTTGCATGTCTGTGGAGCGTTCCGGGGCTGTTTCCGGGCAGGGGAGTGTCGGCTGCTGTCAGCTAATAACGAAATCGGGGCGAGCTCACAGTTGAGGCTGTCTTGCGCAAACTCAGCGGGGCTAAGTTCCTCAGACGCGTGTTGGGAGTGGTGCCGTGTGATTGGGCCTTGCTGTAGTGCCAACCGTTGCAGGTATTGATGTGGGGTCTCTGCCAAAGAGATTCATATTCGTTCTGGTTTGCCTGATGTATGAGGCTCAAGTGGTCCAGGTATTCGTGTAGTGTTTTGTAGGTATGACCGAATTAGCTGAAACAAAGGCCGAACCGTCCTCATCTAGACTCCGAGCCTCGGTTTTCAAGGGCCGACCCCGGATGATGCGGTGTCTCTGCGAGTTGGCGTATCCGGTCGTTTTGACAAAAGCCAATACGATTTGCCAAGGAATGGATTGCCAATCAGGCTCTTAGTTGGGGCGTAGCGTTCC
>UQWQ01000050.1 GCA_900544755.1 uncultured Collinsella sp. | reverse complement strand
AGCACGCGGCTGTTAACCGCGCTGTTGTAGGTTCGAGTCCTACCCGGGGAGCCAGAATTTCTCAGCCCATTCCGCTGGGCTTTTAAATTCCTCGGTAGCTCAATGGTAGAGCACGCGGCTGTTAACCGCGCTGTTGTAGGTTCGAGTCCTACCCGGGGAGCCAGGTTGTAAAACCCGTCGCTTATGCGGCGGGTTTTTTCATGCCGCGACCACTTGACTCGAACGTTGCCATATCAACATTTCGTGTCGAGGATGTAATCCCGCGACCCACCACCTCAACATGGCGCGGTCGTTGTAGAATATTACAATGATTGCTCCCACGACATGGTGCCGCGAGCACCAGATAAGGAGATTCTTGTGTCTGAGACCATTAACGGCAGCCTGAGCGTCTCGAACGACGTTATTGCCGATATTGCCGGTTATGCCGCGATGACGTGCTATGGCGTCGTCGGTATGGCTGAGCAGCTCCAAGGCGCCGAGAGCGTGCGCCTGCTTGCCGGTCAGCGCCTCCGCAAGGGCGTGCTTGTCTCCGCCGACGAGAACGGCCTTACGGTCGATCTTCACGTCGTGCTCGAGAACGGCGTCAACATGAAATCCGTCTGCCACAATCTTTCGAGCTCCGTTGCCTTCACCCTGCAGGAGATCGCCCAGATCGATCCCGCCAGCCTTAAGATCGGCATCCATATCGACGCGCTCAAGAGCCGTCTGAACTAGCATCCGAAAACGGAGATTTAAATACCCATGATTGCAAAGACCATTCGCACCTGTTTTCCGATCGCTGCGGCTGCCGTTTCCGACAAGGCCGAGGAGATCAACAAGCTCAACGTCTTTCCCGTGCCCGACGGTGACACCGGCACCAACATGTCGCTCACGCTCGCCTCGGTGACCAAGGAGCTTTCTGCCCTTCCCGCCGACGCCGACATGGAGGCCATCGCCGGCGCCATCACCCACGGCTCCCTGATGGGCGCCCGCGGCAACTCCGGCGTCATCACCTCGCAGATCTTGCGCGGCGTGGCCGAGGGCCTTGTCTCCGCCGACGAGCCCATTACGTCCGCCAACATCGCCTTCGCCTTCCGTCGTGCCGTCAAGGTTGCCTTCCAGGCCGTCCGTAAGCCCATCGAGGGTACGATCCTCACGGTGCTGCGCGATGTCTCGACCAAGGCCGACGAGTGCGAAAAGAAGAAGTTCTCGGCCGAGGACGCGCTCGACGCCATCGTCGTCGAGGCCTACCAGTCCGTCGCCCGCACGCCCGACCTGCTGCCCGTTCTGAAGGAGAACGGCGTGGTCGACTCCGGCGCCTTTGGCTTTGCTATTTTCCTTGAGAACTTTGTTGCCGCCGCTCTTGGCCGCAGCACCGTTGTCGAGGATTTCTCCGCCACGTTTGATTCCGCCTGCTCTGCCCGCGACGCGGCCCTTGGTCGTGTTGAGATCGAGGCCAACGACGACTGGGAGGGCTCGGAATTCCGCTACTGCAACGAGTTCCTCTTTAAGGCCGACGCTCCCCTTGACGAGGACGAGTGCCTCAAGTTCCTGGGTTCCATGGGCGACTGCGAGCTGCTCGTGGGTGCTTACCCCGATTACAAGATTCACGTGCACTCCAACACCCCCAACTTGGTGCTCGAGCACATGCTGCAGCTTGGTCAGATCTACGAAGTCTTTATCCATAACATGGAGATGGAGGCCCACGACCGTACTGCCAAGATCCACGAGGACCAGGAAAAGGCCGCCGAGCCCGCGAAGGCCCTGGGCTTTGTCGCCGTTGCCGCCGGTTCCGGCGAGGCAGACATCCTCAAGTCTCTCGGCGTTGACGTGATCGTCTCGGGTGGCCAGACCATGAACCCTTCGACTGCAGACCTGCTGGGCGCCGTCGACCAGGTCAACGCGACCTCGGTCATCATCCTGCCCAACAACGGCAACATCCGCATGGCCGCCGAGGCCGCTGCTTCAGCCTGCACCGACAAGAAGGTCGCCGTCGTTCCCACCAAGACCGTTCCGCAGGCCTTCTCCGCGCTGTTCGCGGTCCTACCCGATTCCGAGCTTGAGGATGCCGTCGCCGCTATGGTCGACGCCATCAGTGAGGTTCGCGATGGCGAGGTCACCCGTGCCGTGCGCGATTCCAGCGCCTCCGACGGCTCGCCGATTCACTCCGGTGACGTCATGGGTATCATTGCCGGCTCCATTGATGTGGTCGGCTCCGACGTGAAGCAGGTCACGCTCGATTGCATTAACCGTATGCAGGAGGAAGAGGAGGGCGACGCGCTGACGATTCTGGCAGGCGAGGAACTGTCCAATGAGGCCTTCCAGGAGATTGTCGATGCCATTGAGGAGGCTCAGCCCGATCTGGAGATTGACGCCCATCGTGGCGAGCAGCCGCTCTATCCCGTGATCTTCTCGATCGAGTAGGCAACTGCCCATGTCCGAACTGTGCTCCGTGCCGCGCGTCTCGGAGCGCTTTGCCCAGAGCAATGCGCTCGACGAGGATATCGCGCGACTCAAATATGTTTCGGGTAAACGTGAGGAGGCCCTTCGCCGTCTGGGAATTCGGACGGTGGGGGACCTCCTTCTCCATATCCCTCATCGATACCTGGACTTTACGCGCTCCTGGTCCATCGAGATGGCGCCCATCGGTACCGTGTGTACCATCATCGCCACGGTCGACCGTATCGTCCAAAAGCAGCCTCGTCCGCACATGCAGGTGACCGAGGTCTCACTCGTTGACGAGACGGGCGTGCTGCAGGTCGCCTTTTTCCGCCAGCCCTGGATTGCCCAGCAGCTTAAGCAGGGCGACCGCCTGGCCGTAATGGGTAAGGTCGAGTTTGCCTACGGCTTTAAGCAGATGGCCTCGCCGCACTTTGAAAAGCTTGAGGAAGGGCGCGCCGCGGGCACTATCCTGCCGGTCCATTACGTGAGTGACGGCGTGAGTCAGGCATGGATGCGCCGTATCGTAAGTGGCGCGCTCGAGGTCGTCGGCAATCCCTTTGATCCCATTCCGGCACGCTTACGCGTTAAACGTCGCCTGATGAGCCATGCCCGTGCCCTTCGATCGATCCACTTTCCCTCGAGCATGGCTGAGCGCGATATCGCGCGCGCACGGCTTGCCTACGAGGAGTGCCTCTACCTGCAGCTGGCGCTGCGCCTGCGCAACGACGGTGGCTTGGTCGAAGTCGCTCCCTACGCCCACGCCGCGGGCGAGCACCTGGCCGCGCTCAAGCAGGCCCTGCCGTTTTCGCTGAGCGACGAGCAGGAGGCCGCGTTCCAAGACATCCTGCGCGATATGTGCGATGGCGGGCGCGTGATGAACCGCCTGCTGCTGGGCGATGTCGGTACCGGTAAGACCGCCGTTGCCGCCTGCGCGCTGGCTGTGGCTGCCGATAGCGGCACACAGGCCTGCGTTATGGCGCCCACGGGCGTGCTGGCGCGTCAATATGCCGATAAGACCGGCCCTCTGCTCTCGCAGGCCGGCATGTCTTGGGCGCTTCTGACGGGTGCCACGCCGGCCGCAGAGCGCGAGCGCATCCATGCACAGCTGGAATCCGGAGAGCTCGACGTCCTCTTTGGAACCCATGCGGTCCTTTCGGATAACGTGGCGTTTAAGTATCTGTCGCTCGTAGTCATCGATGAGCAGCACCGGTTTGGCGTCGGCCAACGCAATGCCTTGCGCGCGAAGGGCCCCGGTGCCGATCTGCTCGTTATGACGGCAACGCCCATCCCGCGTACGCTGGCGCTTTCGGTCTACGGCGATCTGGACACGAGTATCATCCGCCATCGGCCCGTCCCTGGCGCTGGCGTGACGACACGCGTGCTTACCGAGTCGAGTCGCGACCTTGCCTATGGCGCCATCCGCGAGGCGCATGAAAAGGGTCAGCAGGCCTACGTGATTTGCCCGCTCGTGGAGCCGAGTGACTCGGCCGATGATCTGGAGGACGTGCCCGGTATCGTCCGCGACGACGAGGGCCGCGTGACGGTCCCCGTGCCGCTGCACGATACGGCGACCGAGCTCGATCGCCTGCGTCTGGCGTTGCCGGGTCTTGCCATCGAGCGCCTTCACGGCCGCATGCCAGCGGGGGAGAAGGACCAGGTTATCGATGCCTTTAAGCGTGGCGAGATTGACGTGCTCGTCTCGACTACGGTGGTCGAGGTGGGCGTCGACGTGCCTAACGCCACCGTCATGGTCATCGAGAACGGCGAGCGCTTTGGTTTGGCGGCGCTGCACCAGCTGCGCGGTCGCGTGGGCCGTGGCAGCGTGTCGGGCACGTGCCTGGTCATGACGCACTCCAAGGGCAACGGCGGCGCTTCGGCAGCACAAGATCGCCTGCAATCGCTCGAAAAAACCTCGGATGGCTTTACGCTCGCCCAGATGGACCTGCGTCTGCGCCACGAGGGCGAAATCCTGGGGTACCGCCAGCATGGCGGAGTGACCCTGCGCTTTGTCGACCTGGATGCCGACGAGGAGCTGATCGAGTGGGCCCATTTGGACGCGGTTGAGCTCTTGCGGTATGCTTGCAACCTTGACTCCGTGGCGACGCGCCCCCTGCGCGATGCGGTCGCCATGCGATATCGACACATTTTTAAGGAGGTCAGCGGAGGATGAGAATCATCGGCGGCGAATGGCGCGGTCGTAAGATCGAGGAGCCCCGTGGTCGCGATGTCACCCGCCCCACGACCGATCGCGTGCGCGAGGCATGCGCATCTATGGTCATGTCGGCATTCGACTTCGATCTGGACGAGGTCCGCGTGCTGGACGCCTTTGGCGGCTCCGGTGCCTTAGGGTTAGAGATGCTCTCACGTGGTGCCCGCTCGCTCACGACGTTCGAGATCGATCGGAATGCCGCGCGGCTCATTACCAAGAATATCGAGTCGCTCTGCCGTGACCGTGCGCGTTGGCGCGTGATAGCGGGCGACATGCTGGCGAGTGCCTCGCGCGGTCGTGTGCCGGGCGGCCCCTTTGATCTGGTCCTGCTCGACCCGCCCTATGCTTTTGGTGCCGAGCCGGTCGAGGAGCTGCTGCAGAAGCTGGCTCAGCAGGGTCTGCTTGCACCTGGCGCTTATGCCCTGTTTGAGCATGCCGCCGCCGATGCGGGCGCGCATCCGGCAGGCTTTGAGATCGTGCGCGAGAAGCGCTACGGCATTACCTCGGTCGACCTGCTTCGTTGGGTCGGCGATGACGATGGTGAGGAAGATTGCGCTGGCACCGATGCTCACAACAACGATGCCACGACGTTTCAGGAGGACGACCATGAATGACACCATCAACCGCGTGATCGTCCCGGGCACCTTCGATCCCATCACGTTTGGCCATATCGACGTCATCCGCCGCGCCCGCCGCATCTTTCCCAGTGTGATCGTCGCTGTTGCCGAGTCGCAGGGTAAAAACGGTGTGGGTACCACGTTTATGCTCGATGAGCGCGTGGCGCTGGCCCGCGAGGCGCTCGGTGATATCGACGGCGTCGAGGTCCTGCCCTTTACCGGCCTCTTGGTCGACTTCGCTCGCGAGCAGGGGGCGGGGGCCGTGGTCAAGGGCCTGCGCGCCATGACCGACTTTGAGTACGAGCTGCAGCAGGCAGATCTCAACTATCGCTTGGATAACGAGCTGGAGTCCATCTTTGTCATGAGTGCGCCGCAGTACGGCTATATCTCGAGCTCGGTCGTTCGCCAGATCGCCTCACTCGGCAGCGATGTATCGACGTTTGTCCCGCCCAACGTGGTCGAAGCGCTCAGACATCGCTTTTCGTGACGTTTTTTATTGCCTGGTGGCATGTGGTAAACTAGCACGATGATATGTTACCTATGAAAGGAGACCGGATGCCGGGCGAGAATTTTCCTGGCGATAGGATCGTCAGCTTGGTCGATGAGCTCGAAGGGCTGATCGAGGAAGCCAAGCCGCCTTTCGGCAAGAACGCTCAGTTCAAGGTCATCGACGCCGACGTGTTCTTCAACATCCTCGACGAGATCCGCATGAGCTATCCCGAGGAGTGGCAGAAGTCCCGCCGTATCCTTAAGGAGCGCGAGGAGCTTATGGCTTCCGCCGCCGCCCAGGCCGATTCCATCATCGCCGACGCTCAGCAGCAGGCCCTCACCATTGCCGGTGAGCAGGAGATCGTCCGCTTAGCCCAGCAGCAGGCCGACGACATCCGCGATCGTGCCCAGCAGTACGAGCGCGAGACGCGTTATGCTGCCGAGGACTACGCAGAGCAGGTCTTTACGCACCTGGAGGAGAACCTCAAGAGCCTGACCGGCACCGTTACCCGTTGCCGTCAGCAGCTCAACGAGGGTGCCGCCCAACAGAATGGTCAGTGGTAATGGCTGAGTTCCCGAGCGTTACCGTCGATCTTTCCGAGCAGCTTGAGTTTCCCGGAGATTCGTATCCGCTGACCGGCAAGGTCGATGTCGCCACCTACACGGTGGGCGAGAAGGAGTACCAGCTACAGGACGGCATCGACTACGACGTTGTCTTTACCAATGCCGGTACCGGTGTCTTGCTCACGGGCATGGTCCGCGCGCACGCCACCGGCGAGTGCGACCGTTGCCTGGAGCCCGCTTCGTTTGATATCGCCGGCGAGATCGAGGAGTTCTACCTCTTTGAGGAGCCCGAGGATCCCGAGGCCTACGAGGACGGCTACGAGCTCCTGGGTGAGGACCGCATCGTCGATCTGGGTGAGCCCATCAACGACGCGGTCGTTATGGACACGCCGTTTGTCGTTCTGTGCAAGCCCGATTGCCGCGGTCTGTGCCCCACTTGCGGTTGCAATCTCAACGTCGAGCAATGCGATTGCGCCGCCCAGGCAGAGGCAGAATGGGCCGCTGCCACGGAAAATCCATTTGCAGCATTGAAGAATCTCAAGCTCGATGAGTAAAACTGTGGTAGTATCGCTACTTGCGCGTAATCGCCACACTGGATAGTTCATAAGGAAGGTCACTATGCCCGTACCTAAACAAAAGCAGGGTCGTATCCGCACTCACACCCGTCGTTCCGCCAACATGAAGATCTCGGCTGCGGCTCAGTCCACGTGCCCCCGTTGCGGCGCTGTCAAGCTTCCGCACCACGTGTGCCCCAGCTGCGGTTTCTACAAGGACCGTGAGGTTATCGTTACCGAGTAACGCTATACTCTGGATGCGATGCCGTTCCAAATGGAACCACAATGGCCGGCTCAATGAGTCGGCCATTTTTGTATAAGGAGCATGTATATGAGTAACGTTCGCGTTTGTGTAGACGTTGTGGGCGGAGACGAGAAGCCTCAGGTTGTCCTCGACGGTATCGAGGCGGCGCTTGCGGCGGATCCCGATATCGAGGTCTTGGCCGTCGGTCCCGCAGAGATCGTGAACCCCTTTGCCGCGGCTCACGCTCGCGTTGAGGCCTTGGAGGCGCCCGATGTCATCGCCATGGATGACGATCCCATTCGAGCTGTGATGACCAAGCGCAAGTCCTCGATCGTGCTTGCCTGCCGCGCTATCAAGAAGGGTAACGCGGACGCCTTCTTCTCTGCCGGCTCCACCGGCGCCATGACCGCTGCCGCTACCGCCTACGTGACGCCATTTAGGTATCAGGCCGAGGGCAAGAAGCAGCCGGTGCGTCCGTGCCTCACCAATGCACTGCCCAACCGCGCCGGCGGCCTGACGGTGCTGTGCGACATGGGCGCCAACCCCGATGTCGAGGTCGACGACATGGTGCGTTTTGCCCAGATGGGTAGCGCCTATGCGCGCGTCGTCTTGGGCATTGAGCATCCCCGCGTCGGTCTGCTTGCCAACGGCACCGAGGACGAGAAGGGCTCCAACTTCACCAAGTCGTGCTTCCCGGCCATGAAGGCCGCTGTTCCCGGTTTTGTGGGCAACTGCGAGGGCACCGATCTTACGTCGGGCAATTTTGACGTCGTGGTCGCCGACGGCATGTCGGGCAACATCGCACTCAAGGCCACCGAGGGCGCTGCCAAGTTTTTGCTGCAGGAGCTCAAGGGTGTCTTTATGTCTTCGCTCGGCACCAAGATTGCCGCGCTGCTCATCAAAAAGCAGATGCGCGAGATCAAGGCAAAGCTCTCGGGCGATGCTAAGGGCGGCGCCATTCTGTTGGGCCTGCGTGGCGTGGTCCTGATCGGCCATGGTGCCACCTCAGTCGAGGCCGTCAAAAACGGTACGCTCGCCGCGGCGGAGGCCGTGCGCGCCGGGCTTGTCGCGAACGTCGCCAACTCTATGGACGGCATCGTTTTGTAGGAGCGAGTTAGGGCGCTGTTATGTGCCTCGCGGCCTGCGTCGTGGGGTAGAATCAAAACCGTGTATTGGTGCCGCCCGCGCGGTGCCAATCTTTTGGTATTCATGCACTATGAGAGGAAGCGCTATGGACCGCTCCGAAATCTTCGACAAGATCGCCGAGGTCGCTGCTGACGTTCTGGGCGTCGATGTTGCCGAAATTAGCGATGAGACCACCTTTGACGACCTCGATGCCAACTCGCTCGAGCGCCTGCAGCTGGTTACGGCTATCGAGGACGAGTTCAACCTCGAGATCGATGACGAGACCCTGCTCTCGCTCAACTCTGTCGCCGACGCGGTCGACGCGATTGAAAACGCCAGGGAGGCCTAGGTCTTGGCTTTATCCGAACGACTTACGCGCGCCCAGGAAATTCTGGGCCACGAGTTCAATAATAAGGTGCTGCTGCGCGCGGCCCTTACGCATCCTTCGGCCGTCGAAGGTCAGCCTGTCTCGGCAAGCTACGAGCGCTTGGAGTTTTTGGGCGATTCCATTTTGGGCGCCGTGGTCGCACGCTCCCTGTTTGAGTCCTATCCGGAGTTTGACGAGGGCAAGCTCACCCGCCTAAAGGTGTCGCTCGTCTCGGGCGCCACGTTGTCGGAAGTGTCCCACGAGCTGGGCATCGACGACATCATCATCTTTGGTGCCTCAGAGACCGGTACCGGTGCGCGCGGCCTGCATTCGGCGCTCGAGAACGTCTACGAGTCGCTCGTGGGCGCGCTGTACCTGGATGCCGGCTGGGATGCCGCAGCGGAGTTTATCCATCGTACGCTTAAGCCGCATTTGGCTTCCGAGCGTGCCGAGCATCCTGCAAACCCCAAGTCGTTTTTGCAGGAGTGCGTGCAAGCCGACGGTCACGAACCCCCGGCGTATAAGCTCGTTGGCTCCGAGGGCCCGGCGCATGCGCCCACCTTTACCGCCGTGGTGTTGATCGATGGTATTCGCCAGGGTCGCGGCTCTGGCTCCTCAAAGAAGGAAGCCGAGGGAGCCGCTGCACTCGAGGCACTTGACCGCATGGGCTATACCACCAACGGCGTGATTCTCAACAAGAAGCCTGTTTAAGCGAGGAACCGTGTATCTCAAGTCCCTCACGCTCAAAGGGTTCAAGTCGTTTGCCGACCGCGCCCATATGACGTTTGAGCCGGGCCTGACCGTCATCGTCGGTCCCAACGGCTCGGGAAAATCGAACATCTCCGACTCCATCCTGTGGGTCCTGGGCGAGCAGAGCGCCAAGCAGCTGCGCGGCCAGGCCATGGAGGACGTCATCTTCTCGGGCTCATCAGCGCGCAAGCCGGTGGGTGTCGCCGAGGTCACGCTGGTGCTCGATAACTCGGACCATATGCTGCCCGTCGATTTTGACGAGGTCGCCATCACCCGTCGCATGTATCGCTCGGGCGAAAGCGAGTACCTCATCAACTCGAGTCCGTGCCGCCTGATGGACATTCAGGACATCCTGCACGATTCGGGTCTGGGCAAGGATACGCATTCCATCATCAGCCAGGGCAAGCTCGACGCCATTTTGCAGAGCCGCCCCGAGGAGCGCCGTGCCCTCATCGAGGAGGCCGCCGGCATCTCCAAGCACAAGCGCCGCAAGGAGCGTGCGCTCAAAAAGATTAAGTCGATGGACGAGCACCTGACGCGTGCCCGCGACATCAATAAGGAAATCGCCCGTCAGCTGCGACCTCTGGAGCGTCAGGTCGATCGTGCGCGCAAGTACAAAGAGCTGTCCTCGCGCGCGAACGAGCTTACGCAGATGCTAGCCGTCGACGAGCTGCGCTCGCTGCAGTCGCAGTGGAACGACTTGGAGAGCCGCTCCAAGGAAGGTGCCGCCGAGCTGGAGCTTGCGCAGTACCGCTTGGGCGAAAAGGAACGCGAGCTCGAGAAGCTCCAGGTTATGCTCGAGGAAAAGGGCTTGTTTGTGGGCGACCTGGGCGAGCAGCGCCGCCATATGCAAGACGTGGTCGGCCGCATTAACTCCGATATGCGCCTGCTCGAGGAAAAGGGCCACAACATGGTGTCGCGCCTGTCCGACATGCGTGGCCAGATCTCGAGCTCCGAGCATCAGCGTCGTCGCGTGGTCGAGGAGCTCGAGGACGCGCGTGCACAGCTTGAGGAAGTGACCGGCGCGCACATGCAGGCCCAGGAGGACGTTGACGCCGCTGGTCCTGCCGCCGCTGAGCTCCACGAGCGGCGCGTGGCGCTCGACAATCAGATTTCGCAGCTTACGCGTGAGCAACGCGGTGTGCAGCGTGTGGCCGATAACGCGGCGCTCGAACTCGCCAAGGTGAAGGACTCGCTGAGCAACGCCGAGGTCGAGGACAACATGTACGCCTCGCGCCTGGAGCAGATTGATGAACAGCTCGAGGAGGTTACAGCATCGCTTGATAGCCGTCGCGACCGTGCTGAGGAGCTTGAGAGTGCCCTTGAGGCGGCTCGTCAGGCCCAGAACGATGCGCGCGAGGCTACCGAGGTCGCCCGTGCAGCCCTTAAGGACTTGCGTGCCCGCGAGAGCGAGGCGCGCAACAAACTGTCCGAGGTGCGCTCGGAGCTTGCTAGCCAAAAGAAACTCGATGCCCGCATGGCCGACAGCTCGCCGCTCGTGAGCTGTCTGGTGGGTGTACTGGGCGACGATGTCTCGGGTCGTCTGGGCGACGTGCTCGAGGCCCCTCGTGAGCTCGAGGGTCTGGTGGAGCAGCTGCTTGCCGGCGATATCGATGCGCTGCTGTTCGACGATACGTCCGCGCTTGAGCGTGCCGGTCGTGCCGCTCTGGACCAGAAGAAGGCCTCGGGCGAGGCGCTGCTGGTGGCGCGCGGTGTGAGCGCCTCTGCTGCCGCTAAGGGCGCTGCCGGTTCCCGCCTGGTCGATCGCCTGTCCGTACGCGCCGGCTATGGCCCGGTTGTCGAGGCGCTGCTCGGCGGCTATTACGTTGTCGACGACTTGGCGGCTGCGCTGGCCGCGCCTGTCGTTGACGGCGTGACTTACGTGACCCCCGATGGCGCCCGCGTCGCCTGCGGCGGCCTGGTGCGTGTGGGCCTCGACGCCGGCGAGGCGTCGGGTGCCTTGGAGCGCAAGCGTCGCATTCGCGAGCTGGAGGGCCTGGAGCCCGATCTGGCTGCTGTGTTTGAGCATGTGTCGGATCAGGTCGTCGAGGCCAATGCGGCCGTCGAAGAGGCGCGTGCCGCTGAGGGCGATGCCGCCGGCGAGATCGCCCGTCTTGAGGGCGAGCGCCGCTCGCTGCTCTCCGAGATTGGCCGCCTGGAGCAAAGCGCCAACAACGCCGAGGTCGAGCGCGTGCGCATCTCCAAGCGCCGCGAGCAGGCCGCCGAGGCCGTTCGCGCTGCGCGCCCGCGCGTGGACGAGCTCACCCGCTCGCGTGACGAGGCCCGAGCGCAGGCAAGCGATCTTGGCCTTCAGATTGCCGAAGCCAACGACGAACTCGACCGCGTTCGCCGTGACGATTCCGAGGCCGCCGGCAAGCTCGCCGATGCCAAGGTCCGCCTGGCCCAGACGAGCGAGCGCCTTCGTTCTCTGAAGGGCCGAGTACCCGATCTGGAGCATCGCCTGGAGGGCATCGACCGCCGTATCCGCGGAACACGCCAGGCCTCGCGCTCACTCGAGCTGCTGCGCCTGCGCGTCGATCCCATGCACGAGCGCTATTCGGCCCTGCTGGAGCGCGCGTCGGATTGGGCAGCGCGTCTGCGTGACCAGGCCTCTCTGGAGGAGGCGGACTCCGCTTCGCTCAAGAAGACCATCGAGGATGCCAAGGCAGAGGTTGCCCGCGCTAAGGAGAAGGTCGATACCGCCACCGCCACGCAAAACGAGTTTAAGGTCGCGCGTGGCAAGCTCGAGGTGCAGGTAGAGGCCGCCATTAAGGCCATTACCGCCGATGGCAACACGGTACTCGAGGAAGCGCTCATGCTTCCCGCGCCCACGGACCGCGATGCCGCCGAGCGCGAGCTCAACCAGCTTGTGCGCCAGATCAACAACCTTGGTCCCGTGAACCAAGTTGCCATGGAGGAGTACGAGCAGCTCAAGCGCCGCGCCGATTACATCGAGGGGCAGCTGGCCGATCTGGAGAGCGCGCGTAAGGCGCTCACCAAGATCACGGTGGCTATTGATCGCAAGATGCGCAAGGCGTTCCTTGTGACGTTTGAGAAGGTCGACGCGAACTTCCGCGAGATCTTCGCTATGCTGTTCCCGGGTGGCCAGGCTCATCTGGAGATGACCGATCCTGAGCATCCGGCCGAGACGGGTATCGAGGTCGTGGCGCAGCCGCGCGGCAAGCGCATCACCAAGATGATGCTCATGTCGGGCGGCGAGAAGAGTCTGACGGCACTCGCCCTGCTCTTTGCCGTGTACCGCACGCGCACGGTGCCGTTCTATGTGCTGGACGAGGTCGAGGCGGCACTTGACGACGCCAACCTGTCCAAGCTCATCGGCGCGCTCGACGTGTTGCGTTCCGATACGCAGCTCTTGGTCATTTCGCATCAGCGCCGTACTATGGAGGACGCTGACGTTCTCTATGGCGTCTCGATGCAAGCCGACGGCGTCAGCCGCGTCGTCTCGCAAAAACTCGATCGCGAAACCGGAAAGGTCGTGAATGCATAATGGGATTCTTTGACGCTCTCTCGCGCGGACTTGAGCGCAGCCGCGAGGCCCTCAACGAGGTCTTCTACTTTGGCGGCGAGGTCGACGAGGATTTTTGGGAGGACCTTGAGGACACCCTCGTTATGGGTGACATGGGTGCCGAGGTCGCCATTCAGGTCTCCGATGACCTGCGCGAGACAGCCGCCAAGAAGAACCTCAAGACCGCTCCGCAGCTTCGCCGCGCTCTGGCCGAGCAGCTTGAGCAGCACTTTGTGCCCATCGAGCGCGATCCGTTCTCCGATACGCCGAGCTGCGTGCTGTTTGTGGGCATCAACGGTGCCGGCAAGACCACGACGGTCGGCAAGATTGCGAGCGCCATGGCTTCCCGCGGCAAGAATGTCGTGATCGGTTCGGCCGATACCTTCCGCGCCGCCGCCATCGAGCAGCTCGATGTGTGGGGCCAGCGCGCCGGTGTTCCCGTCATCAAGCGCGACCGCGGCTCCGACCCGGCGAGCGTTTGTTACGACGTGCTCGACGAGGCCGACAGGCGCGGCAGCGACCTGGTGCTCATCGATACCGCCGGCCGTCTGCACACGAGCCCCGAGCTCATGCGCGAGCTCGCCAAGGTGGTCAATGTGACCCGTAAGCGCGCCGCCAATATGGCCGCCGGTCCCATGCCGGTCTCGGTCGTGCTTGTGATCGATGCCGCCACTGGTCAGAACGGTCTGAACCAGGCGCTCGAGTTTAACGAGGCGCTGGGCCTGGACGGTATGATCATGACTAAGCTGGACGGCACGGCTAAGGGCGGTATAGCCATGGCCGTGGCCGAGAAGCTCAAGCTCCCGATCCTTCGCATCGGCGTGGGCGAGCAGGTCGATGATCTGCAGGAGTTTAACGCCAAAGATTTCTGCCGCGCCCTGGTGGGCGAGTCCAATTAAGGAGTGACTAGTGTTTGATTCCCTGAGCGATCGCCTCAACGACACATTTGACCGCCTGCGTGGCAAGGGTAAGCTGACCGAGGCCGACATCACCTCGGCCATGCGCGATATTCGCATGGCGCTGCTCGAAGCCGACGTCAACTTTAAGGTTGTCAAGGAGTTCGTCGCCAAGACCAAGGAGCGCTGTATGACCGCCGAGGTCATGGAGTCGCTGTCGCCGGCGCAAAACGTCGTCAAGATCGTGCTCGACGAGCTTACCGAGATGCTCGGCTCCACCGAGAGCAAGCTCGTTTTTAGTAACCGCATTCCTAATGTCATCATGCTCGTGGGCCTGCAGGGCTCCGGTAAGACCACGGCTGCCGTAAAGCTTGCCTACCTGCTCAAGAAGCAGGGCCGCTCGCCGCTGCTCGCCGCGTGCGACGTCTACCGTCCCGCCGCAGCCGACCAGCTAGCCACGCTTGGCGGAGAGATCGGCGTGCCGGTCTTCCGTGGCGACGGTGCACACCCGGTCGACATCGCCAAGGGCGCTATTCAGGAGGCCGTCGACCACCTGCGTGACGTGGTCATCGTCGATACCGCCGGTCGTTTGCAGATCGACGAGCAGATGATGCAGGAAGCCGTGGACATCAAGAAGGCCGTCAAGCCCGATCAGGTGCTGATGGTCGTCGATGCCATGACCGGCCAGGATATCGTCAACGTCGTCTCGACCTTCGCCGAGCGCACCGACTTTGACGGCGTGATCATCTCCAAGCTCGACGGCGATGCCCGTGGCGGTGGCGCACTTTCGGTGCGCCAGGTGACCGGTAAGCCCATCAAGTTTGTGAGCATGGGCGAGAAGCCCGATTCGCTGGAGCCGTTCTACCCCGACCGTATGGCCAAGCGAATCTTGGGCATGGGCGACGTCGTCGGCATCATCGAGAAGGCCCAGGAGGCCGCCGATGCCGAGCAGCTCGAGGCCGCCGAGCGCATGCTGCGCGAGGGCTTTACCATGAACGACATGCTCGACCAGATGAAAGCCGTTAAGAAGATGGGCGGCATGAAGGGCATTCTCGGCATGCTCCCCGGTGGCCAGCGCGCGCTCAACCAGATGGGCGGCAACCTGGACGAGGGCATCTTCGACAAGAACGAGGCCATCATTATGTCGATGACCAAGGAGGAACGCCTGCGCCCCTCCATCATCAACGGCCAGCGCCGCGCCCGCATTGCCAAGGGAGCCGGCGTAACCCCCACCGAGGTCAACGGCCTTATGAAGCAGTGGGGCGAGATGAATAAGATGATGGGCCGCATGCGCACGATGGCCAATCAGGCACAGGCCGGCGGCAAAAAGGGCAAAAAGGGTAAGAAGGGCAAAAAGATGCGCATGCCCAATATCCCCGGCCTGGATGCTATGGGTCTGGGCGGCATGGGCGGCTTGGGAATGGGCGGTCCCAAGTCCGATATGGAGCTGCTGCGCCAGATGGAAGCGCAGATGCGCAATAAGAAATAGAGCTGTAATTCCAGCTTGATATGGCAAAGGCCGCTCGGAAGCTACCGGGTGGCCTTTGCTGTTGGCTTTGTTTGTTGGGTTGCGTTTGGCGTCGCGCCCCGAGCTCGCGGTGCCGTGCCGTTAGTGGCAGCCGCAGCCCTCGTGGCCCTCGTGCTCGTGATGGCCGTGGCAGCCGCAGGAATCGCCATGCTCGTGAGTGTGCTCGTGGTCGTGGCCGTGGCAGCCGCACGTGGCCTCGCCGTTCTGTGCGAGCGTGCCGGCGATAAGGGCCTCGACGCAAGCGTCGCAGCTGCCTTGGGCACCCGCGTATACCGTGATGCCGGCTTGGGCAAGCGCGTTGATAGCGCCACCGCCGATGCCGCCGCAGATGAGCGTGTCCACGCCGCCGTTGGCGAGCAGGCCCGCAAGGGCACCGTGGCCGGTGCCGCCGGTGCCCACGACCTGCTCGCTGAGCACCTTGCCGTCCTGAATGTCGTAGATCTTGAACTGCTCGCTGCGGCCAAAGTGCATAAAGATGTTGCCGTTGTCATACGTGGTTGCCACTCTCATGGTGCCGATCTCCTTTGCTGGCCATACGGCCGTCGTTGTGGTGATGGGGGAGTACGCGATATTGCCGCCCTCGATGATGAGCGCCCGACCATTGACCAGCGCATTTGCCACCTTGCGATGCGCTCGGCTGCAAATTGCCGCCACCGTGGCGCGCGCGATGCCCATGTGCTTTGCGACGGCCTCCTGATTGAGGCCTTCCAGGTCGCATAGCCGCAGGACCTCGAGTTCGTCGACCGTCATGTCGATGGCCTCTCCGCTGGCAAGGCCATCGGGGGTAAAACCGCGATATTCGGGGATGATCCCGACGCGGCGCAATTTTTCACGTCTTCCTGCCATACACTCTCCATATCTGACATATGTCAACAATAGAATAACGACCGTGCGGATTTACGCAAGGAATTTCTGGCATATGTCAGAAAATGAGGGCTTATGTTAGGGCTGTGGGGCCGCTTGCGCCTGGGCTACAATGAATCTCGCTTATAGGCGACTGACAGGAGGGTCAATGAGCAAGGCTG
>UQWQ01000049.1 GCA_900544755.1 uncultured Collinsella sp. | reverse complement strand
ACCATGTGGCCGGCGGGGCGCCCTTATCTGTTGTGCTGTCCGTGAACTAACGAGCCTGCTTTACCTTGGCCGCTGCCTCGACAAACGACTTCCACAGGTTAAAGTCGGTCTCGAGCGTCTTCCACGTGTACTCAGGGTGCCATTGCACGCCCAAGCAGAATGGCTGGCCTTCGACCTCGATGCACTCGGGAACGCCGTCGGTTGCCTTGGCGACCAAACGCGTGCTCTTACCCAGACGATCGACGCAGCAGTGGTGTGCGGAGTTGGTCTGGATCAGCCTGTGCCCGCCAAGCGCGCGCTCCAACAGCGAGCCCGGCACGACCTCGACGGGATGCACGGGGTCGTTGAGCACGTGGGTATGGCGCCACTGCGTGCGGCCCTCGCGAGCGCCCAGGCTCGGCACGTCCATGCACAGGGTGCCGCCAGTGGCGACATTGAGCAACTGCGTGCCGCGGCAGGTGGTAAAGAGCGGCTTTTTGGCGCGGAGTACCTCGCCGACCAGCTTAAACTCAAAGCTATCGCGGATTTCGCAGCAGAGGGTGGGGTCGTAGGGTCGATCATCGCCCCAACGTTTGGGGTTGACATCGGGGCCGCCGGGAATGGCGATGCCGTCGGCGATATCGACGTAATGACGGATGACCTCAATGTCCTCGGTGATGGACATCTGCAGCCGCCGGCGGCAAGGATGGCATCGACAAAGACACTTGCGATTTCCTCGTTGGGGGAGAGCGTTTCGCTTAAAAACGGCTTCGCCTCTTCCCAGCGCGGCGCCACCAGGATGAGCGGACGGTCGGCGGGGTCGACGTTGACGTGCGGGGTGTATGACGATGAAGTGCGAGTTCCGATCATAGGTGTTGCTTTCGAGTTTGGATGGTCATGGCGAGCGGATATGGCAATTGGGCTAGTGGCCCTTGATGGAGTTGAGGAAGTCTTGGGCGCGCTTGGTCTGGGGATGGTCAAAGAACTCGTCGGGCGTGCCGGTTTCCACGATCTGGCCGTCGGCCATAAACACGACGCGGTCGGCAACGCGGCGGGCGAAGTTCATCTCGTGCGTAATGACGATCATCGTCATGCCCTGCTGGGCCAGGCGGACCATGACCTCGAGCACCTCGTTGATCATCTCGGGGTCGAGGGCACTCGTGGGCTCATCGAAGAGCATGGCCTTGGGCTGCATGGCGAGCGAGCGGGCAATGGCCACGCGCTGCTGCTGGCCGCCCGAAAGCTGTGCGGGCACCTTATCGGCCTGCTCGGCAACGCCTACGCGGCTCAGCAGGTCCATGGCGCGCTCGCGGGCCTCGTCCTTGGACACGCCCAGCACGTCGACCGGTCCCAGCATGACGTTCTGCAGCACGGTCATATGTGCGAACAGGTTGAACTGCTGAAACACCATGCCTAGCTCGGCGCGCATGCGGGCAAGATCCTTGCCTTCCTGCGGCAGAGGCTCGCCCTCGATGAGGATCTCGCCCGAGTCGATGGTTTCCAGACGGTTGATGGTTCGGCACATGGTCGACTTGCCCGAGCCCGAGGGGCCGATCACCACGACGACCTCGCCGCGGTCGACCGAGAGATTGATGTCGTTGAGGACGTGCAGATCGCCATAGTGCTTATCGACGTGCTTGAGCTCAATCAGCGGCTGATTGCCGGTAGAAGAAGTGCTCTGTGCCATGGTGCTCGGCTCCTTATGACTCGAAATGGTAAATCGTTAGCGAATGATGGTCGCGCCGGTCTTGTGCGAAACGTAGACAGCGGCCTTGTTGATTGCGACGTTGATGAGGATGTAGATGACCGCGATGACCAGGTAGACCGACACGAGGGCGTCGTAGTTGGTAATGAGCACGCGGGCGTTTTGCATAAGGTCGGGGTAGCTCACCACGTAGGCGACGGTGGTGTCTTTGACGACGACCACAAGCTGCGAAATCAACGACGGAATAATAAATCGAATAGCCTGCGGCAGCACGATTTTAAAGGTGATTTTAGCCTTGGAGAGACCGAGCGCCTGGGCGGCCTCGACCTGGCCGCGCGGCACGGCATTGACGCCGGCGCGGAAGATCTCGGCAAGTACGCCGGCTGCAGCGAGCGCGACGGGAAGCGTGAGCATCCAAAACGACGGCAGCGCGATCTTGTACTGGGGCAGCACCAAAAAGAAGAAGTAGATGAACAGCAGGCTCGGCACGCCGCGGAAGAAATCGGTAAGCACGCGGCAGGCCAGCTGCAGCGGCTTAATGTCGCTCGTGCGGCCGAGCATAAGGGCCAGACCCAGTACCAGCGCGATGGCGCCGGCGGTGAGTGCGACTTTAACGGTGCCCTCAAAACCGGCGAGCAAGAATTTCCAGGTGGTGAGGTGCGTAAAGAAGTACCAATAGTGGACCGAAAGCTGACCGGTCACATAAAAGCGCTGCAGCACGAGGACGACGAGCGCAGCGACGGCGACAAGCGAGATGGCGGTGCCGATGCGAATCTTGGCGCGCATCTTGGGGCCGGGAGCCTCGTAGAGCGCATCGCGCATGGTAAGTGCAGGGGAGGAATGTTTGCTCATCGGAGGATCCTCACCTTCTTATCGATGTAGTTGCCAATGTGGCTCACCACAAAGGCCGTGCCCAGGTAGCCGAGCGCCGAGATAAAGAACGCGGCGACGCCGCCGAGCGAGCGCGTGTTGATGTAGCTCACCACGCCGGTGAGCTCCTGCGGTTTAAGCGGTACCTGACTGCCGAGCGCGGTGGTGAGCATGACGGCGATAAAGAGGTTGGTCATGGGCAGCACGCTCGAGCGCAGCGCCTGCGGAATCACGATCTTGGCGAGGATACGGCTGAAGCTCATGCCCAGCGAGCGGGCGGCTTCCACCTGGCCGACACCGACGGTGTTGATGCCGCTCATAAAGTTCTCGGAGCCAAAGGCAGAACCCAAGAGCACTGTGGCGACGATGACGCAGGTGCGGTAGGGCAGGACGACCTTGAGCGGCGGCAGCGCATAGACGACGATGATGAGTAGCGCGATGCCGGGGATGTTACGGAAGACCTGGACATACAGGTCGCCAAAGACGCGCAGCGGCTTGAGCGGCGACACGCGCATCACGGTGACAGCGACAGCCAGTACCATGGCGATGGCAAACGACTCAAGCGTCATGCCCCAGGTTGCTAGCAGGGCGTCGATATAGTTCTGGCCATAGAGCGACCAGAGCTCGGAGAGACTCATGCGGACCTCCCGCCGATAAGGAAAGGGGCTCCCGTGTGTACGGAAGCCCCGACAACTCAGTGAGGAAACAGTTTAGCGCAATAAAGCGCATCGTGCGTTTCCGTATGGTTTCGTAGCGGCCGTTACTAGGCGTATTACCTAGGCGCCGATCTCGGGCAGCTCGGGAACATTGGTGTCGCCCGTACGGTCGCCGATGCAGATCTGCCACAGCTCAGTCCAGGTGCCGTCGTCCTCGATCTTCTTAAGGAAGTCGTTGACAAAGGCGACGCCGTCGGAATCGAGCGGCAGGCCGATGCCATAGGGCTCCTTGCTGCCGAAGGGCTTGCCGGCAATCTTGTACTTGCCGGGCTCGCGGACCAGGGCGCTTTGCTGCATGTTGTTGTCGATGACGTAGGCGTCAACACGACCCTGCTGGAGTGCCTGGCGGGCCTCCTCGTCGGTCTTGAACTCCTGTTGGCTGGCCTTGGGAGCGAACTCCTCCAGGATGGCGGGGCCGTTGGAGCCGGACTGGACGGCGACGTTCTTGTCGGCCAGGTCGTCGACGCTCTTGATGTCGTCGTTATCGGCGAGCACCAGGATGGCCTGCTGGGTGTAGTAGTAGGGGCCGGCGAAGGAGACGAGCTTCTTGCGCTCGTCAGTGATGGTGTAGGTGGCAAAGACAGCGTCGACCTGGCCGTTCTGCAGGACGGACTCGCGCGTGTCCGAGGTCACCTGGGTGATCTCGACCTTGTTCTCGCCCAGAATGTAGTTGGACAGGAGCTGTGCGATACCGGCGTCGAAGCCGCGGGTCTGACCGTCTTTCTCGTTGAGGAGGGAGAAAAGTGTGGAGGTCTGAACGCCACCGATCTTAAAGACACCGGCGTCCTTGACGGCCGTGGCCCAGGTGCTGGCGGCGATGGCGTCGTCATCGGCCTTGGGGCCGTTGTCGACGAGTTTGTCGAATGCCTTGGCATCGAGTATGGTGGAAGCCTCGGTATCTTCGGAGCTCTTGGAGGAGCCGGCGGCGGAACCCTTGTCGGCCTCGGCGCTGGTGTCGGAGCAGCCGGCAAGACCAAGGCCGGCGACGGTTGCGAAGGTGGCGGCAACGAAGCCGCGGCGGTCGAGAACGACCTGCTGGGAGAGGTTCTTGCTCATGGTAGAACACCTTTCTCAATAAAATCCCTAGCGGTTGAGTAGAGTTATACCCTATCGCGCTCAAATGGGTCAACACGAAATAACTCAGAAACATACTTACCTTATGGGTTATTCTACCTACCATAAAGGGACAGGCACCTTTGTGGTGGTTCTTGCAGATGCAGCGGCATGCCTTGCTGTTATGTCTCGATCTGTAACATCTGCAGCCATTTTTGCCGAGTAACTGTTACAGATTGAGATTTTCTCTTCAGGGGAATTCGAATGTCTCGATCTGTAACAGTTAGACGGCCAAAAGGTCTCTATCTGTTACAGATTGAGACAAAGGTCAGGGGCAAAGACGGTTTGTCTAGATCTGTAACAGTTAGACGGGAATTCGGGCCCTAGATGTTACAGATTGAGATAATCGCGCCGCGAAAATAAAAACCTCCGCAGGGGTGCTTTCCTTGCGGAGGTTTTCTTACTCGTTGAGTAGCCTTACGGCTTCGGCGGCCATGTTCTCGACCGTCATGCCGTTCTGAGCGAGCAACTCTTTGGGGTCGTAGCGGTCGGGGAAGCCCTTGGCGATGCCGAAGGTGCGCGTGCGCACGGGCGTGCAGGCCAAGTAGCACGCGACACGCTCGCCCCAGCAACCGTCCAAGATGCCGTCCTCGAGAGTGACGACAACGCGATGCTCGGCGGCAAGGCTGTCGAGGAACTCACGGTCGAGCTCAGTTGCATAGCGCGGGTTGACGAGCGTGGCCTCGATGCCGTACTCGGCAGCCAAGCGGTTTGCCACGCGCTCGCCCAACTCAAAGAAATCGCCAAGCGCGAGCACGGCCACGTCGCGACCCTGGCGCACCACGTTGTAATGAACGGCGCCGTAATCGGCGTCCTCGGCAGGCGCCAAGTCGGGGCGGCTTACCAAGCCAATGCCCGGCACGCGAATCGCCACGGGATGCTCGCGGTGATCGAGCGACCAGCTCAGCATGGACAGGTATTCCTCCATGCAGGCCGGCGCCAGGTAGCGCATGTTGGGGAGAGCGCCCAGCATGGAAATATCAAAGAACGAAAGATGCGTCTCGGACGTGGTGCCAAAGATCGACGCACCAAACACCAAAATGGTCGCCGGGGCGTCGTTGAGGCACAGGTCGTGCCATAGCTCGTCGTAGGCGCGCTGCAAAAACGTGCCGTACACACCAAAGACCGGCTTGGCGCCCGAGCGCGCAAGCGCGGTGGCAAAGGTCACGGCGTGCTCCTCGGCAATGCCCACATCGACGAACTGTTTGCCGGCGGCAGCGCGAAGCTCGGGTGTAAAGCCCATGATGTAGGGCGTGGCGGCCGTGATGCCCACGACCTGCGAATCGCGCTCGATGGCGGCGCTGAGCGCCTCGCCCGTAATGTCGGCATAGGTGCGCGGCGCAGGCTCGCTCGGATGGCCCGGGCAGAGCTTGCGCCCAGTCGCCATGTCAAACGGACCCACGTGGTGCCAGCGCTCGGGGTCGCTCTGGGCTGGCTCAAAGCCCTTGCCCTTGGCGGTCGAGACGTGCAGCACGATGGGGTGATCGATATCGCGCAGCTCCTGCAGCGCGTCGACGAGGGCCAACACATCGTTGCCGGCGTCCAGATAGCGGTAGTCGAGCCCCATCGCGCGGAAAACGTTGCGCTCACAGGTGCCGTTACTGGCGCGCAGCTCGGCCAGATTGCGATACAGGCCGCCATGGTTTTCGGCGATGGACTGGTCGTTATCGTTGACGATGATGATCAAGTTGCTGTCGAGTTCGGCGGCATTGTCGAGGCCCTCAAACGCCAAGCCGCCCGAAAGCGAGCCGTCGCCAATGATGGTAATGACGTTGTACGTATCGCCCGCCAGGTCACGAGCGTGTGCCAGGCCGCAGCCCAGGCTCACCGACGTGGAGGTATGGCCCATGGCAAACAAGTCGTGCTCGGACTCGTCGGGATTGGCAAAGCCAGAAGCCTCACCATAACGCTCCGGATCGATATAAGTGTACGCGCGCCCCGTCAGCGCCTTGTGGGCGTAGGTCTGGTGCGAAACGTCAAAGACAATCTTGTCGATGGGGGAGTTAAACACGCGATGAAGCGCAACCGTAAGCTCAACGACGCCCAGGTTGGGGGCAACGTGCCCGCCGACAGCGGCGGAGCTTTCGAGGATTGCCTGACGGATCTCGCCGCAGAGCAGCGGAAGCTCGGCGCGGTCGAGAGCCTTGACGTCCTCGGGCGTTGTCGTTTGCGTAAGCAGCATCGTTGTTGGTTACTCCATGCGAATCGAGCGCCGGCGCTCCCTCGGCCGGCACAATTGCACAAAACAGTCTCGCACATTTTGGCGTTTGATATGTGACGGCGGCGCGGTAATTCGCCAACTGGCGGGGCAAAACGTTTTGTCTGATGCCATACTGGTAGATTCGATGATGATTTTATTCAATGCGTGCAGGCCGTGGCATGCCGCCGTGAGCCGCTGGAAGGAGGCAGCATGTCTGATGCCGTTCGTGCCGAGAAAATCGCGCACGAGGTCGACGATGCCGCCCGTCAGCTGGCCCAGGCGGGCCGCTTGGACCTGACGCACGAGTTTATCCAGCATGGCGACGTGACGGTGTATGCGCATGTGATTTCGGTGGCGCGGGCGAGCCTGTCCTTTGCCGAGTGCTTGGGCCGTGCTGGCATTTCGGTCGACCGTGCCTCGCTGTTGCGCGGGGCCCTGCTGCACGATTATTTTCTATATGATTGGCACGACCCCGATCCGAGCCATCGACTGCACGGATTTCGGCATCCATTTTTTGCCCTGGCGCGTGCCGAGGAAGATTTTGAGCTGACGCCGCGCGAGCGGAATATCATCGTGCGCCATATGTTTCCGCTGGTACCGGTTCCACCGACGTGTCGCGAGGCATGGATTGTGTGCCTGGCCGATAAATGGTGCGCTCTGTGCGAGACGGTCGCCGGCCGTCTGCCGCGCAAAGGCGGCGCGAACGATTTGAACGAGGGCTCGAGTGACGGCTCGAGCAAAGATTCGAGCGAAAAGAGGAGAGGGTAGACGGTGGGGACCGCGATCGACATGGCATTTGACGGCGCGACGCTTGCCGCCTGTCCGCTCTCGGCGCTGGTGCTCTCGTTTGCCTTCTACGGTTTTTGCGGCTGGGTGTGGGAGTCGACAGTCTGCGCCATGCTCAACCACGGACGATTTGGCTTTTTGCTGGGGCCGTGCTTCCCCATCTATGGCGCGGGCGGCATTGCCTGCTGGCTGCTGTTGCGCGGGATTCCGGATGCCTCGAGCCAGTTTGTCGCTGCCGCGCTCGTATGCAGCTTGATCGAATATAGCGTGGGCGTGCTGTTGGAAAAAACGACGGGTGCCCGGTTTTGGGATTACTCGCATCTGCCGTTTAACCTGCACGGACGCATCTGTTTGTACTGGGCCTGCGCGTTTGGCTTGGGTGCGTTGTGCATTTGTCGCGTGCTGGAGCCGGCGGTGTTGGGCCTGCTTGCCCATCTGCCGGTGCTGATTGTGCGGCTGTCCGCCTTTATCGTCGCGGTCGCGATGATGGTCGACGCGGTGTGCTCGTTGGCGAGCTGGCGGCGTCTGTCTGATCAGCTGGAGCGCGTCCGGGCCGACCTTGCCGACCGCATCAATGAGTCGCTCGCCGACGCCTCCGACTCTATGCTCGAACGTATTCCCGATTCGGCGATCGACTCGGTGGCGCAGACGCATATCCGCGGTCGCGCCGTTAACGCTTGGCTGGCCGAGCTGGGCGACGCGGCGCTCGATGCCCTGCGCGAGAAGGCTTCGATGCCGACGTTTATCGCGGATGGTGCTCGCGGCCTGGCACTCGCTGCCCGCCGCGTGGCCGATGCCGCGCCGAGCATGCCGCGTCCGTCACTCAGTCGTCGCCTTGCCGGCAAGCGCATGAGCCGTCCGGTGCCGAGCGTTTCGCTCAGCCGTCGCGACCTGCGCTTCTTTAACGCCTTCCCGCGTCTGCGCATCAATCGCTACGAGGGCGTCATCCGAGCTACCGGCCTCCGCGACCGAGCCCGCGAGCTGTTCCGCCGCTAGCCGGGACGGGCGCGCTCACGGCTTCCTTGCTCGCGTATTTCCCGTTCGTTTCGCGCCCGTTGCCGTGCCGTTTCCAAGATTGCGGCACCGTTTCCATTCGACAACGCAGCGTTTAACAACGCCGTATCTGGTCTACACCAGTTGGCCCTCGGCCGCACTATGGGCGCCGACAACGTTCATGCGACCAAGGGGGAGCGAATGTACGATACGGGATCGACAACGTTTATGCTCATCTGCACCATGCTCGTGTTTTTAATGACACCGGGGCTGGCGTTTTTCTATGGAGGCCTGTCCAGGCGCAAAAATGTCATCAACACCATGCTTATGTGCTTTGGCGCCATTGGCCTAGTTGGTGTGCTGTGGATTGTTGCCGGCTGGTCGCTGGCCTACGGCGGCGACGGCTCCAGTCCGTTTATTGGAGGCCTTGACCAGTTGCTGTGCCTACCGGTGCTCAACCAGGTGCTGCAGGCGGCCGAGGGCAATGCCGCGGACGGTGCCGTCTATCCTCAGATCATCAACATCGCCTTCCAGATGGCGTTTGCCATGATCACCGCCGCTATCGTCACGGGCAGCCTGGCCGGCCGCGTTAAGTTTGGTGTCATGACGGCTTTCCTGGGCATTTGGCTGCTCGTGGTTTACGCGCCGCTCGCCCACATGGTTTGGGGCGGCGATGGCTCCTTTATCGGCGACATCATCGGAGCGCTCGACTTTGCCGGCGGCGACGTGGTGCACATTTCGTCCGGTCTTACGGGCCTGATTCTCTGCTTAATGCTCGGCCGTCGTCGCGGCTTTGGCATGGTGAGCTATCGTCCGCATAACGTGCCGTTTGTAGCACTGGGCGCCGGCCTGCTTTGGTTTGGCTGGTTTGGATTTAACGGCGGCAGCGAGTTTAAGGCCGACGCCGTGGCGGCGCTCGCCATCCTCAACACCGTGACGGCCAGCGCGGCGGGCATGGTCTCATGGCTTGCCGTCGAGCGCGTGCACACCGGTCGCCCCACGCTGGTGGGTGCCAGCACCGGTCTGGTCGCGGGCCTTGTGGTGGTCACGCCGGGCGCGGGCTTTGTCGAGCCGTGGGCGGCGCTGGTTATGGGCCTGATCGTATCGCCCGTCTGCTACCTGGCCATCAGCCATCTTAAGACCAAGTTCGGCTACGACGATGCGCTCGACGCGTTCGGTTGCCACGGTATCGGCGGCATCTTGGGCGGTGTGCTCACGGGCCTGTTCTGCGTGCCGGAGCTCTCGTGGACCGGTAAGGGCGGCCTGTTCTACACGGGCGACGTGTCGCTGCTTGTCTCGCAGGTTCTGGGCATTGTGGTGACGGTCGTTATTGTGCTGATGCTCGACTTGGTGATCGCCGCGGTGGTCAAGGCGCTGTTCCACGGTAGCCTGCGCGTGGACGAGGCCGACGAGGCACTGGGCCTGGATGCGAGTCAGCACGGCGAGAGCGCGTACCCCTCGTTCTCCGGACTCGATTAGCAGCGCGGCTTTCCCAAGCACCCGACCTTGCCCCTCAAACCGTCGCTTGCGTACCGAAGTACGCGGCGCTCCTCTTTCACGGCAACCTCGGGCACCTGGGAAAGCCGTTTCCTTGGTTGGTTAAAAGGTTTGTTAAGGAGTTATATGTCGGATAATATTGAGCAGCCGTTGCCGTCCACGTTTGAGGAGTTCAACGAGCAACGCAAGGCGGCGTTTATTCGCGTCAAGGATTATAAGCAGGCGGGTAATCGCCTGGTCGGCTTTTTGTGCAGCTATACGCCGCTCGAGATTATCGATGCCGCGGGCGCCTCGAGCGTGGCTCTGTGTGGTACGTCCGACGAGGTGATTCCCGAGGCCGAGAAGGTGCTGCCGGCAAACCTGTGCCCGCTCATCAAGTCTACGTATGGTTTTGCCTATTCGCAAAAGTGCCCGTTTACGTACTTTAGCGACATGATCATCGGCGAGACCACCTGCGACGGCAAGAAGAAGATGTACGAGCTGCTGGGGGGAGCTCAAGCGCACGCACATTCTGCATCTTCCGCAGGGTCGCGATCGTGCCTACGAGCGTGAAGGCTGGTACGAGGAGTGCCGCCTGCTCAAGGAGGAGCTCGAGGGCTTCTACGGCATCACGATTACCGACGATGACCTGCGCGCTGCCGTCCGTCGTCGCAACCGCTTGCGTGCGGCCCAGCTCGAGATGTTTGCACTGCAAGCCAACCAGCCGGCGGCCATGAGCGGCGTCGACCTGATGAGCACCATGTTTGCCGGTACGTTCAGCTTTGATATCGAGGCCTATACGCAGCAGCTGGAGCAAAAGGTCGCCAAGCTGCGCGAGGCCTACGACGCAGGCGAGCGCCCGGTTGCGGCGGATGCCAAGCGCATTCTGATCACCGGCTGCCCGGTGGGCGGCGTGATCAACAAGATAGGCCGTACTATCGAGTCCAATGGCTGCGTGGTCGTGTGCATGGACGACTGCTCGGGTGAGCGCACGGCGGCCATGATGATCGACCCCGATGCTCCCGATATCCTGCGCGCCATCGCCGACCGCTACCTGGATATCAACTGCTCGGTCATGACGCCCAACGACAGCCGCATGGGGAACACGCTTGCCATGTGCGAGAAGTATCATGTCGATGGCGTGGTAGAGAGCGTGCTACAGGCCTGCCACACCTTTAACGTGGAGAGTGCGCGCATGCAGGAAGCTGTCGAGGGTGCGGGCATTCCGTATATGAAGATCGAGACCGACTACAGCAACGGTGACATGGGCCAAATCGAGACGCGCATCGCCGCCTTTATCGAAACCCTCTGACGTCTGAGGCGCCCGACCTTCCGGCTCCAACCCTCCTCGCGTACCTTGAGTACGCTTCGTCGGGCTTGTCGCTCGGAATCTCGGGCACCTCAGACCCCAGAGGGCCGTTGTTGCAGCAGTGTCTGATCGTTTGATTTTCTTGCTGATTAGGAGAGAGCCATGATAGGGATCGGGATCGATATCGGGTCTACGGCGGCTAAGGCTGCTGTGGTCGACGGGGAGGGTTCGGTGGCGTGGACGTGCGTGCAGCCAACCGGGTTTTCCTCGGTCGATGCTTCCGAGCGGCTGCGCGAGGCACTGGCAGCGGCTGGCTATGGCGTGGCTGCCGACGACGTGCGCGTGATCGCGACTGGCTACGGCCGTGTTGCCGTGCCCTATGCGCACAAGGTCGTGACCGAGATTACCTGCCACAGCACCGGTGCCGTGCGTCTGTTTGGCGATCACGGCACGGTGATTGACGTGGGGGGCCAGGACACCAAGGTCATCCAGCTTAAAGGCGGCCGCGTGGCCAAGTTTGCCATGAACGACAAGTGCGCCGCCGGCACGGGGCGCTTTTTGGAGATCATGGCCGACCGCCTAGGCATTTCCCAGCAGCAGATGGCCGACCTGGCGCGTTCCGGCGAGCCCACCAAGATCAGCAGCATGTGCACGGTGTTTGCCGAAAGTGAGGTTATCAGCCTGATCGGTCGCGGTGAGCCGCGCGAGAACATCGCACGTGGCGTGATCGACAGCGTGGTCTCGCGCGTGGCGACCATGGCCGGGCAGGCCGCGGGCGCCCCGTACTACCTGACCGGTGGCCTGTGCGAGAACGCCTTCGTGGTGGAGCGGTTGGGCGAGCTACTGGGGTCGCCGGTGACAACCTCGCCCCAGGCTCGCTTTGCCGGTGCCATCGGCGCGGCGATTCGCGCACAGGCGCTCAATTAATGCATCCGCCTTGGGCTCGCATTCATGCGTATACTGAGAGAAAATGATTGACCGATGAGAGGAGGTATCGATGCCTGACGATCAGATTAAGCTCACGTCTATGACGGCCGCGAGCGGTTGAGCCGCTAAGTTGGCTCCTGGAGCCCTCGCCCAGGTCCTGGGCGACTTGCCCAATGTGCATAACGACAACCTACTCGTGGGGTTCGATACCTCCGACGATGCGAGCGTCTTCCGCGTAGGGGAGAACCTGGGGCTCGTGCAGTCCATCGACTTCTTCCCGCCGATGGTCGACGACCCGTTTCTGTTCGGCCAGATTGCCGCGGCAAACTCGCTGTCGGACATCTACGCCATGGGCGGGCGGCCGAGCCATGCCATGAACCTGCTCTGCATACCCAGTTGCCTGGGTGTTGAGGTTGCCGGCCAGATTCTGGCGGGCGGCGCCGACAAGTGCGTCGAGGCGGGCTGCTCTATCGCGGGCGGTCATACCATCAACGACGACGAGCCCAAGTACGGCTTGTCTGTGAGCGGCTTTGTCGCGCTCGACCGCATGCTCGCCAACAGCGGCACGCGCGCTGGCGATGTCCTGCTGCTGACCAAGGCGATCGGCTCTGGCATCATCACCACGGCCATTAAGGGCGAGCTCATCGAGCAGGACGAGGCCGCAGCCATGTTTGACTCGATGTGTACCCTCAACGAGGCCCCGATTCGCCTGGCCGAGGGCCTCGAGCTTCACGGCTGCACCGACATCACGGGCTTTGGCCTGATCGGGCATGCGTGCGAGATGGCCGAGGGCTCGGGCGTGCAGATTGAACTTGCGTCGGGGGCGGTGCCGCTCTTTGACCAGGTGCTCGATATGGCGCGTCTGGGCATTATTCCTGCCGGTGCCTACCGCAACCAGGACTTCTTTGGCCCGCGCGTGGCTGCCGACGAGGACCTGGAGCCGGGCAGGTTGGATGCGCTGTACGATCCGCAGACCTCGGGCGGTTTGCTCATCGCGGCGCCTGCTGCCGATGTGGATGGGCTTGCGCGTCGCCTGCATGCCGAGGGGCGCATCGCGGCCGTTGTCGGGCGCGTGTGCGAGGCGGAGCCGGGCGGTCCTGCCGTCCGCGTTGTTCGCTAGCCCGCACGTTTATGTAACTGTTTGCCGTTCTCTAGAACGGCTCTTTCGAAAGGAATTTGCTATGTCTACCAAGATTGAAGTCAATGCCATGGGCGATGCCTGCCCGCTGCCCGTCGTCAAGACGCTCAAAGCTCTGAAGCAGCTCGATGGCGAGGGCGCCGTCGTGACCTCGGTCGACAACGAGACCGCCGTCAAGAACATCTCCAAGATGGCGCAGGAGAAGGGCTGCACGGCCTCGGTCGAGAAGGTTTCTGACGCCGAGTGGCACGTGACCGTGGCGACCTCTGGCGCCGTTGCCGTGGCCGATCCAGAGCAGGATGGCGCTGCCTTCTGTGATGCCAGCGCCGGCAAGGGCAAGCTCGTCATTTCCGTCTACACCGACTGCATGGGCCGCGGCGACGACGAGCTGGGCCACAAGCTCATGAAGGCGTTTATCTTTGCCGTGACGCAGCAGGAGGAGCTGCCCGCGACCATGCTGTTCTACAACGGCGGCGCCAAGCTCACCGTTGAGGGCTCGCCGGTGCTCGACGACCTGAAGGGCCTGGCCGAGCAGGGTGTCGAGATTCTCACCTGTGGTACCTGCCTCGACCACTATGGCATTAAAGACCAGCTTGCGGTGGGCGAGGTCACGAACATGTACGTGATCGTGGAGAAGATGGAACAGGCCGTGCGCGTCGTGCGCCCGTAGCGTATTGGTTGGAGTTGCCATGAGGGAGAAGCGCCTGGCGCTTGTCATCACGTTTCCCACCACGGCGGCCGCCATGGGCTGCGAGTCCCTGTGCGTTGAGCGTGGCCTTCCCGGGCGAACGATTCCCGTGCCCGGGGAGGTCGCTGCCGGCTGCGGCCTGGCGTGGAAGGCGTTGCCTGCCGATGAGGAGCTGCTGCGCAGCGAGCTTACCGCGGCGGGCGTTCCTACCGAGGGCTATACCGTGATTGATATGTGGGAGGTCGTGCGATGATCTACCTGGATAACGCGGCGACGACCATGCACAAGCCGCAGACGGTCATCGATGCCGTGACGCAGGCGATGTGCTCGCTCGGCAATGCCGGGCGCGGCGCCACGTCGGGTGCCCTCGATGCCGCTCGTACGATTCACGGTTGCCGTGCCAAGCTCGCGCGCCTTTTAGGTTGCCCGAGGGCGGACCATGTGTGCTTTACGCCCAACTCTACGGCGGCGCTCAACACCGCCATCAACGGGGTGGTGCGCCCCGGCGACCATGTGGTCACAACGGTGCTCGAGCACAACTCCGTGCTGCGTCCGCTCAACCGCCTGGCAGCGGAGCGGGGTGTGACCGTTGAGCATGCGGGCTGTGACGCGAACGGCGTGCTCGACTATGACGAGCTCGAGCGGCTGGTCACGCCCGGTACGCGTGCCGTGGTGGTGACGCATTCCTCTAATGTGACCGGCAACGCGGTCGACATTGCGCGCGTGGCTGCCATCGCCCATGCGGTCGGCGCGTTGGTGATCGTCGATGCCTCTCAGTCTGCCGGTACGGCGCATATCGATATGCAAGCCATGGGGTTCGACGTCGTGTGCTTTACCGGCCACAAGGGGCTCATGGGACCCCAAGGCACCGGCGGGCTGGCCGTGGCGGAGGGCATTGACGTAGCGCCGTGGGCCATGGGCGGCACGGGCGTGCACAGTTTCGATACGCTGCAGCCGCTTGAGTGGCCCACGCGCCTTGAGGCGGGCACGCTCAACGGCCACGGCATCGCGGGCCTTTCTGCCGGCCTCGACTTTATCGAGGCCCAGGGTGGGGTCGAGGCGATTGCTGCCCACGAGCGTGCGCTCGCCGATCGCTTCCTTGCCGGTGTGTGCGAGATTCCGGGGATTAAGCTCTACGGTGCCTTTGACCAGCCGGCGCACTCTGCGATCGTGTCGCTCAACGTGGGTGATATCGACTCTGCCGAGATCTCGGACGCGCTCATGCAAGGGTGGGGGATTGCGACGCGCCCCGGCGCCCATTGCGCTCCGCTCATGCACCGTGCATTGGGAACCGAGCGCCAGGGCGTGGTTCGGTTCTCGTTTGGTTACTTCAACACGGCCGAGGAAGTCAACATGGCTATCGATGCTCTGCGCAATTTAGTCTGCTAAAGCTGCTGGACCGTTTATACTTGCGGGACGGGTATTTTGCCCGTCCCGTTTTTGTTTCGACCCGAAAGGTGGTCCCATGGCTTCATCCGCCCCGCGCGGTCTGCGCTCCGACCATGTCCTCACCGTCGGCATCGCCCTGTTCTCGATGCTCTTTGGCGCCGGCAACCTTATTATCCCGCCGCTGCTGGCGCTGCAGGCAGGCTCTGCCACGCCGGTTGCCATGCTTGGCTTTCTCATTGCCGCCATCGGCCTGCCCGTCATGGGCTTTATCGCCGTTGCGCTTGCCGGAACGGCGCGCGAGCTTGCCGGCCGCGTGCACCCCAAGTTTGGCGAGTTCTTTGTTGCGGCGGTGTATCTGGCCATTGGCCCGTGCCTGGCCATTCCGCGCACGAGCTCCACGGCCTTCGAGATGCTGGTGCCGCTGCTGCCCGAGGGCGTCTCGCTCAGCACGGCACGCCTGGTGTTTGCCGTTGGATTCTTTATCATCGCGTTTGCGCTCACGCTGCGCCCCGGCGTCATCACGCGCGTGCTCGGCCGCATTACGGGCCCCGCGCTCATTGCCCTTATCGTATTGGTCGTGGGTGCCGCTGTGGTCTCGCCGCTGGGCTCCGCTGCCGCGCCGCAGGCTCCCTATAATGCTGGCGCTGCCGTACAGGGCTTTTTGACCGGCTATCAGACCATGGACCTGCTCGCGTCGCTCGCCTTTGGCATCATCATCGCCGAGACCATCCACGAGCTGGGTGTTACCGATGACAAGCGCGTTGCCTTCGAGATTTCGCGCTCCGGCGTGATCGCCGGTGTGCTCATGGCCATCATCTACTGCGGCTTGGGCCTTGCCGGCGCGCAGCTCAGCACCGTGATGCCCGATGCCACCAACGGTGCCGCCATCCTCGCCCGTTCCGCCTCTATGCACTTTGGCCTCGCCGGCACGGTCGTGGTCTTTGCGATCTTCTTCCTCGCTTGCATGAACGTGTGCATCGGCCTTATCAGCTGCTGTTCGCGCTATTTCTGCGAGACGTATGTGGTCAAAGGGGGAGCGGAGGCTTCCGAGGAGGCCATGCGTCGTCCCTTTGCTGTTCTCGCCTTTGTGTTCGCGGCGTTTTCGTGCGTGCTTTCCAACGTGGGCCTCGACGTGATTCTTATGTTCTCGGTGCCCATGCTCAACGCCCTGTACCCCGTCGCCATCGTGCTGGTGCTTATGGGTCTGGTGCACGGTTTTTGCGACGCGCATCCGCAGGTGTGGGTCTGGGTCGGCGGCGTTGTCGCAGTGCAGAGCGTGATTACCTCGGTCCGCGATGCGTTCTTTACGGGCGCGTGGCTGCCGTTCGATGCGCTGCCGCTGGCAGACATTGGAGCCGCGTGGGCGCCGGTTGCCGTGGTGGCGTTTGTGATCGGCCTGCTCCACAGCTGGTTTGTCGTACATTCGAGGAGCTAGGGTATCGTCGCTTGCACAGGCGGGGAGTCTCCCCTATAATTTCCTTCGCTTTGGGACACGCAAGGTTTAGACCTTAGCTGCTCAACACCTTCGGGACGTGGCGCAGTTTGGTAGCGCGCCTGCTTTGGGAGCAGGATGTCGCAGGTTCAAATCTTGTCGTCCCGACCATATCTT
>UQWQ01000048.1 GCA_900544755.1 uncultured Collinsella sp. | reverse complement strand
CACTTTCCGAAACCCCGCCCATCCGGAAAGCCCGTCCCACTCCGTATACATCCAGGCATGAAATCATCAGCTTATTAGGCCTTCTATCAATAAAGAGACACCCTCCCGGGCGGCGGGCACGAAGTTCATCGCGAGTTCCGCACGCAAAGAAGGCCACTTAATGTGGCCTTCGTCTTGCGCAGGACTGTAGAGCAGGGAACTTCGTGCCCGCCGTCCGGGAGGGCGTTGCATTTAGAAGATGGACCTAGCGCTTATCCCTCCGGGACAAAAGCAGTGCGGCCATAAAAGCGATGATTGCAAGCGTCAGCAACATCAAAAGCAATGTGAGCGTGCTGTCGCCGGTTGCCGCCAGGCCAAACAGACCGGGGCTCTTACTGCCAGCAGGTCGTACAGGAATCTTCTCGCCATCGTCCTCGGCGGTAATCTCCCAGCGAATTGCCTTGCTTGCGTTGGCAAGCTCATTGCCCACCGACGTCGGGACACTTAGCTGCAAATTGAGCACCGTGCTGCCATCGCTCGTAAACGTTGCGACCTGCGTGGGGTAGGCAAACACGCTGCCCGGCGTTCCCGTCTGGAGCCAGCCTGCAGACGCATCGCCCGCCGACGCCGTTAAGGTAATGGGCGACAGCAGGTGTGCCGTCTCGTGATCGACAACGGCCCGCACAAACACGCGTACCTGGGACTTTACACCCGTGGCACGAACCTCAATCTGCTGCTCGCGCACATCGCCGGGCATTAGATCTTTAAAGGCGGGAAACAGATCGGGCTCCCCCGAGGAGCCCGTCGCCCCCGAGACCGTCAGCTGACGCGCATTTCCGTCATAGGCAATCGCGGGAGTATCGGCAAACGCACGGGCGGGAACAGCGAGCGCGACCACGCAGAAAATGGCCGCGACCATGCAACGCAAGGAGCGCGCAACACCTTTGCGAATTGGGAACGCCATACTTACGCACCTCCATGCGGCGGCACCAGCACGCCATCATTGACCGTGCAGTCCCATGCATCGCGCACGGCCTCATCGGGCGTCGCCTGGACCGCCTGAGTGGAGATATCAACGACAAGATTGCGACCTTTGGTTGTCTTGAGCTCGGTAACTCTATTAATGAGCACGCCGGTTTCACCGCCGGGAGCAACGGGCGACGTCCAGTAATAGAACCCGTCGCTCGCCTTAACCCAGTTATCAGCCAAGTTCGCGCCCGAGGCATCAGCCACGCTCCACGCAATCTCGTAATCCGCCTCCTCCTTCGGCTCCTCCTTCGGCTCCTCCCACAGGCGGGCACCGTTTCCATCCTGCCAGTAGATATCCACTGCAGCACGAATATAGGCGGGCGCAGTACCCGTGTTCTGTGCCTTGACATCGCTTTTCACATTGCCGTTGAGCGTTTCCTGAACCGATGGCGTCACCGATCCGATGCCGAACTGGTTGACCAGCACGCCCGTAACCGAAAGCCAGGCCAGCGTGCCTGCCGTACCGGCCAGGAGGATAACCCCCACCAGCAAGGCGATGATGCGCTTGCGCTTGGACATGCTAGTCCTCCTTCTTTGCTACGTTGCCGTTGCTCCAAACGTTATGGGCACAATCGCTGCCGTCGATCCATTTGTCTTCCACACGCATGTTCGTGTAGGTGAACGTGGCATCGTTCGCGCTCGATGCAGCGGAGATAGTCGCCTGCGCCTTATCGCCCGGCTGCTTGCCAGGGACGCCGATTTGGCTGCTGTAGCGCCATGCCCACGCTGAGTCCTCCTCGACGGTGTAGATACCCGCCGGGACCGCAAGCTCGATAGCGCCGGAGTACCAGGCGGAACCGTCCTTCAGCTGCGCATCCGATGACACCGTTACCTCAACCGTGCGCTCATCCAAGGCGTTGCCGTCCATGTCGGCCCGGGAAACCTTGAAGCGGAACGTCTTGCCCTTCGCCCAGCTATCCTGGGTTTGCTTGACGATCTTGAGCGTATGCGTAGCGGCGAAATCGAACACCGCGTTGCCGTCACCCTGAGCGCCGTCGCCCGTGAGCTTGAAGTCCAAACGGTTCGTCAGCTCAAACGAGCCCTCGCCTGAACCCGAACTGTAAAGCGAGACATACTTCCCGTTGACAGGCGCAGGAGTCTGGCCAGAAAGACCATAGCCCACGCGGTCAACGTGCACCGTCAGTTGCGTGCCCATGAAGGGCTTTGCAAAGCAAGCCTTGAACGGCGCCTTATCGCTCTTGTCATCTACCGTGTTCGCGGCATCGGGATCAAGCAACCACTTGAGCTGCCCGGTCACATTCTTAGGGCTCGCAGCTTCCGACGTGTCGTTAGCGACGACCTTATACGTCACCGGATACAAATCCATGTTGGCCGTAACCGGTTTACCCTTGAAGTCGCTCCACGCCACAGCTTTGTCGCCATTAACCCACTGCCACTCCAAGAACAACTCCTTCAAGCTGCTATCCGCTCGCTCGCCCAGGAATGCGACGATTGCGGAGTAGGCTTCGGGATCGTAGGCCACTTCCTTTGGCTCCATGACGGGTTCACCCTTGTCGTTATAGACCGGGTTGCCGTTCTCGTCCATCTTGGGCACCTTAACTGTCTGAACAAAGCCGGCATTGCCATCCTGGCCACGCAGATCCCCCGTATCGTTCGGGTCTACCGTAGCGGTGTAGATGACCTTGCCATCGGTGTCGTGATAGCGCACTTTAAGCGGCGTAAGCTTGTAGATCGCCGTGTATTTAACATCTCGGAACGGTTCGTTGCCATCGAGGAAATAAGTCTTGTCCCCTGTCATAAGAGTGTAGCTATCTTTGCCCTCCTCATAGTCGCTCGACCAGCCGACAAAGTCGTACTTGGTGCCGTCAGTGCCCTCAACCTCCTCGGCGGCCTTGACCTCAAGAGAAATCTGGTCGCCGGAATCAGTGCGGCCGAGGCTACGGACAAGATCGGGATTCGCAAGTTTAGAGTCGATGTTCGATTGAACGGTAACCAGGCTGGGACGGTAGACCGGGTACAGCTCCATGGGGGCCTTGACCACGGTAGAAGCACTCACCATACGGATGCCCTCCGACCAAGCGACATAGCCCTTGTCAGGTGCCGGCTGGGCTTCCGTCCAGCCCACGAAGACGTTGAACTTACCCGTATCCCCATCGATAGTGCGGACGTCATAAGTAGGCTTCGGGATGCCGCCATCAAGGTTGCCGAGCATATCGCCTTGCTGAGCAACTTTGCCGTCCACATCCGTGGCATTGAGGTGGTACACAACCGCCAACGGCGAATAGTACGCCACGAATGTATAGGCTCCGCCAGGTTCCACCGGATAAGAGCAAGTACCATGCTCCACATCGTAGGGAAGCGTCTTGATCTCGCCGTTCGGAAGCTCGATCTCAACCTTCTGCAACTTATACAGCTCACCGCCTGCTTTATAAACCATCGTTGTAATGTCAGGGGTCACCGTTGCCGTAGCAGGATCGGTGTCCGCGTTGATAACGGGAGCGATGTTGTAGCTAGGCACATTGACCTTGTCCGTGCCCTTAAAACCTGCGCGATACAGGTTGGTGGTGTACCTAACATCGTACTTCGCGTACACCGGATAGGCATCCTGGTACTGGGTGACCTTGAAATCTGGTTTCACCAGATACGGTTCGGCCTTATCCGGGTCGGACGTAGTGAAGGAGTCGCCATTCACGTCATAAATATAATTCCAGACCGCAGAGTCCTTCCGAACCTCAGCCGTAGAGATCCAGCCCAGGAACTTATGACCCGGCACCGCCATCTCGGTATCGGTCGGAGAGGCTTCGAGCGTCAGATTGGGATTGACGTCACCATCCTTTCCGTCGTAGGGCTTTGTATTAACCGTCCTATCCTTATAGAGATGCGGATAGCAATACAGGAACGTCGGATCACCTTCCGCCGTTTTCTGCTGAAGCAAGTTGCTTTTATAGCGTCGAGTAGCAGCCTGCTTGACGTTGCCACTCTTGTCATAGAAGTTGACGTCCGTGGTCACCATAGCACGGACATAATATTGCTCCGTCGTTTCAACAAAACTCGAAAAAGGATTCTTTATATAAGTCCAGGAACCGTCGTCGGGTCTTTCGAGCGTCCAAAAACTGAAGTGGTATCTATCATGCGCGGGGGTAAATTGAACTTTAATACTTGAGGCTTTCCACTCATCACTCAGTTTACCGGCTCCTGGAAAATCAGTGTCGGCAATCATATCCTTGAGAGTGTTTGCGCCAGTGTCGTTACGCACATTATGCGAGTAGGCGTTAATAGGCGCAACGATTTGCGTCGCATCAGAGAGAGCGGTGGTGCACTTATCTGCTGGATTCTTATCATCGTGTAGCACATGGGCGGAGGCGTCCGTGCCAGCACCCCAATGGATAATGTTTTCACGAACATATGTCGCGCCGACGTTTTCCTCGAAGGGCGACTTGTATTTATTCCAAACCGAGCAGAGGAGCTTGCTGTCCGTTAGACCGCTATTTGTGAATGCCCGGATGTAGTAATCCACGCGGTACTCAAAGCGTGCGGTATAGGTATGCGGAACGGTCAGGTCCACGTTGCCGGGAAGCTTGTAGCTCGGATCGCGGCTCACGCGAACATCAACCGGGGATCCATCGGCAGCCTGCTTGTTTTCATACCAACCCAGGAAACGATAGCCGTCGGGCAGCTGGCCCTCCTCGGATATAGCTTTACCGGATACGTCGAGCACCTGTACGGTATACGCGCTTGTGCCATCTTCTGCAGTCTCAACCTTAACGTCAGTTTTGCCCACACCGTCGCGCCGAGTCTGATCGTCGGTTGCATCCTGCTCATTGCCCTCAAACACCGTCATGATGTTCGACACATAGTCGGTGTACACCGGATAAAAATCGGTAGGGCCAAGCACAGTGATCTCGGTGCCGGCAGGATAGAACGCACCGGCGTTTTTTAACTCGGCAAGCTCAGGCGAGGTGATGGCCGCGTAACCGTCATGCATCCCGGCCTCGCCACTCGGCTGCGTCGTCCAACCGATAAAGGTGGCGCTGGCAGAAAGAGTGCCGCGGTCCGCAGGGGCAGCCGGCGTTAAACCGACGCCATAGCGGTACCAGTCCGTCGACTTGTCGTGCTCCTCGCCGCTCTGCCACGCGAGCGTCTCGCCCTTGACGTTATAGAACAGTACCTGCGCCTCGTACGAAGCAATAAACAGGTCGTTGCCCTTAAAGGCCTCGGCCCCCTTCGCGTTATCGGCGGTATAGCTCGACGTTATCTCGTGCGCTTCGTTCTTCTGGACTTGCTTGCCAGCCTTAACGGCATCGGCATCGGTCTTGCCGTTAAACCAGGCGTTATCGGCATCGATACGGTTCACATTGACTCCGGGCTCACGGAACCAGCCCATAAAGCGGTAGCCGCCGTTGGCCTCGGTCAAACCCTCTGGCTTTGCGGAGGTATCCTGCTTAAACGTTACCGATGTATCGCCCTGGGCCAGGCCTTGGGCCGTTCCCGCCAGCACGGCGCTCACGGCAAAGGCGTACGGATCCGAGGTCGCCTGGTCTTTGCCAAGTTTGGTCTTCTCGATTGTCGCGGTGCCCGCACCGGGAAAATCGATCGTCGCCTTAACGCTCTGGCCATGCACGGGGATATTCAGCTTGTAATCCATCGCCCACTCATTGGTGTGCTGGCCACCCAGGGCATCGTCGTTGGCGGTCGAGCGCATGGTGCCGGCACAGAAATCGTAGTCGTGCTCTTCCCACAGCTCGCGCGTGGTGTAGCGCTCGTCATCCCATGGACCATAGCCATCACCCTTGGTGGTGCCGTCGCCGCCAAACGAGGGGATTTTCTTTTTGGCAGGGTTGCCCTGGCTGCTGCCTTTTAGGCTCACACTCGGCTTAAAGTAGCATTCGGTAACCGTGGCGTCACCCTTGTTGGCGCGCGCAGCAATACCGCCCAGGTTCACATCGTTTTGAATGATGGGGATCACGGCGATGGGATTGTACTGACGCGAGCTCAAGTCACCCGCAAAATGGCTTCGAACGAGCTCGTTGCCCTTTTCGGTTAGAATACGACCCGCCAAGCCACCCGTCCACGCACGCGTCACGGCGACGACGCCCACGTACGACGCGGCATAGCTGTAGCACTGCGCCGTCGAGAAGCAGTCGATAATCTTGGCGTTACCCGCCATGCAGCCCACAAAACCCGAGGCATACACGTTGTTGCCGCCCAGAGCGCCAACAGCCACGTCGTACTTATTAGTGACGTCGGTCATGCCAATCGAGCCATCGTCTTTGCGCGTAGGCGTAACGCGGCAGTACTCAATCGTCGAATTTGTAACGTAGCCGGCAAACGCCGCCATATACAGACCCTCGCCACCAATTGCCTGTACGCCCGAAGTCGTGTTGTTAACGGCACGGCCACCACGGACCTCGCAGTTATAAAGGGTGCAGCCGTCGAGCTCGCCGGCGATGAGACCGCCCTCAAAGCCTGCGTTGGTAATGAGGTTGAGAGCATTGTTGGCGCAGGTCACGTGCAGCGTGCTCTCCATGACCATAACGTTTTCGAAGCGCGTATTGACGGCCTTGCCCACGATAATGCCACCGCGGAAGTCCGCCCACACGTTGGCGTCCTTGACCAGGAAGTTTTTGATGGTGGCACCGTTGGTCTCGGCAAAAAATCCCGTATCGCGCTCGGGGTCAAAAGCGTCTTTATCGTAGCTCAGGCCCTCAACGGTGTGGTTTTGACCATCGAACACGCCCTTAAACGGATGCTCCTTGTTGCCAAACGACAGATGCTTAACGGTGTGCGAGACAATGGTCTTCATGTCGTCATCATTAAGCACGATATCGTTATCGAGATAAACGCGCCAGCCGGACGTATCGCGCTCACGCGAAAGCGCCACGTACACCAAAAAGTCGTTCGCGTTTTTGATGTGGTATTCGTTTGTGTTCTCGGGCACGTCCTCGGCATGCACCACCGTTGGCAGCGCCATAACGCAGCAAAGGGCAATCGCCGCGACGGCAACTAGCCTGCTAAGCACGCCCCGATTCATGTTCTTGATCTTCATAGGCTAGTTCGCCTCCGGCCAGCCCGCGACGTCAAGCACGTCGAGGACGGTATCGCTTGCCTGCTGGTTTTTGGCCTGCACGGCCTGAACATCGATATCGAGCCTGAATGAGCCGCCGCGCGCGGCATCGTGGTAGTCGCCCACAAAGCGCAGCGAGTCCATGAGGCTTTCCGTCATGGCGCCGGGGTCGAGCGTGCCGCCACGCCCGGCCAATCCGCGGTAGTAGTACCACCCATCGCCGCCATCGATCCACGGGGACCCCTCGCCCGCGTTCACATGAAACGCAACGCTGCCCGAAGTATCCGCGCTCGAACCGTCGGGCGCCACCGACGTCATGCGCAGACGCGCGCGAACGTACTCAGGCTGCGTTCCAGCGTTCTCCACGCGCACAATGCGGCTGATATCAGAGCCACTGGCCTTGGTGTCGGGATAGTCCCCGTGCTCGTTGGGCTCAAACGGAATCTCCTCGCCCTGTTCGTTGAGGGTGTATTCGCAGACTCGTACCTTCACGCTGCCAAACGATAGAACGTTGTTCACCGGAACCATATCAACGGTAAAAGCCAGCGTGCCGCACAGGCACGCCAGGGCCAACAGCGCCATCGCGGCAAGCGCCAAGGTGCGTTTCTGATTGTCGGAAAGATTGTTGAGCATTACGTTCGCCAATCGTCGATCAAAGGGGGACCGAGATCCCGGCCCGAATATAGGGGTGGGGGCGGGCCGGGATCTCAGTGGGGGGGTTGGATTACTACAGGTCCTTAGCCCAATCCTTGGCAGCAACCTCAGCAGACGCAGCCGAGCCCTCAGTGGTGCTGTCTGCAGCGTAAACGAAGCAGTTGACCGTCATCTTGGCATCCTTGGCGAAATCCTTTTGCTCGGTCTCCTTGGGCGTAGTCACATTGCTGAACAGCTCACCGGTCCACTTGTCCTCGGTCTTGCTGGCAATAAGCGGAGTTGCCTCGGTCCCATCGCCAACATAAACGAAAAGGCCACCGAGATAATGAGTCAGCTCTCCCTCAACGGTGGTCGCATCAACGGCCTTCCAGCCAGAGTTAATGGTGAAGTAAGTCTTCCTGGAATTAGCAGTCCCAGCAGACGCCGTCTCGTTCTTCACGAAAACGTACACATAAGCGTTTTCGGATCCCTTGCCAATACCGACATTAGGATTCTTAGGAACAGACACGCCAGGGGCGAGCTTGGAGTTCGCAACCCATTTAGTCTCGGTCAGGTTGCCGTTGACCTTAGTGTTATCATCCGGAAGCGGCTGACTCGGATGATCGGGATCGGTAGTGGGCTTGTTAATGCCCGCAGTAGTGAAGTTGTTGGGCAGGCTCGACTGCGCCGTCAGCCATGCATACGTTCCCACGCCGGCAGCCAATACCAGCAGCAACAGGGCGGCAATGATGCCGTAGCGCTTTTTCTTCTTGTTTTCCATCGTTCTCTTCCTTTCGAGAATCGTTTTCCCCGGCAACGGCCCCTACCGCCGCCGACGCTTTTCCCTGCCGCTATGAACGCCGCTCCCTCGCATGCGCGCGGGCATGCTTGCCCGCAGGCTCGTCGGGAACCACCCGATCGAGCACAATCGACGCCGCGACCAGCAGCGCCAGAACGGCCACCACAACAAGCAAACCGGGCATCGTCGTGCAATATGCGTTAACGAAGCCCAGGTAAGGGACACAAAAAGAAACGACACCGATCACGCGTGAAAAAGGCGTCTGCTCGGCGTCGTGCATGATGGTTCCATCTGCATTTTTGTTTGCGATTCCCTGCGTGCTAATCGTCTGCGCCACAGGGTCGATCTCGTACACCTGGTGCGTCACCACGGCGCCGTCCGATCGGTAAAAGGTTGCATTGTCGCCCACGGCAATATCCGTTGGCTCAACCTGGCGGACAAACACCATGGAGCCAACGGGAAGCTCGGGCTCCATAGAGCCCGAAAGCACAGCAAAGGGCGTGTATCCAAATGCGCGAGGCACAAAAGAAACAACGGCAAGGGCTATGACAAGCGCGAACGCCAAGCTACTCAAAAGTGCAATAAATCGTTTGAGTCTACGCGCCGTCAAAGTGATAATTCACACCCCTTGAGGACCTATTCGACCCATCCAAAGGTCAGCAAGTTTCAACAGGAACCGCAAGGCGCTTGAAAAGTGAGTCCGAAATAAGCCAATTTGGAATCTTTTCGTAATAAAAACATAGCGATGTGCTACACATTTTTCAATGTTATGTCGCCAAATGCTACCTATTTTGGCGTAAGTGGTCATCTCTACCAAAATTGGCCTGCTTTATCCAATACTTACGACTAACCCCCTACGCAACTTCCCCATAGAAGGTTCGATTTTTTGCGAAACTAAAATAATGGTTCCCCCCCCCACATTAAAACAAACTACTGGAAGTGTCATTTATTTCCGACCCCTCTTTGCCGGAGTTTTATGACAGCCCCATGTAGTTCGCAGCCCATAATCCTCTGAGAACCGTGTCCCAGAATTCACGTCCGGAGTGGGATGCGGCTTCCGCTTGTGGCCCCGTTGGGAAACCACATCCCACTCCGATCACAAATTCCGGGTCGCACTTTCCGCCAAGACCCTCAACCGGAAAGCACATCCCGTTTCTCAGCCGAATACTGGGATGCATTTTCCGCAGAGCCCCTCAACCGGAAACTGCATCCCATTCCAAAGACAAATTCCGGGACACAGCTTCCACAACCCCGTGTTAAGAAAAAAGCCTCGAGAATCTCGAGGCTTTCACGTTTGTACGATTGAACGCGCGGCACCGCAAGCGGCGAAGTTATTCGCCCAAAACGGCCTTTTTTGCGGCTGCAGCCATGTTATCCAGGTCTTCCTTGGTGGGATGGTCCTTCGCGGCAACCCAGTTGTCGAGCAGCATCTTAAATCGGACGTTTTCGGGATCTTGCTCGAGCATGGCCTCGTAGCGCTGCTTGACCGCGGGGCCCATCTTGCCCTGGCACATCGCCCAGCCCGCAAGCTCGGCATCCCCAGCCAAATTGGAAGTTACGCGATCAATAATCTGCTGGTAATAGCTCTGGTCGGCCCCAAAGCCGCAGGTGCCAAACAGAAAGACGCGCTTGCCGTGCAAGGCGGAGAGCAACGCCGCGACCGAAGGCGTGCACGCGCCCTTGTCGCACCAAAAACCGACGAGCACTGTGTCGGCCGTGCAGGCGCCCTGCGCCTCGAGCGCAACCTGATCTGCATCCGCATCGTCGCTCAACGCCGCGGCATGGACAAACTCAACACCCGCAGCCTGCAGAGCGCGCTTGATCGCGCCCGAAACCATCCTGGTATTACCGCTCTTGCTGTTAACCACCAAAGAGCACGTCATAGTCACGTTGCCTCGTTTCCCCCAAAACTAAAGCCACTAATGCAATTTATTAGATGAATATCTTAGTACTAACGTGACAGATGTAAACCACCGTCTGTCGATTGGCGACGCAGACGACATCTTTGGACAGATTTCGAACAGTATGTACTTCGGATTGAAACCGCCACAGAACGTTTCACGAATGGCCGAAAAACTGTTTCACAAAACGCCGTCAAATTGCGTCATATAATATCGTCAATTTGTTTCACGAAATACCGTCAAATTGTTTCACGAAATACCGTCAAATTGTGTCATGGTTTTTCGTCAAAATGTTTTACGCGCTGGTAAGATGCTATAAAACGAGATGTTTCTTTGAATGGCGGGAAGTACGATGACTAGGTATATGAGTAGATGTATCGATCGCTCAATCGAACGCGATCTTGGCATTTTTGGTGCCGTGCTCATTCAGGGACCGAAGTGGTGCGGAAAGACGACTACGGCCCAGCGATTCGCTGAATCATCGCTGTCTCTCTCCGACCCTGCCGGAGACTTTGCCGCACTGCAGCTTGCCAGGATCGATCCAGCTCAAGCAATAGTCGGCGCAACGCCGAGACTCATCGATGAGTGGCAGGAAGAGCCAAAACTGTGGGACGCGATACGTTTCGAATGCGATCGTCGGACCGGTGAGCCAGGGCAGTTTTTGCTTACGGGGTCAGCAACACCAAACGACGCCGACCAACCGATGCACAGCGGCATCGGGCGCATATCACGCTTGCGCATGGAAACAATGACTCTGGCCGAACTCGGGGTTTCCTCAGGGGCGGTCTCGCTCGAATCGCTGCTTAACGGATGCCCCATCAAAGCGGCACTTGGATCCATCAACGGCATCGCCGATATTGCCGATTTGCTATGTCGTGGTGGTTGGCCTCAGGCGGTTGGCAAGACGACTGCCGATGCAATGCGTATATCCGCTGCCTACATCGACGGTGTCTGCGAATCGGATGTTTCGAGGGTTGACGGCGTGAAGCGTGACCCGGAGAAAGTCAGAGCTCTTCTGTCTTCGCTTGCGCGCAACGAATCCACTCTTGCCGGCGAAAAGTCTCTTGAGAAAGACCTCGGCGGTGATGTATCGAGAAGTACGCTGCGGCGCTATACGGATGCCTTGCGCAGAATACACATCATCGATGATATCCCGGCCTGGCATCCGGCGCTCAGGTCTCCGGTAAAGCTGCGGCAAAGTGCGAAAAGGCACCTCGCCGACCCTTCGCTTGCCGTCGCACTGCTCGGAGCAAATCCGGAGTCATTGGCATCCGACCCGAAGACGCTGGGACTGCTCTTCGAATCCCTCGTCCTGCACGACCTTAAGGTCTATGCAGCCGCAAATGACTCATCGGTGTCCCACTACCATGACGCCGACGATCTCGAGGTCGATGCCGTTATACATAGGCGCGATGGAACTTGGATTGCCGTGGAAGTAAAACTCGGAAGTCCGCAGATCCCCGAGGCATCTGCAAACCTGCTTCGGCTCGAGCGCAAACTTGTCGAGCGTGGCGAGAGACCACCCGCGGCCAAGCTCATCGTCATCGGGTTCGGCATGCCGGCCCATACAACGCCCGAGGGCATTATCGTTGCCCCCGTTGACACACTCGCGCCCTAGCGCTGCGTTACATGCCCCACGGGCTTGCTTACTGGGCGAACTGACTGCGGTAGAGCTCGGCGTAGAAGCCGCCTGCCGCTAGCAGCTCGTCGTGTGTGCCGCGCTCGATAATCTGGCCGTCGCGCATGACCAGAATGCAGTCGGCGTTGCGAATCGTCGAAAGGCGGTGCGCCACCACAAAGCTTGTACGGCCGGCCATGAGCTCGTCAAATGCCGCCTGCACCTGCAGCTCGGTGCGCGTATCGATGCTCGACGTTGCCTCGTCCAGCAGCAGAATCGCCGGATCGGTGAGCATGACGCGCGCGATGCACAGCAGCTGTTTTTGACCCTGACTAAACGTGCCGCCGTCCTCGCCGATGACCGTATCGTAGCCGCCTGGCAGCTGCACGATAAACTTGTGCGCGTGCGCGCGCTTGGCCGCCTCGATAACCTGCTCGCGCGTGGCATCTGGGCAACCGTAAGCGATGTTTTCCGCCACTGTGCCCTCGAACAGCCACGTATCCTGCAGCACCATGCCAAAGGCGCGGCGCAGGCTCGAGCGCGTGTAGTCGCGCGACGAACGCCCGTCTACCGCGATGCGGCCGGCATCGATATCGTAAAAACGCAGCAGCAGGTTGATGAGCGTTGTCTTGCCACAGCCCGTAGGACCGACCAGGGCAAAGCGCATGCCGGGTTTGGCCTCGATGCAGATATCCTGCAGCAACTTGCGATCGGGCACATAGCTAAAGTCCACATGCTCAAAGGTCACCTCGCCCTGCGGGGCAGCAAGCTCCACGGCATCTGACGCATCGGGCTCTTGCTCGCGGGCATCGAGCAGCGCAAACATGCGACGCGCCGAGGCATACGCCGTCTGAATTTGCGTAATGACGTTGGTGACCTCGTTGAACGGCTTGGTGTACTGGTTGGCGTAGGACAGGAAGATCTGCACGCCGCCCACCGTAAGCGCCGCCGGCACACCCGTGATCACGCCCACGCAGCCGATCACGGCGACCACAGCGTAGATGATGTTGTTGATAAAACGCGTGCCGGGGTTGGAGAGCGAACCCATAAACTGCGCGCGCTCACCTGCCGTATAGAGCTCGGCGTTGAGGGCATCAAAGCGCAGCTGCGCGTTGGGGCCATAGGCAAACGCGTCCACGAGCTTCTGCTCGCCTACGTACTCCTCGATATGACCACCGAGCTGCCCTTGAATACGCTGCTGCGCCGTAAAGCTCTTGTTGGAAAGCTTGGCGATGGCGCCGGCTGCAAAAATGGAAAGCGGCGTGACGAGCACCACCACGAGCGTCATGGCCAGGTTAATGGAGAGCATAAACGCGAGCGTGCCCACGATGGTGATAACGCCGGTGAAAAGCTGCGTGAAGCCCTGCAGCAGACCGTCGCCCACCTGGTCGACGTCATTGACCACGCGGCTCATAAGGTCACCGTGGGCATGGCTGTCGATAAAGCTGAGCGGCATACGGCTGAGCTTGTCGCTCGCCTCCACGCGCATGTCACGCACCGTCTCGTAGGACAGGCGGTTGACGCAGTAGCCCTGCAGCCACTGGAAGGCCGCGGCACCTACGACGACAATCGCGAGCTTGGTGACAAGCGGCAGCAGTGCATCGAAATTCACCTGGCCCGCGGCAACGATCAGGTCGATGCCCTCACCGATAAGGATAGGCGTGTAGAGCTGCAGAATCACCGAGATGGCGGCGCTCACAAACGACGCCGTAAACGAAATACGGTGCGGACGGACGTAACCCATCAGGCGGCGGGTCACCGCGCCCACGGGATAGCGCTCAGGGTCGCCGGGCTGGCGTGGGCCGTCACCCAGGTCGTTGAGGTTATCGTTGCCGGACACATTGGCCGTCATCGTGGCGACCGAACCGGAAGAAGTATACGGATTCATTTAGCAGCCCTCCTTTGCGCAAACAGATGCAGGGGCGGTCTGGGCGGACGCGGGCCCTGGGGCGGACGCGGGCGCCGCACTCCCCTGCTGGCCCTCGAGCTCCTCGCGGCGCAGCTGCGACTGACAAATCTCGCGATAGAGCTGGCAGGTCGCGTACAGCTCATCGTGCGTGCCCAGGCCCGCAACCGAGCCGTGATCGAGCACGCAGATCATGTCGGCGTCGCGCACGGTCGAGACGCGCTGGCTTACGATGACGGTCGTCAGCGGCAGCCCGCCCTCGGCGGCACCGCGCACGCTGCGCTCGCGAATGGCATGACGAAGCGCCGCGTCAGTCTTAAAGTCGAGCGCCGACGCGGAGTCATCCATGATCAGAATCTGCGGCGAGCCCACCAGGGCACGCGCGATGGTCAGGCGCTGGCGCTGGCCACCGCTAAAGTTCTTGCCGCCCGCCTCGACCGGGGCATCGAGCCCCTGCGGCTTGTTGCGCACAAACTCGCTCGCCTGCGCCATGTAGAGCGCCGCCCAGAGATCCTCGTCGGTCGCAGCCTCGTCGCGCCAGGTCAGGTTGCTGCGGATGGTGCCGCTCACCAGCGACGCGCGCTGCGGAACGGTCGCGACCACACGGCGCAGCTGGTCGAGCGGCCAGGTGCGCACGTCGGCGCCCGTCACACTCACGCTGCCGGTGCTCGCATCGTACAGACGCGGGATGAGCGAAACGAGCGTGGACTTGCCGCTGCCCGTGCCGCCGATAATGCCGAGTGTTTTGCCCAGCGGGAGTTCCAGCGTCACATCGTTGACAGCATTGGCCGCGCCGGCACCAAACGAGAAGCTCGCATGGTCAAAGCTCAGCGCGGGGGCCAGGGCGGCATTGCCCGTCGCGCCCGGCTTGGGCAGCGCGACCGGCTGGTTGTCCTCGTCGGTGATGCTCGGCACGCAATTGAGCACCTCGTTGATACGCGACGCGCTGGCGCTCGCCTTGGTAAAGACCACGACCAGGTTGGCGACGTACACGATGGAGGTCAGGGTCTGCGTCATGTAGTTCACAAACGCCATGACCTGACCCTGCGTGAGCTCGCCCACGTTGACCTGGATGCCGCCCACCCACAGGATGGCGCACACGCCCAGGTTCATCACAAGAAACGTGACGGGGTTGAGAATCGACGAGAGCTTGCCCACCGCGATGGCAGTATTGGCCTGGTCATCGGCGGCTTGGGCAAAGCGCTCGCGCTCGTGGTCCTCGCGCACAAAGGCGCGAACCACGCGGGCGCCCGAAAGCCCCTCGCGGCAAATGAGCGCGATGCGATCGAGCTTTGCCTGCAGCTGCTTGTAGTAGGGAATGCAGCGCGCCATGACAAACCAAAACACCAGGCCAATGGCGGGCGTGCAAATCAAAAAGATGATGCCGAGCTTAAGGTCGATGGCAAGGGCCGCGCACATGGAGCCCACCGCCAAGAAGGGCCAGCGGATGAGCATGCGCACGCCCAGCGCCACGGCAAGCTGCACCTGGTTGACATCGTTGGTGATGCGGGTGATAAGCGACGGCGTGCCAAAGCGGTCGAGTTCAGCATAGCTCAGCTTGTTGATGTGCTGGTAGAGTGCGCCGCGAATGTCAGTACCCATGCCCTGCGAGGTCAGCGCCGCCATCTTTTGGCAGACGAGCGTAAACGAGATGCCGATCACAGCCATGGCGCCAAGTACCATGCCGTAGTGGATAACGGCATTAACGTCGTGCGAGCCAATGCCCTTATCGATCATCTGGGCAATCACCAGCGGCGTCAGCAGGTCAAAAATCACTTCGATCAACTTGCACGCAGGGCCAATCACCATATACCGGCGAAACTTACCACCAAAACGCCTGAGCAACTCAATCATGTATAGGCGCTCCCTATCATCATCCACATTCAATTCGAACCATGATAGTACCGCCACCCCAAAAGAAGCGTAAACAACTCGTCATTTCTAACGGGATTCAGTTTTCAGAGGAGCATACGCGCACACCCGATCAATGGCGGGCAAACTGCCTGATATACTTACAATAGTGCTACCAAGTTAGTCGCCGACCCTTGAAATGAGGTGCCGAGATGAACGAGATTCTCGCAAGAAGAGCAAGACGAGCAACTGTGGGCATCGCCCTTTCCGCGGCGCTTGTCGCGGGAATCGCCCCCCCCCGTAACGGCGATCGCGGCAGAAACCAGTTCCCCCACCGGTGCAGTTGCCTTGCAGACGGAAGATGCGACCGCCGCAAAAGAAAAAGCGTATGCAGCCATGCAGGAAGCGCTCAAAAACCTCGAGGCCGCAAAAGACGCCGCAAGTCGTGAGAAACTTGCGGTAATCGATGATGACATTGCCGCTTTTCAAGAGATCTACGACATGGTGGTGACGGAAGCCGCCAAACGGAGGGAACGCCTTCCCGCCATGCAAGCGAACGTCGATGCGGCCCAAGCCAAATACGATGAGGCCCACAACCGGACAAGCGGCCTTCAGGCAGAATTAAATAAGGCAATCGACGACGGAGCTTCTAACGAAACTATTAAGCAGTTGCGAAGTGAGATCATGTCGGCAGAAAGGCGAGAAAAATCTTGTGAAGATGATCTTCACCACTGCCAACGCCGGCTCGAAAGCCAGGAAAGACAGGTTCAGCGTTTCGAAAGTGAGGCGGAGAAAGCCAAAGCCCACATCGATGAGGACGTAGCCAAGCGAGATACGCTCCTCGACGATTTGGAAAAGGCGCAAGCGGCCTATGACGACGCCTGCAAGGCATACGAAGAGGCGAAAGCCGCGGCAGACAAGGTCACCTCGCCCGAGATAACGCGACCGACCGAGACGACAAAACCCTCCAGCTCAGCGCAGCCGGCCGAAACGGCACAGCCCGCCAGCTCGCCCGCGACCGGCAAATACGCTCCATCGAGCTCCACCAAGCAAGCAAATGCAGACGGCAAGCTTGCAAATACGGGCGACACGACGCCTAGTGCAATCGCACTCGCAGGAATCGCCGCCGCAGGACTCGGAATAACCGCCCCGGCCACACGCCGCATCAAGAACTCAAAATAGCCGACAGAGCATTCTGCCTTCACCAATCCACAAGCCTAGAGACAAAAAGAGGCCTGTTTCCCCACCTAGGGAAACAGGCCTCTTTAACTGCAACAATTC
>UQWQ01000047.1 GCA_900544755.1 uncultured Collinsella sp. | reverse complement strand
GAGCTGTTTAGCGTCCATAGCGCCTCCTATCGATCGATTCCGATTTCCCTGAGCACCTTGCGCGTAGGAGGGACAAGGGCGTGGTAAATGATGTAACCATCCCGATCGGGGCAACATCGAGCGATGAGCTCCATGAGGCGGCTTCTCTTTTTGTATACAATTTTGTAGACAAAAATACAAGTAACTAGTCATTTAAGAACGTCCCCAACGACTGCCCACAAATAGCTGTACGTCAGCATCCAAAGATGTCGAAAAATATCGACTTTGGATGCTGACGTACATGTTTGTGCCGTATGGGTTTGTGCGTTGGGGCCGGCCGACCGCAATAGAACGCTAGAGCAGGTTCTTCTGTATCCACGCGATGATGTCGCCCGACTCGTAGAGTGGCGTGCCGTCAATGAACAGGCAGGGAACTTGGCGCTTTCCGCCGACGGCGATGAGCGTCTGCTCGGCATCGGAATCGGTCGAGATATTACGCTCGGGGATGGTCACGCCGTTATCGGCCAGGAAACGCTTGACCTTTATGCAATACGGGCAGCCGGTCATAACGTAGAGCGCGAGCTCGTGATCAGTAGCCATAGGTCTCCAATCGGTTGAGGTTTCGATTGAAATACCCAAAGCCGCCGCGGTCTATGCACGCGTCAACGACGACTCGATTGCCTGTACCAGAAACGCCGTGGCGCCGGTGCCGCAGGGCTTGTCGTAGTAGTCAACAAAGCGCTGATCGGCAAGATAGCCGTGGGCGAGGCCCAGGTATGCTTCGTCTTGGGGCTCGTGTCCCCAGTTAAGGCCAATCCATCGACGGTGCATTGCTACAAGCTTGCGGGCCTCGCTGCCTTCCGGTTCGCCATCGCCCATGGCAATCGAGAGCTGGCCCAGAACAGCGCGTTCAAGTTCCTTCATGTCGTTCCATGTCTCGGGGTCCATGCCCAGCAGTGCCTCGTTTGCTGCATCGACAGCCTCGTCGCCATAGCGCGCCCGCGCCTCGGCGCCGAAGCGCTCCTCGTTTTCCTGCACGGCGCGCCAGCGCTCCAGCTGCGGCAAGACGGCACCCATGAGTGAGACGGCCTCGTCGAGCGACATGCCGGTGTTTTGTGCCAGGCGCGGGGCACAATCCTCGATCATTGCCTCCATCGTGGTGTCGTAGGTGTACTTGCCGTGCTCGTAGCACCACTTGCAGTAATGGTCGGTCGTGGCGCCCGTGGCGTCGGTGCCGCAGTCGTTGGGCGTGAGTATCATGCCGCAGCTCTGACAATAGTGCTCGGGCATTTCGAGCAGGTGGGACAGCGGTTCTCCGGTTATGGCGGCAATGAGCTTCATCATGTCGATGCCCGGTGTGACTTCGCCGCGTTCCCAACGGCTGACGGCTTGGCGTGTGACGAAGAGCTTGGCGGCGAGTTGCTCTTGGGTAAGATGATGGGCGCGACGGACAGCAATGAGCTTTTCTGCGAAGGCCATAACGGCTCCTTTCTGCTGGTTGTTGGCTTTAAGCATACGCGGCGGCAGGTGCCCTTCCAAGCAACCGTTGGTTGCGCGACGGGGGCTGCGGCGAAGAATTGCGTACAACGTCCCATGCCTCCATGCCGTACAATGACCGGCATGGAACCTATTGCACACATACATACCGATCTGCCGCAGAAGTTCGGCATTCCGCGCAACAGCTTTTTGGCGCCCCATTTGCAGGGACGCATCGTCTTTGAACCGGAATTTGCCTCCAACGCAGCAGTTGAGGGTCTGGATTCCTTCTCTCACCTATGGTTGCTCTGGCGCTTCGAAAACGGCACGCCCGGCGGCACGGCTAAGGACATAGCCGCCGATGCCAAAAAGCAGGACAGGTCCGGAACTAATGCCAAGTGGTCGAAAACCGTGCGTCCGCCGCGTCTGGGCGGAGCCGAGCGTGTGGGCGTCTTTGCCACGCGCAGTCCGTTTCGCCCTAATCCCATCGGTCTCACCTGCGTCAAGCTTGATCGTGTCGAGCTCACCGACGATGGTCCCATCATCCATGTGTTGGGGGCCGACCTGCGCGACGGCACGCCCATCTACGACATTAAGCCCTACATTCCGTTTGCGGATTGCCATCCGGATGCGACCGGCGGCTGGATTGAGGATGCGCCGTGGCAAGAGCTCGACGTCGAGTTTCCGCAAGCGCTGCAGGATATGGTCCCGCCTACAAAGCTTCCTGGCTTGGTTGAGGTTCTTCGCCAGGATCCGCGCCGCGCGGGCAGCAAGCACGAGCCAAACCGTGTTTATCACTTGGCCTTCGCCGGGCTCGACATATCTTTTACGGTCGATGAAACCCGGCTAACCGTAGTCGCCGTCAACGACGCGCAAGACTAATCAGCCATTCGTCCGCACCCGTCAAATTAAGAGCCAAACCCCATGCCAAAACCGCCCATGCTGGTGGACAATAACGCCTACCAAAACAATCCGCTTTGCATGGGAGCCCAGGATGAAATACGACTTTACTTCGCTTATCGACCGCCACGGCATGGACTCCATCGCCGTTGATTCTTGGGGTGAGATCCCCGGCATGGCTCCAAACGCACCCGACGAGGGCTTCGATCGCATTCCCATGTGGGTGGCGGACATGAACTTCGCCACGGTGCCCACGGTCCAGGAACACATCATTCAGCGTGCCCAGCATCCCATGTTTGGCTATTTCGATCCGCGCGACGAGTACTTCGACCGCATCATCGAATGGCAGAGCCGACGTAATGGCGTCGAGGGTCTGCTCCCGGAGCATATCGGCTACGAAAACGGCGTGCTGGGCGGTGTCGTGTCGACCCTGCGGGCGTATGTCCAGCCGGGCGATGCGGTGCTGGTCCACAGCCCTACCTACATCGGCTTTACCAAGTCCATCGAAGCCGCGGGCTATCGCATTGTCCACAGCCCGCTTAAGCTCGACGACCAGGGCGTGTGGCGCATGGACTTTGAGGACATGGAACGCAAGCTCACCCAAAACCACATCCACGCCGCGGTGTTCTGCTCGCCGCACAATCCTTGTGGCCGCGTATGGGAGCGCGACGAGATCGAGCGCGCCATGGACATCTATCGCCGGCACGATTGCGTGGTGATTTCGGACGAGATTTGGTCCGACATCATCTTGCCCGGTCACAAGCATATCCCGACGCAGTCGGTGAGCGAGGATGCCCGCATGCGCACGGTCGCCCTCTATGCGCCCAGCAAGACGTTTAACCTGGCGGGCCTGGTCGGCAGCTACCACATCATCTATAACGAGACGCTGCGCGACCGCGTGTGCGCCGTGTCCAATAAGACCCACTACAACGAGATGAATGTCCTTTCGATGCATGCGCTTATCGGCGCCTACCAGCCGCAGGGCTACGAGTGGCTCGATGAGCTCAACGAGGTTATCGAGGGCAACATTGACTACTTCTGCGATTACGTGGACGAGCATTTTGAGGGCGTGTCCTATTCGCGCCCGCAGGGCACCTATATGGTGTTCCTGGACTGCACGGAGTGGTGCTGCGTGCATGGGCACGATATTCAGTGGCTGCTCGACGAGGGGGCGCGTGTGGGCGTGGGCTATCAGGACGGCCGTCCATTTCATGGACCTTGCCACATTCGCGTGAATCTGGCGCTGCCGCTTTCGCGTGTAAGGGAGGCGTGCGACCGCTTGGACCGCTACGTTTTTAATGCACGGTAAGTGAGTGCTGCATGCGGGGCTGTCTGCCAGATTGGCTGGAAGGCCCCGTATGGTAAAGCATCTGTAACCATTGAGCGCAAGCGCGGTTTTGTCTGCTAATATCTTTGCTCTTGAGTCTGTAAACAGGATCGTCTGGAGCTCGATGAAAAGACCTCGTCGCTCGGCCGCCATATCGTTGTTTGTTGCGCTTGCAGTGGTGGGCGCCTTTGTCGTGGCGATAGCTGGCTGTTCCGGGTTGAATGATGGGGCCGCGGCGTCTGCATCAGAAGGCGCAGCCGCCTCGCAGGTCAAAGACGACAACCTTAAGACGCTCAACGTTGGCAGCGACCTCTATCCACCGTTTGTGTATAGCAACGAGTACGGCGATATTGTTGGCCTGGATGTCGATATTTTGACCGAGGCTTTGGGCCGCATTGGCTACAAGCCAAAGTACCAGCTGATCGACTGGGAAAAGAAGAAAGAGCTGCTGGCGAGCGGCGAGCTCGATTGCGTCATGGGCAGCTTTAGTATGACGGGCCGCGAAGGCGAGTATCGCTGGGCGGGGCCGTACCTTGCGAGCCGACAGGTGGTTGCTGTCGATCCCGAAAGCGATATCTACACGCTTGCCGATCTTGAGGGTAGGGTCGTGGCGGTCCAGTCCACCACCAAGCCCGAATCGATTCTGCTCAATCACACCAATGAAAACGTTCCGCAGATTAAGGAGCTCTACAGCTTTTCGGACCGCTCGTACCTGAACCCGGCGCTTGTCGAGGGCCTAGTCGACGCCATCGCCGCGCATGAGTCCTCGCTGCTCACCTACGAAAAAGACTATGGCGTGACGTATCGCATTTTGTCTGAGCCGCTGCTAGAGGTTGGTTTGGGCACCGCTTTCGATATCAACGACACACGCGGCATCGACGTTAAGCTCACCCATGCCTACCAAGAAATGCTTGCCGATGGCACCATGGAGCGCCTGGTGTCAAAGTATTTTGATGACCCTTCGCCCTTTTTGAATGTGGAGGGCCTGTCATGATTGATGCGTCCGACCACACCGCTCAGGAGCGGGGCGATCGTTCGGCACGGGAATGGCTCATCGTCGTCCTGTTGGGGATAGCGCTCTCGATTGTTGCCGGCGTGACGAGCTACGCCTACACGACAGCTCAGGCCGAGCAGCGCTTTGCCGACGTTGTCGATTACGTGGCGACACAGAGCCTTTCCTACGATGCGTTCAACAGCGCCTATGCGACCAAAAACCTGATTCGCGTTATGGAGATCGCCGGAGAGGCGGCGCGCGATATGGAGCGCGACGGCTCGGTGGATAACGCTACGTTGGAGCAATATGCTGACCAGTTTAATGTGACAGCGCTGATCGTAACGGATGCATCGGGCAACTTGGTGTCCGAGTCCTCGAAGGATGACGTGGGCTACGAGTCGCTCGCCGCGAATCTCAAAGAGGCGCCTGTGCTGGAGGTGGCAGCCCATCCGCTTAAGTCCTATACCGCTCGCATTACGCTTGCGGACGATTCGGTCGCAGACATTGGCTGCGTGGCCCGGCGGGACGGTGAGGGCATCGTTGTCGCGGTGAGGCACCAGAGCGCCAAGGCGGTCGCGAGCAATACGCTCAAGTTGCAGAGCTTGCTCGATGGTTATGAGACCATCGATAGCGGCAATATCGTGATCGAAAACGACGGTAAGGTCGTTGCGACCAACGCTGTTGAGCCCGCCGTGTCAGGCGTGTTCGATTTGCCTGCGACGGATGCCATCGTTGTCAACGGCATTAAGGAGCGTTGCCTGGCTGGTAAGGTCAGATTGGTTAACGACAGCGGTGAGTGGTATCTGGGCACATTTGGTAAAGCGCGCGATTTTTACGTGTACACCTATGCTCCCGCGCAGCGTTACTTTGAGGTTGTTGCCGCTGTTGTTGCCAGCGTGTTGGCACTCTACGGCGGTGTTATAGCCACTGTTGTGTTGGTGCGCCGCCGCGCCGAGAGCCAACGCTTTGCCGACCTGTTGCTGCAGGAGCGCGACTATGGCGACAAACTGGCAAAAGCGGCGCGCGAAGCTTCGTCTGCCAACTCTGCAAAGACGGAGTTCCTGCGTCGCATGAGTCACGACCTGCGCACGCCCATCAACGGCATTCGCGGTATGGTCGAGGTGGGCAATGCCAACGCGGACGACTTGCAAAAGCAGACTGAGTGCCGCTCAAAGATCTGGACGGCGTCGGGACTGTTGCTCGACCTTGCGAACGAGGCACTCGATATGAGCCGCTTGGAGAGCGGGCAGGTCGACCTGAATCTCGTGCCTACAGATATGGTGGCCCTCAACCGTGAGGTGTGCGATATTCTGGAGCGCCAAGCCGAGGAGCGCCTGGTGACAATTATCTGCGACCAACGGACTCTTGATCATCCCTATGCCCGGGTGAGCGTGACGCACCTCAAGCGTCTGTTGCTCAATATTGCCGGTAATGCCGTCAAGTACAACCGCCAGGGCGGCTATGTTCGCCTGACATGCCGCGAGGTGGAGCCGGTGGACGGTGTCCCCGTCTATGAATACACGATCGCCGATAACGGCATTGGCATGAGCGAGGAGTTTCAACAGCACCTCTACGAGCCGTTCAGCCGCGAGGAACAGCAGGTGGAAGGCGCTTCATCGGGAACTGGCCTGGGCGCGTCTATTGCCAAACAGTTGGTCGAGCTTATGGGCGGAACCATGAGCTTTACGAGCGCCTTGGGGCGGGGGACGACGTTTACCATTTGCCTGCCGTTTGAGAAGTGCAAGAGTTCCGAGATTCCCCAGGCAGTTCGCGTGGATGCAGGCGACAGCGACGTGATCCAGGGCCTGCGTGTTTTGCTCGTAGAGGATAACGACCTGAATGCCGAGATCGCACAGTTTACGCTCGACCGCGCCGGTGCCGTCGTGACACATGTTAAAGATGGCGAGTCTGCCGTCGAGACGTTTGCCGCGAGCGCGCCGCACGAGTACGACGTGGTATTGATGGACATCATGATGCCCGGCATCGATGGCCTTGAGGCCACGCGTCAGATTCGAGCGCTCGATCGCGAGGACGCCGCGACCACGCCGATTATCGCCGTGAGCGCCAATGCCTTTGCCGACGACCGTAGGCTTTCGCGCGAGGCGGGCATGAACGCGCATCTGAGCAAACCCGTGAGTTCTCAGGATCTCGTTGAGGCGCTTGCGCACATAGCCGCCGACGCTTCATAAACAAATAGCTCGGTTCCAATACTGGTTGGAACCGAGCCATTTTGCTATTTGCAGGACCTGTTTTTGGGCTTACTTTTCATGGATCTGCTTGCCGCAAAGATGCTCAATCGAAATCTCGTAGAGTTGGACGCCCTTGATGTCTTTGGCGATTTCCTCTTCAACTTCTTCGGCAGAGGGGTAGTACTTAAGCGCGAGCTGGCGGACTTTGTCCTCGATAAACGCAGGTGTCTCATCTACCAGACGGCAACGACCAAAGACCACGGTGCTCATAACATAGGGAGCCCAGTCATCGTCCTTGTACCACTCGTTGCCGTAAACGGTAAAGCAGACTTTATCATCACGCCTGAGTGAATCGACCTTGTGGCCAGCCTTGGCACCATGGAAATAAATCTTGTCGTGCTCGGCGTCAAAGAAGTAGTTGACGGGAATGGCATACGGGTAGCCACCATCGCCGTTGACGGCAAAGACACCGCGCTTGCAGATAGCGAGCAACTCGCGCGCTTCCTCGTCAGTGATGGCGCGTTTCTTTCGACGTAAGGGCCTAAACATCGTTGGCTTCCTTTCTAACTGTGCATGGTGGGTGGGCACAAACTATAGCGAAACAGTTCCGTTTTTCTTGATGCGGGCGAGGATGTTTTTGAGCTTGTTAAAGTCGAGCGGTTTGGGCAGATGGGCGTTCATGCCGGCATCGTGTGCCGCCTTGGCGTCCTCGGCAAAGGCATTGGCGGTGAGCGCGATGATGGGGATGTCGGCTGCATCGGCCTTCTCGCTCAGACGAATCGCGCGAGTTGCCTCGTAGCCATCCATACCCGGCATCATGATGTCCATCAGGATCGCATCGAAGCTGCCGGCGGGACGACTAGTGTATAGTTCGACCGCTTCTTTGCCGTCGGCGGCGCGAGTTACGACGATGCCTTCGCTTTCGAGCAGGGCCTGGGCAATTTCGGCATTGAGCTCGTTGTCTTCGGCCAAAAGAACGTTCATGCCGGCAAGCGAGCAGCTGATCGCCTGCTCGTCCGCACCTTCTCTTGCCTGAGGGTTCTTGTCGATATCGAGCGGAATCTGGACGTTGAACGTACTTCCCATGCCGACCTCGCTCGAAATCTCAATCGTGCCGCCCATCATGTCTATGAGCGATTTGACGATCGGCATGCCCATGCCAGCTCCCTGAAATTTACTGCGGGCATCGTTGCCCTCTTGGGCAAACGGTTCGTAGATGTGCTTTAGAAACTCGGGCGACATGCCGATGCCGGTGTCCGAGACGCTAAAGCAAAACACGGCGTGCTCGTCGTCGACCGGCTTGATGGTCGATGAGAACGTGACGGTGCCTCCGTGCTTGTTGTACTTGATGCTGTTGTCGAGCAGGTTGACAAGGATCTGCCGAATATGGGTGGGGCTGCCGATCATATATTGGTCGACAGCGTAGGGCTCGCTGGTGTCGAGCATGGTTATGCCGCGGTCCGATGCGCGGAGCTTGCACAGTACGAGCGCATTGTCGCACAGCTCTTTAAGGTTGAATGATTCGTGCTCGAGCGTCACTTTGCGCTCCTCGATCCTGCCCATCTCGAGGATGTCGTTAATCAGTGACAGCAGGTGATTGGCGGCAACGCGCGCCTTGGCGCGGCTTTCGCGGGCGACCTGCATGTCGCCTTCTCTCAATTCCTCAATTTCGATAAGGCCCAGGATGCCGTTGAGCGGCGTGCGGATGTCGTGGCTCATGCGCGTGAGGAAAGCGGTTTTGGCGGCGTTGGCGGCATCGGCTTTCTGCCGTTCCTCCTGTGCGCGGTAAAGCGACCAGACAAGGATGACGATGCCGGTGAGCAAAATGCAGATGACGACTGCCGCAATGACGATGCGGTTGCGGTAGAGAAGTCGGAACGCATCCGATTCTTGCGCCGAGTACGATGTGGGGAAATAGCTGTTTGCAGAGAGCGATTCACCTGCATTGACGATGCCCTTATTGATGATTCCCAGCAGCTCGGGCTTGCCGCGCGAAATTAAACACGATAGTTGTGCCGTGTTGGTGAGTTCCTGTGTTTCGAAATCCTCGATGTCGTAGATGTCGCGGAGAGTTTCCAGGCGCGTGCTGGGGACAATGATGCAACGTGCCTTCCCCTCATCGAGGGCTTTGAGCACCTCGCCGTCATTCGAATACTCGGTTACCGTTGCGTTCGGAAAGAGACTTTCGAGCTCAAAACGGTTAACGATTGTGCTCTTTGTACAAGCGATGTTCTTAAGGTCGCTGTTCAGGTTTTTGCCATTGTGAATGGCGGTCAGCGAAACCGTTCCCATCGAGTTTGACTGGATGACCCCTGTCTGCTCGGCGAGCCAGTAGTCGCGAAACAACGGCAGGGCGACATCGATGGTTCCGTTGGAAAGGGCTTTGATCATTTGCTTGTTGTTCGAGAGTGCGATTGTTTTGACCGTAATGTCAAACTTGTCGTGCAACGTCGTTGCAAGCGAGGCGAGCGACCCTTCCATCTCGCCGTCGTCATTTTGCGTACAGTAGGGAAGTTGGTTTTTAAGATAGCCGAGCGTGATGGTATTGCCGTTTTCTTTGAGCCAGGTGGTCTCGGTGCCGGTGAGCGATGACGAGCCACTGTTTTGGGTCGAGTAACTCGTTTTGACTTCCTCGTTATAGCGCGGGTTATCGCGGGCGATGGTCGTCATGGCGGCGTTGATGTCGTTCATCAGGTCAGGGCGGCTTTTGGGAACGGCAAAATAGTAGTCGCTCGAGCCTACGTAGAACATGGGTGACGCATCGGGCGACGAAATGGTGTCGTTCATGATGACGGCGTCGACCTCGCCGTCTGCAAGCGCCTCAAAGAGGGCGCTGCCGGTGTCGATTTCTTTATAGGTGCAGGTAACGTCTTCGTTGGCGAGCCACTGCTGGCCGACGATAGTTTGCATAACGCCAGAGTTGCAGCCGATGGTGAGGCCTTGGAGCGCCTGAGGGTCACCCTTGGCTAGATCGTCGCGGTCGGGCCTGGCGTAGATATAGTAGCGCTCGGTGCCCTCGGGATTTGAGGAAAAGAGCAGCTTCTGCTCGCGTTCTGCCGAATACGAGATGTTGGGCATGAGGTCGATTTCGCCTGCCTCGAGCATGTCCATAAGCTCGGAGAAGGTGCCGCTAACGTATTCGTATTGCCAGCCCTTTGTGTAATACGAGAGGGTCTGGAGGTACTCGTAGCCCCATCCCGAGAGGCGCTCGCCCGGCGTGCCTTCCTGGAAGCCTTTGTTGTTGACGAGCCAGCCAACGCGGACCGTCTTGACCTGGTGGTCGGAGTCGGCGGCAAAGGCGGGGGCAGGCATGACGGCGCTCAGTACGGTGAGTACGGCAACCGCGACGGCTAGGGTGCGATATAGAGCCAAACGAAGGATGGCGGAAGGTTTCACATGTAATCCTATCGAGTCGAGACAGTATCACATAAGGATACCAGCTCAACCTGCCCACTCAGCCACCGCACCGCAAAACGGTCAGGTAGTCATTGGGGACGTTCTTGTTTGACTAGTCATTTAAGAACGTCCCCAATGACTAGTTCCGTTTGCGGGGGAGGCGTGGGACAATACCGAGCGAATGTGATTGGGCGTCTGGGAAAAGAGGTCGCGATGAACAAGTTGAGGACGCTTGCTGACGTGTTGCGCCAGGCTGGCTTTGCGCGCATCACGGGCCTGTTTCTCGTCTTCTATCTGCTGTGCTCGACGGCCGTCTGGCTGTCCGAGCCCACGACCCTCACGTTTGGCGACGGCCTCTGGTTTAGCTTTGAGACCGTATCGACGATCGGCTTCGGTGATATCCCGGCCGAGACGCCGGTTGCCCGCGCTATCACCGTCGTTTTGAGCGTCATCAGCATCTTCTACATCGCCATGCTCACGGGCGTGGCGGTGAACTACTGCAACACGCTCATCAAGATGCGTCAAAAGGACACCATGGCGCGCTTTATGGACGATCTCGAGCATTTGGAAGAGCTCGATCGTGACGAGCTCGCCGACCTGTCGCGCCGTGTGCGCGAATATCGCCGACGCCAACGCTAGAACGGGCGACGCGCGTCACGACGAGGGGGACTGAATATGAATATCACGGTATACCTGGGCGCGAGCGTCGGCAACGACCCGGCGTTTCTGCCTGCAGTGCGAGAGCTCGGCACGTGGATTGGCTCCAACGGCCACGCGCTGGTATACGGCGGCTCCAAGTCGGGCCTGATGGGCGCGCTTGCCGATAGCGTGCTCAATGCTGGCGGGCATGTGACGGGCGTTGAGCCGAGCTTTTTTATCGAGGCAGAGTTTCAACACGACGGTATTGACGATCTCATCGTGACGAGTGACATGGCCGAGCGTAAGGCCAAGATGATCGAGCTCGGCGACGCGTTCATCGCCTTCCCGGGCGGTACGGGCACGCTCGAGGAGATTGCCGAGGTCATGTCCGCCGTGTCGTTGGGGCATCTCGATGCGCCGTGCATCCTGTACAACCTCGGGGGCTACTACAACGATCTTAAGTCGCTGCTCGGGCGCATGATCGACAAGGGCCTATCGAGCCCGCAGCGCCAGACCGGCATCTACTTTGCCGACGACCTGCGTCAAATCGCATCGATTATCGGCGCCTAAGCCTTAGGCTCATCGCTCGTGCGGCACCCAACGGCACCGTTCGCGGCGTAGATGGTTAGCCCGCCCGAGGCCTGCTCGTCCTACAATAAAACGTATCTTTGTCGATTTGACCACGGGAGGTCCCGATGGATAACCTTGCAAAACCCAAAAACCGTGCGCTGTTTTTAGTGAGCGTGGTCGTGACCGGTGCGTTTGCGGGCGCCGCGGTCTGGCTGTTTTTCTTTGCGATGGAGCACGGTATCGACTATCTATGGACCGAGATCCCTCATATGCTGGGCGTCGCTTCGCCCGAGCTCGCGAGCGGTCCGTTCGGTTTTTTGCCGTACCCGTTTTTCGTCTGCCTGCTGGGCGGCCTGCTGATCGGTCTGTACGAAAAGCTTACGGGCACCAAGACCGACGACCTCAACCAGGTGATGGCCAAGGTCAAACAAGACGGACGCTACCCGTATGACAACCTGGGCAAGCTTTCGCTCGCGGCGTTGCTGCCGCTGCTGTTTGGCGGAAGTATTGGACCGGAGGCCGGCCTGACCGGCGTTATCGCGGGTCTGTGCAGCTGGGTCGGCGACCGCATGCGTCACTTTGGCGCCGAGTTTAGGCAGCTCACGCTTCTGGGCACCCAGGCTGCCCTGACGGCGCTCTTCACCGCGCCCGTCTTTGGCTTTGTGGCGCCGCTCGCCGGTAGCGCCGACGGCCAGGGCGCCAACGACGACGAGGACTCTGAGTCCGACGAGATCACCATCAAGCTCCCCAAGGCGCAAAAGACCGTGGTCTACGGCATCGCAATTGCCGGCGGCCTGGGTACCTATCTGCTGCTCGGCCAGCTCATGGGCGGCGGTATGGGTATGCCGAGGTTCGAGGCTGCCCAGGTGGGCAACCTTGAGCTTGCCTGGCTCATTCCCCTGGCACTCATTGGTACGGCCTGCGGCTGGCTGTACTTTGTCTCTGAGCATGCAAGCGAGGCACTGTCCCATGCCATAGGGGAGCGCCCTGTCGTCAAGGCCATGCTAGCCGGTCTGGCGCTCGCCATCTGTGGCACGGTCCTGCCCTACACCATGTTTGCCGGCGAGACCCAAGCCGACGTGCTCATGGAGACCTATCTGACCATTCCCGCCGGCGTGCTTATCGCGACTGGTCTTGTTAAGGCTATGCTGACGCCCGCCCTCATCAACCTTGGTTGGCGCGGCGGCCACTTCTTCCCGGTTATCTTCTCGGGTGTGAGCCTGGGCTATGGCCTTGCCATCCTCACCGGCGCCGATCCGGTCTTTTGCGTCGCCGTCTGCACGGCCTCGACGATGGGCGCGGTCATGCGTCAGCCCGTCATGGTCGTGGGCCTGCTGCTCATGTGCTTCCCGCTCAAGGGTATCGTTTGCATGATCATCGCCGCCGTCATCGCGGCGGGCATTCCGCTGCCCAAGCCGCTGCGCAAGTAGCACGGTAGCGCGCGGGCAATACAAACATCTCAAGCCCGGTGTGGGCGCTGTGTCACGGATTTGCGGGTGGACTGAATCTCGCCTGGCACCGACGCTACTTCCAAATCGCGAGCGCGGCGGTGCCCAGCACGATGAGGAAAAGGCCGATGGCGCTTCGATGCGACAGCTTTTCGTTGAAGGCCAGTCGTGCGAACAGCACCGATACGACAATCGATAGTTTGTCGATTTGCACGACGACGCTCACCTGGCCTGCAGCGATGGCGTAGTAGTACAGCAGCCACGACGCGCCGGTCGCAATGCCCGATGCCGCAAGAAATGCGAGTTCGCGCGGGTCAATGCGCGCGACCTGCTCCAGCTTTCCCTTGGCAGCCACGATTGCCCATGCCATAACAAGTACCACACAGGTGCGGATTGCCGTGGCCAGGTTTGACTCGACACCTTCGATGCCGATCTTGGCGAGGACGGAGGTGAGTGCCGCGAACACGGCGGCGCCGAGGGCGTAAGCGAGCCAGGCTCGGTCTTGCTTTTGCTCTGCGCCGACGGACTGCTTTTTCTCGATCATCAAAAACGTGCCGAGCGTGATAACTGCGGTTCCCACGAGCTTGACCGCCAGGTTGCCTGTCTCACCAAAAAGCACTATGGCGATCAGCACGGCGAGCACGGTGCTCATCTTGTCGACGGGTACAACCTTGTTGACGTCTCCGATGCTGAGCGCCTTAAAGTAACAGATCCACGAGGCGCCGGTGGCGAGTCCCGAGAGGGTGAGGAATAGCCAGGCTTTGGCGGGAATGGCGCCGATTGCTCCGATGGATCCAGAAATGCCCGCCATTGCCCAGGCAAATACGAGCACCACGCAAGTACGGATGGCGGTTGCAACGTCGGAGTCGGTGTGCCTGATGCCGCATTTGGCCAAAATGGATGTGATGCCGGCAAAGAAAGCTGATGCAAATGCTGCTGTAACCCACGACACGGGTTGAGCGCCTCCTCATAAAAGACCGCGCCAGATCTGCGGCGCATGCCCGATGATACCGCGCTTGCCTACAGGTCGCGTGCTCGATAGACCTTGGTACTGATGGCGCAACTCAGTGCAAAGAGCACGAGGGCCAGTACGGCAATTCCTGCGCACAGGCAGCCGAGGACGGCAGAATCGGGGTTCGCCCCGGCAATCGACATGAGCCCGTTGCTGATGGGGTTGGAGGAGCTCAGCGTGGCCATGGCAAGGCACCCGAGCAGGGCAAACAGGGCAACGGATAGGCGCAGCGCCTCCATGTGTCCAAATCGAAAGAACAGCGGCTGTGCCAAAAACACCATCATGAGGGAGATAAGCATCGATGCGGCGGAGGCTATTGTGGTCTCAAAGACGATCTGTCTCGTCGAGGGGATACCCGCGCTGTTGAAGAGCGGGATAGAGACGATGCACAGAAGCGCGGCGGCGCACGCCATGACAGCCGAGAAGACAAAGATGCTCAGGTAGCGTGCACAGATGATGTCTTTGCGCGAGAGGGGCAGCGTTGCCCGATAACGTTCCCATCCGTTTTGATTGTCGAAGCCGGCCAGCGAGCTCATAACCATGATGGGCGACATGGCACTGACCGCGCAGGCGCCGGCGCTCATGCCGGAATCGCCATCCGATGCGTTGGCGAGGGTCAGCACGACGAATATGAACAGGCCGACGCCCGCGATACTCGGGATAAGCGTGCGAACGATGGCGAGCTCGGACATAAAGGCGCGTTTCATTTCGAAGCCCCTTTCAGCATGAGGCGCAGATAGTCATCAATGGTTGCCCGATCGCAGGGAATTTCGGGAAAGGCCTCGAGCGTATCGCGACGGTTGGGCACGAGCACGTCCACGCTGTAGGCGTGGTGGGCGGCGCGGGCGCCTTCGACGCAAGCCGTAAGCTCGGCGGCCTGTGCTTGGGTACAGTGGGCGATGCCGGCGCGGTCGGTAATGTCCTCGCGCGGCAGGTCAAACACAATCGAGCCGTTATCGATACAGATGACGCGGTCGGCAGTGCGATCGAGGTCGGACGTAATGTGGCTCGAGAGCAGCACGCTGCGCTGGCCGTCGGAAACAAAGGCGAGCAGCTCATCGAGTAGTTCCTCGCGCGCCATGGGATCGAGGCCCGCGGTGGCTTCGTCCAAAACGAGTAGCTTGGCATTGTGGCTGAGCGCACAGGCGAGCTGCAGCTTCATGCCCATGCCGCGGGAGAGGTCTTTGACCTTGGCTTTGGGATCAAGGCCAAATCGGTCGATAAATCTGGCGAACGTTTCGCTACTCCACGTGGGGTACGCCGGGCCTACGAGCCTCTCGATCTGGCCTACCTTGAGCGTGGAGGGGAAAGGACACGTGTCCAGGACAAGACCGACGCGGGAGCGCAGGTGACGCTGTGCCTCGCCGGGCGCGTTGGCGTTGCAGTGCTGTCCAAACAGATGCACCTCGCCGGCATCGAGCTTTATAAGCCCGAGCGCGGCACGAGTGGTCGTTGTCTTGCCGGCGCCGTTTGCGCCCACAAAGCCAACGATCTGGCCGGGCTCCACAGCGAGCGTGACATCACGCAGCGAAAAACGGTCGCTCACACGGCGTGAGATGCCCTTGAGTTCTAAAAGGTTTTGCATGGTATAGCCTTTCTTGCAGATGGCTACTGCATGGTTTCGGGGGCTACAAGGTCGAGCATCTCGTGCAATTTGTCGCGCGTGACGCCCAGGTTTTCGGCCTGCGTAGCGGCCTGCGCAAGCAACTCTTCGATATGGCAGAGCTGGTTTTCGCGCAAGAGTTCCTGGTTGCCCTCGGCGACAAAGCAGCCCTTGCCCTGCACGGTGCAGATAAAGCCGAGTTGCTCCAGGTCGGCGTAGGCGCGCTTGGTGGTGATGACGCTCACGCCGAGGTCGCTCGCGAGCGTACGGATGCTGGGTAGTTTGGCTCCCGCAGCGAGTGCGCCCGAAAGGATCTGCGCTTTGACCTGCGAGGAGATCTGCTCATAGATGGGCTTGTCGCTCGAATTGGATAGGATAATGTCCACAGCGGCTCCTTAGCTGTTGGGCTACACGTGTATATAACCGGTAAGCACAGTATATATACACTATGCACAGTTATGCAAGAGGAAATGTGGGCTCGTCTGTCCCTTCGTTCGTTTATCTCGATCTGTAACATCTGGAGTCGATTTTGGCGGCTATCTGTTACAGATCGAGACAGTCCTTGAGACGGCTGCCCGGTGCACAGCGAGATCGGCTGATGAATTTGTCCTGATAGGTGCCCTATGGCGGGATTTCGCGGCTACAATAGTGCGGTTACAACGACGTAATGCACTCAATGCAAGAAAGGATCCGCATGGCAAGCCTGTCGGATGAAATCTCGTCGCGCCGCACATTCGCGATCATCAGCCACCCGGACGCCGGTAAGACCACGCTTACCGAGAAGCTGCTGCTCTATACCGGCAGCATCCAGACTGCCGGTTCGGTCAAGGGCAAGAGCTCGGCCAAGCACGCCGTCTCGGACTGGATGGACATCGAGAAGGAGCGCGGCATTTCCGTTACCTCCTCGGTGCTGCAGTTCACCTATAATGGCGCCTGCGTCAACATCCTCGATACCCCCGGCCACCAGGACTTCTCGGAGGATACCTACCGTACCCTTATGGCCGCCGACGCCGCAGTCATGGTCATCGACGGCGCTAAGGGCGTCGAGGCCCAGACCAAAAAGCTCTTTAAGGTCTGTACGCTGCGCCACATTCCCATCTTCACCTTTGTGAATAAGCTCGACCACGAGGCTCGCGATCCGTTTGAGCTCATGGAAGAGATCGAGAACGTCCTGGGTATCAATACGTATCCCATGAACTGGCCGATCGGCAGCGGGCGCAACTTCCGCGGCGTGTTCGATCGTCAGACCCGTCGCGTCATTGCCTTTGAGGGCGACGGCCACGCCAACGCCACCAAGAAGGTCGCCGAGGTCGAGGCCGAGCTGGGCGATCCGGCCATGGACGAGCTTATTGGCGAGGAGAACCACAAGAACCTGATGGACGACATCGAGCTGCTCGATGGCGCCGGTGACGAGCTCGACCTGGATGCCGTGGCCTGCGGCAAGCTGAGCCCGGCGTTCTTTGGCTCGGCACTCACCAACTTTGGTGTGGAGACTTTTCTGCAGCACTTCCTCACGATGACGATGC
>UQWQ01000046.1 GCA_900544755.1 uncultured Collinsella sp. | reverse complement strand
CTAACATTGCCACAATAAAATGACTGTGATACGCGGGAGCGCGCAGGTATGAGTCATTCAGGAAGGAGAAGATAAATACTATGGAAAGAGAAGAACAGGAAGCCTGGGAACTGGCAAAACAGCTGGTGCAGATCGACAGCTCAGACCCGGGCGCGTATGAGGACGAGATCGAGCACTTCATTAAGAGGCTCATTGAGCAGCAGCTGACGCAGCTTGATAGTCCTGCGCTCGATGCCGTGCAGATTGAGGAGCTCGAAGTACTCCCCGGGCGCCGCAACCTTATGATTACCGTGCCGGCCGTAAGCGACGAGGCCCGACTCGTCTACATCTGTCACATGGATACCGTCACCTTGGGCGATGGCTGGGACGCAGACATCGCACCGCTTGGGGCGGTTGTGCGCGACGATAAACTCTATGGCCGCGGTGCCTGCGATATGAAGGGTGGCCTGGCCTGCGCCATTGCCGCACTGGTCCATACGCTCGAGCGCGTGGCGGCAGAAGGCGAGCTGCCCCGCCGCGGCTTTTCGCTCATCTGCTCGGTCGACGAGGAAGACTTTATGCGCGGCTCAGAGACCGCGATCGATGCCGGCTGGGTCGGCTCGCGTGAATGGGTGCTGGACACCGAGCCCACCGACGGACAGATCCAGGTGGCGCACAAGGGACGCACGTGGTTCGAGATTGAAATGGCTGGCGTGACGACGCATGCGAGCCAGCCCTGGAAGGGCGCGGATGCCGTCGCCGCCATGGCCGAGGTCGTGTGTTCGCTCCGTCGCGCGTTTGTGGCGCTGCCCGCGCACGATGAGCTGGGGTCTTCGACCATCACGTTTGGCCAAATCGAGGGCGGATATCGCCCCTATGTCGTGCCCGACCGCGCCAAAGTCTGGGTCGACATGCGTCTGACCCCGCCGACCGATACGGCCGCCGCGACGCGCATGGTAGAGCAGGCCATCGCCGTCGCCGAAGCCGCCGTTCCCGGTTGCCATGGCAGCTACACCGTGACGGGCGACCGCCCCGCCATCGAGCGCAACCCGAACTCTCCCCTTCTAGCAGCGCTCAAGCGTGCCGCCGATGACGTGACGGGCGCGGACACGACCGTCGGCTTCTTTACCGGCTACACCGACACCGCCGTCATTGCCAGCAAGACAGGCAACCGCAATTGCATGAGCTACGGTCCCGGGTCGCTCGCGCTCGCGCACAAGCCCAACGAATATGTGCCCCACGCCGATATCGTTCGTTGTCAGCAAGTGCTGATCGCGCTTGCCGACAACACGCTCTGGGACGCGAGCAGCCAAGTTGGGGCATAATAAGCCGCGAACAAACCGACTCGCTCGTTAGGACCGCCCATGAAAGCACTTCCGTTTCCCTGCATCCGCCCGGCTCAGGACCGCGTGCTCGAGGCGCTGCCTGCAATGGGCAGCATCCTGAGCGGCAACGACGCCCTGCGCGCCGCCATCGCCGACGGGCTCATGCTCAAAGATCCAGGCGCAGCGTACTACGTGTACGAATGCTCGGGCGAGCTGGGTCGCGTGACGGGCGTTGTGGCGATCTGCCCGGTTGGCACGCTGGCGGGCAGCGACGCGGCTGTCGCCGAGAACGTCGACGCACTCGCCGCCGCGCGCGCGATCGCCGAGCTCAAGGTGCAGCCGCGCCCCGTATCGCTCGCCTACGAGGCCTCGCCCGTCATGGATATCATCCTGGGCGCCGCCAAAGAGGGCGCGTCGCTCTACGCCGTCACCGACCCCGCGGGCATTACGCACCGCGCGTGGGAGGTCAAGCGCGAGGACGCCGTCGGGGCCATCCGCGCTATGCTCGACCAAGCACCGGAGCCGGCACTGGCCGACGACCCCGCCTACGCCGCCGCTCTGACCGGGGCGTCGCAGCTGCTGGCCGATGAGGCCCATGCCGCCGGAACGTACACCGGCAAGGAGCCGTTCAACTTTACCGTTGCCGTGCTCTTCCCCGCCGCGCAGGTCAGCGGCGCCGCGCCGCAGGTTCCGACGGGTCTGCTCACGCACCAGGTCGCGCGGTTCTAGCAAGACCAGACCGCCCAGCACAAAAATCGGCAGCTCAACAAACAGGGGCGGAGATGCAGCAGGTACATGCATCTCCGCCCCTTTTGCGTCGAGAAGTTAGCCGACGACCCGTGCCGCCGCGCTCGCGTTATCCGCGCTGCGGACCCGCTACCGCCACCAGCGGCTCAAGACCCAACTCGCGCGCATAATCTTCCTGCGTAAAGACTTCGACCAGTTCAAACGTGTCAGTCGCATCGCCAAACGCAAAATGCAGCACCGAGCAATTGCCCGGCACGCGCTCGCGCTCGTCGGCTGCCGCTCCCCTCACGTGGTCCAAAAACTCCTTGATGGCCGAGGCATGGCTCACCGCGAGCACGCACGAGTGGTCCGGGCGTCGCATCAAATCGGTCAACGTCGCCACCATGCGCTCGCGCACCTGCATCTGCCCCTCGCCGCCAAACTGGCAGTAGAAGTCACGCCATGGGCGCTCGGGCATGAGCATCACGCGCTCGGCCTCAAAGTCGCCAAAGAACCACTCACGCAGGCCGTCCAGGCGCTCGTACGCCAAGCCCGGCCACATGTTGGCGATAGTCTGCTCGGTGCGATGAAGCGTGGAGGTGTAGGCATGGTCGGGCTCGATGCCGCGCGCACGTAAAAACATGCCGGCGCGCGCCGCCTGGTCGCAACCCAACTGCGTAAGCGGCGAGTCACTCCACCCCTGAATGATACGCTTAAGGTTGAATATCGTCTGTCCATGACGGACCAGATACAGATCTTTATTCATAGGGGTCCTTTCGTTCGTTACCAACCCAAGAGCGAAAACGCCCCGTCGCAATAGCCAAAATGAAGCACGGCACCGTTGTCGGGCAGCTCTCCCCCGCCAGTCACATACTCAAGAAACTCCTGGCAGGCTGAGCCGTGGGAAACCGCCAGCACGCAGTCGTGCTGCGGCCTGGCCATGATGCGGGACAGCGCCGCGACCATGCGCGACTGAAGCTGCACTTCCGACTCGCCGCCAAAGGCCACCGGATAATCGTCCCAGGGCTGCGGCGGCATCTCGCGATTTGATGTGCCCTCCAGCGAGCCAAAATGCCACTCACGCAGGTCATCGACCAGCTCAATGGAACGGTCCTCGCCAACGATAAGCTCGGCCGTATGCCGCGCCCGGCCTAACGGCGAGGAATACACATGATCAAAGGCCACGCCACGCGCCGCAAACGCCGTACGCGCCGTCAGCGCCTGCTCGCGCCCGCGCGCCGTAAGCGGCGAATCGTGCCAGCCCTGCAAAATGCTCTGCACATTGAGCTCAGTCTGCCCATGCCGCACCAAATACAGATCTGCCACACACCCTCCCCTCGTACCACCACAAAGGGGACGGGTACCTTTGTGGTGGTTTACCGCCGGATCACACCGCGGTGACACTCAACTACACCAGCACGTCGGCGAGCGAACGCTTGGGTACGTGGTGCACCCGCGCCTCGTCGCGCCAATAATTGATGGAGCCGTCGGGATTGGAATCGATCGCATCGATCACCTGTGTCTCGGCCGGAACGCCAAACGCCATGATCAGCTTGAGCTCATACTTGTCGTTATCGAGCCCCATGGCATCGATCGCGCGGGGCGTAAAGGCCTTGAACATGCAGGCTGACACCTCGGGCGTGGCGCTGCGGGCGGCGAGCATCATCGTCTGCGCGGCAATGCCCGTGTCGACCTCGGTAATGGGAGCGGCAGGCTTGCCCGGAACGGCGCGCTCGGCCAAAATCGCGATATAGCCGGTCGGGCGCTCGCCCTCGGCAGGACCCGGCCAGTCCTTAAGCGCGCCGGCCCATGCAAGCTCATCAAATACGCGCGCGCAGTCCTCGGCACCGCTCACCACATGAAAACGCAGACGCTGAGCATTGGCGCCGCAGGGAGCCAGGTGCGCCAGTTCCGCCAGCTCAAGCAAAAACTCGCGCGGCACGCGCATGGACTCGTCAAAGCGACGGCACGTACGGGCACGACGGACCAGCGCATCAAACGCTTCCAGACCGAGCTTTTCGCAACCTTGCTTTGCCATCGATTCGACACTCGACGGTGCCTCGGGAACTGCTTCGTTCATAGGGACCCCCAATACAAGCCAATTGTCCTTAGGAAAATCTAACCTAAAACGTGGGCAATAACGAACAGGGCTGCAATGTTCTACACCTGTTGAATAGAAAATCGCGACGTGGGGAACAACGGAAACAATTCGGGACCTTTGGGTTACGTTTCGCCCTCCCCGACCCATACGCTAGCGCCTTTAAGCGATACTGGTTGTAACGATCAAGGCTTACGCCGCACGGAAAGGAGACATTATGGGCATCTTTAAGAACGATGACCAAAAATCGAGCCAGTTTGGATTTGACGAGAAAAGCATGGCGGGCAAAGCCGTCAAGGCCGTACGCTGGATCTACGCCATCACGGGCGTCTTAGCACTCATTGCTGGTATCGCGCTGCTTTTTGCACCTGCCAAGTCCCTCGTCTTTTTGACGACTGTCCTGGGTTTTTACTTTGTAATCACTGCTGCCATCAGACTATTCACTGCCATTTTTGAGCCGCTGCTGCCCACCGGCTGGCGCGTGACGAGCATCATCTCCAACCTACTCATTATCTTGGGCGGCGTCATAATCCTGCGCAACCAGGCCTTCTCGACCGCGACGCTCACCACGATGGTGGTTATCGTGGCCGGCTTTGGCTGGATTGTCGAAGGTGTCATGTCCATTCTGGAGTCCGAGCTTTCGTCCAACCGTGCCCTCGCCATCCTGAGCGGCGCACTCTCCATCATCGCCGGCATGTTCGTGTTTATCTATCCGCTGTGGTCGGCCAAGATGCTCGTCATCTTTAGCGGCGCCGCGCTGCTGGTGTTTGGCGTAACGCTGATTGTTCGTGCTATTCAATTTGGCAAACTGGTGCACTAGATGCCGCGAACGCTCTTTATTGATGCAGACGCCTGCCCGGTCACGCGCGAGTCGATTGACTGCGCGCGGCGAGCGGGCGTCGCCGTTATTATCGCCGGCAACAGCACACAAAACCTGGAACGGCACATTCGCCGCGACGACCCGCGCGATGCCGAGCACGCGCGACGCGGCTTTTGGGTCACGACGCTCGATGTGAGCGTGGGCGCCGACAGCGCCGACTTTGCCATTGTCGAACGCCTGCAGGCGGGCGACGTGGTCGTGACGCAGGACATTGGCTTGGCGAGCATGGTGCTCGGGCGCGATGCCGCCGCCATCGGTGTGCGCGGGCGCGTGTACGACAAGGCGACTATCGACATGCAGCTGTTTATTCGCCACGAGGAAAAGAAGGTACGCCGCACCGGCGGACGCACTCGCGGACCGGCGGCATTTACCAGCGAAGACCGTGTCCGCTTTAAACGCAACCTCACCGAGTTGCTGCACTAACCAAGGTAGATTTTTGGGACATGCCTAAAAATCTACCTTTTTGTTTTGGCGGCGGGGAATGCCCTGGTCACAGAGGTAGATCGTAAGACATGTCCCAATAATCTACTTAGAGGCCAAAGGCGGAAAGGATGAGACCCCAGCCCGCGCCGATGACGTACATCATAATCAGGAACACGGCATTTTCGCGGGCGCTGCGGTTGGTGCGGAACAGCACCAGATAACCCACGCCGGCGGAAATGAGCGTGCCGGCGAGCATCGGAGCCAGCTGCAGCGCGCCTTCCAGGTACAGTTGCGTGATGACGACGCTGGCCGAGCAGTTGGGGATCAGGCCGACGAGTGCCGAGCCCAGGACCGCAAGCGTCTCGTTACCGCGCAGGAACTGCTCAATCGCCGATTCGCCGAACGTCTCGAGCACGGCAACCAGAATCAACGTCACTAGAAAAATGAATACCGAAACCTGCACGGTGTGAGAGATCGCGCTGCGGATAATCGACAGGACAGGCGTCCCTTCGTGGGAATGGGAGTGACCGTGACCATCATGGTGTTCATAGTCGCCCTCATGACCGTGATCGTGGCCATGTCCGTGTTCGTGCTCGTCCTCGTCTTCATCACAACCGCAATGGTCGCGCTCGCACAGCTCGTGGATGTGGTCGGCGCTCACGCCCGCCTCGGCCACCTCGTCGATGATGTCACCGCCAGTGAGGTCGTCGTGCGCGCAATTCACGTGGGCCGGGTTGGCCGCGGTTCCCAGCACGGTGCGGAGAATCGCCGCATGCGCGCGAGCGTTACGACGCAGGCCGCGAATGGCGGCGTCCACGATAAAGCCCGTGACCAGCGCGATCAGTGCCTTCGAAGCCAAAAGCATCGCCATGGTCTGCACGGGCACCTGCTCGGCGAGCAGCAGCGGCAGCATCTCATCGGAGGTCGAAAGGAACACCGCCACCAACGTGCCCAAAGTCACGACACGACCGGCGTACAGCGTGGCCGCCATTGCCGAAAAGCCGCATTGCGGCACCATGCCCAACAACGAGCCAACCACGGGGCCCGCGGCACCGGCGCGCTTGATGGCGCCGTTAACGCGGTCGCCCGCGACGTGCTCCAGGGTCTCGAGGGCCAGATACGTCACCAACAAAAACGGCACCAGCGACAGCGTGTCCTTGCCGGCGTCGAGCAAAATATCAATCAGCAAATCCATGACGGATGGAACCTTTCGTGTCTTTCGGCAGCATTGTAAAAGTCCTAGCGGTCAACTAGGGTATTGTAGTTGACCTAGGCGTGGTGCCAATAGTTGCCCATGGTAAACTATCATCTCACCATAACTCAGTAACCCCGAGCCGCGCGACGCGGCCCGTCCAAGGAGCAGCCTATGAACGTTTCGCAAGCACTCGAATACGAACGCCAACCGTTTATCCCCATGTTTATCTATGGCGATCACGGTGCCATGGAGTCTGAGCGCCAGAAGGGCGAAGAGGCCCTCAAGGTGCTCGAGACCGAGTACTTTACCGCCGAGGGCGACCCCGGCTTCGACTTTGCCACCGTGCGCGACCTGGCCGACCGCAACCGCGACCTTTGCGACCAGATTGGCGAGGCACGCCTGCGCAACGTGACGCCCGCGACGCTTTCGCGCGGCCTGTCCGACGCCGACACCTGCGCCGCCATCGGCAAAATGCAAAAGCGCACCGCCGCGTCCGTTATGCGCGAGATCCGCGGTGACCGCGACGCGCTCGGCGTGGCCTACGCCCGCAAGCCCATCCAGGGCACCGTGCTCGGTATCGACATCGAGACCACCGGCCGTGCACCCGAACGCGGCTATATCATCAACGTGGGCTGGGAGATCATGGAACTCACCAGCGACGCCATCCCGCACGACGCCGAGGCGCACTACTGCGGCCTGCCCGACATCTACCGCGGCGAAGATGTGCCGCTGTCGAATATCCACCACATTACCTGGGACGACATCGACGGCAAAACGCCCTTCCGCGAGAACAAGGAGCTGCAAAAGCAGCTGCTCAAGCTTATGAAGAAGTACCCGTACATGGCGCACAACGCCGCCTTTGAGGACAGCTGGTTCAAGATTCACCTGGACGGTTACGCCGAGGCACGCCGTGCCGGCAAGATCATCGTCATCGACTCGCGCCAGATCTGCCGCAGCCTGGACGCCGACGTGCGCTCGCTCCCCCGCGAGTCCGCCCCCGCCGCGCTCGAGAACTGGGCACGCCGTCGCGGCACCCTCGCCGCCGACGCCAACGAGCAGCATCTGGGTCTGGACGACACCGACCTTATGCTCCGCACGGTACAGGCCGAGTTCAACCTCAAGAACCTATTCGCGAAATAGCAACGCCTGCGACAAGCACTGCTTGCTCACGAGCGGCCTCGCAGCGGGAAACACCGCAGCGGGGCCGCCCTACGTTCCACAGATAGATCTGCCATCACAAATTCTGAACCCTCATTTTGAACGATTTCGGCCAATTCCCGACACGTAATTCGTTGTCGGATGGTGATGCATCGATATCAAATGTGCAGCAATTGAGTTTTTATATGCTATAGCTAAGCTGCGATAACATTGATTTTAGGCGTGCCAACCCATAATTGCGTCAAGCTTTTGGACAGCATTTGGTTAGGCCCCTAAAACGACTTTCCCACTCAGCGCCATCAACACGGCATTAGCTGACACGATATATACCATGAGTATCGTATTGTCACATACCACTGCAAAAGCGGTCTACCAGGCCGCGCATTCGGCGTCTGCGAAAGACACCGAGCCCTGTAACCCTGCCGCGATTTACGGATCATGTCCCACCGGAACGCTCCTTGACGCAGCCGCAGAATGGCTCACCAAACACGATGTTTCCCTTGACGCAAATGATTGCCTCGAGGTAATGGTGTTTGATCGCAGGAATGCGCACTATGCACTGAACTGTCAATGCCACGTTTCGTCAAAACGATTCTCGAACTCACGCTTTATAGAGCTCAAAGATGGCATCTTCATTGTTGGCGTTGAGCTTTGCGCACTTCAGGCCGCCACCTATCTCCCTTTTCGCGAACTGGTGGAGTACTACTTTGAATTGTGCGGCGCTTACTCCCTTGGAACCGGCTCTTCCACCTCGTATAACGAGCGTTTCGCGCTCACCTCGACCGAAAGGTTAAAACAGTTCTTTAATTCCATTACCAGATGCGACGGTCTGGCCCTTGCCCGAAAGGCAATCCAATGTGTGCGCGACGGATGCCGGTCTCCTATGGAAACGGCCTTTGTCATGATGCTAACGCTGCCTAAAAGCGAAGGAGGGCTTGGTATTAAGGGAATTGAGACCGATTACGAGGTGCAGGTCACCGCTGCCGCAAAGAATCTCACGAGACGCAAAAAGTTCTTTATGGATGCGTATCTAAAGAAATCTCGCACAGACATTGAATACAACGGGTTTTATCATGACGCGGAAGAAGACCGCGCCATCGATGAGGAGCGCAAGAATGCGCTTGCGTCCATGGGATACGGAATCATCACCGTCAGTCGTTATTCCTTTATGCATGCCAGCGCTTTCGTTAGGGTCATGGAGGCGATCCAACGGAAAGAGGGCATACGCCCCTCGCGTCTGCCAAAAGACTTTCAAATCATGCAAGAGGACCTGAGACAGTTTGTGCTCAGAAGGTTTATAGAAGAGAAAAATCGAATTCAGAAACAGCTTCGCCAGGATTCCGAAGATCGTCAACGAATCGACCTCGAAAAAGCAACACTCGAAGGCATCACGCTGGATGACCCGACAATTAATGAAGTTCCGGCAATCGATGATATGCAGACTGTCGAATCCGACAGCCCGTCATTTGCCCAAACAAGCAGCCTCGCGCCCGAGGGCAGGGTCTTCGGGGCCGGAAGCTAGACCGGCTAACAAGGTGGGTACCCTGGCGATGTGCAAAATTGCGAGTATTCAGCAGGGTCGGCCCTCCAGCACCCACAAGTTAATCCAAATGAGAAACAAAAACGCTATCGAACGGGAACGTTAGGCAACATTTGAGGAAGACCTTGTCTGTTTACCGCCCTTGGATAACTCTTGAGCGGCTTTATTTGGCCTAGAATAGATTAACGGACCCCCTATAGTTGCAGAATACTCCAATTTTTGCACGGCGCGGGGGAACCCACCCCGGCATCGGCTATCAAAACAGCTCAGTCCGGAATCTCGTCCACTATTCCCCATCATTTTGTGCGACGAATTACCTGAACGTCATTGACATATGAACATGCGCTCATATAATTGGAAATAAGTTATATGAGCGCATGTTCATATGAAAGGATATTGCAATGAGCATCCGCGGCGACGAAACGAAACCCGACATCGAGGCCACCGAGCCCGTGATCCCCACCACCTGCTCGCCCGAGGACCTTCCCGACGAGGAGCTGTTGTACGACCTGGCCGACCTGTTCAAGGTCTTCAGCGACACCACACGCATCAAGATCCTCTATGCCCTCATGGGCCGCGAACTCTGCGTGGCCGACATCGCCGAGGCGACCGCAACCTCGCAGTCGGCAGTATCGCACCAGCTGCGCACGCTTAAGCAGTCGCACCTGGTCAAGTTCCGCCGCGACGGCCGCAACATTCTCTACTCGCTCGCCGACGATCACGTCTACACCATGCTTAACCAGGGCATGAGCCATATCTGCGAATAGCAATCACCCACGGTATCAGCGCGGCCGGCACCCAGACCGCTAACACAGGGAAAGGAACCCACCATGAAAAAGCAGTTTAAGCTCGACGAGATCGATTGCGCCAACTGCGCGCGCGAGCTTCAGGACGAACTTGCCAAGCTCGAGGGCGTCAAGTCCGTTTCGGTCAACTTTATGACCCAGAAGCTGACGCTCGAGGCCGACGACGCCAAGTTCGACGAGGTCCTGGACCGCGTCGTTGAGTTCACCGCCGACGCCGAGCCGGACTGCGAGATCATTCTCTAACCCGCGCATACGTTGACCTGCGAGGCCGCGCTTGCCGCGGCCTTTGCTCGCGAAATTATATGAGCAAGTGTTCATACACTCAAATGGGAGGTTTGAATCATGGCAGCCGCCGATCCCAAGAAGAAAAAGAAGAAGCGCAAGAAGAAAGAGTCCCTTGAGCATAAGCGCAACCGCATCCTGGTAGCACTGGGCATTTTTGCCGTTGTTTATGCCCTCGACGAGCTCGGCGCCCTCGCTATCGCATTTGGGGAGCCCGGCAACATCTACGCCAGCTTTGTGCTGTTCCTCGTGCCGTTTTTGATTGCCGGCTACGACGTACTGCAAAAGGCATTCAATAACATCCGCCGCGGCAAGGCCTACGACGAGAGCTTCCTCATGGCCGTCGCGACCATCGGCGCGTTTGCCATGGTGCTCTTCCCCGACACCGACCCGCACATGGCCGAAGGCGCCGCTGTCATGCTGTTCTACCAGGTCGGCGAGTTGTTCCAGGCATACGCCGTGGGCAAGAGCCGCAAGTCGATCAGTGCCATGATGGACATCGCGCCCGACTACGCTAACGTCGAGCAAGCCGACGGCACACTCGAACAGGTCTTTCCCGATGACATCGCCGTCGGCACCGTGATCGTGGTCAAGCCCGGCGAGCGCGTGCCTATCGACGGCGTCGTCGTCGAGGGCGAAACCCAGCTCGACACCGCCGCACTCACGGGCGAGTCGGTCCCCCGCCCGGCCAAGACCGGCGACGATATCATCAGCGGTTGCATCAACATGACGGGCCTCATCCACGTGCGCACCACCAAGCCCTTTGGCGAGTCAACCGTCGCGCGTGTTCTGGAGCTCGTGGAGAATGCCAGCGAAAAGAAGGCGCGCACCGAGAACTTCATCACGCGCTTTGCCCGCGTCTACACCCCCGCCGTCACTGGCGCTGCCGCGGTGCTCGCGCTTGGCGGCGGCCTGGTGACTGGCGCTTGGTCCGATTGGATCCTGCGCGGCCTGACCTTCCTGGTCGTCAGCTGCCCGTGCGCCCTCGTGATCAGCGTACCGTTGAGTTTCTTTGGCGGCATCGGCGGCGCGTCCAAGCTGGGCGTTCTCATCAAGGGCTCCAACTACCTCGAGACGCTCGCCGACGTGGACACCATCGTCTTCGACAAAACGGGCACCCTCACCAACGGCACGTTCTCAGTCGTCGCGGTGCACCCCGAGGCTGGCTATACCGAGCAGTCGCTGCTCGAAGTCGCAGCCCTTGCTGAGTCGTTCTCCGATCACCCCATCGCGCAGTCCGTGCGCGACGCCTACCAGGGCGAGGTCGACCCCAAGCGCGTGATCGACTCCGCCAACGACGCGGGCCATGGCGTGACGGCGACTATCGACAGCAAACATGTCGTCGTCGGCAACGCCAAGATGCTTGCTGCGGCCGGTATCGACGCTCCCAATTGCGAGGTCGTCGGTACGATCCTCCACGTGCTCGTCGACGGCACCTATGCCGGCCACATCGTAATTGCCGACACCATCAAGGTCGATGCGGAGCAAACGATTCGCGACCTGCACGCCGCCGGCGTCAAGCGCACCGTCATGCTCACGGGCGACCGCGAGGAGGTTGCGGCGTCTGTGGCCAAGCAGCTCGGCCTCGACGAGTTCCACGCGCAGCTGCTGCCGGGCGACAAGGTCGAGCGTGTTGAAGCGCTGCTCGCGGCCGAAAGTGGCAAGGGCAAGCTCGCCTTTGTCGGCGACGGTATCAACGACGCGCCTGTGCTTACGCGCGCTGATGTGGGCATTGCCATGGGCGCCATGGGTTCCGACGCCGCGATCGAGGCCGCCGACGTGGTGCTGATGGACGACAAGCCGTCCGACATTTCCCGCGCTATTCGCGTGGCGCGCAAGACCATGTCGATTGTTTGGCAGAACATCATCTTTGCGCTGGGCATTAAGCTGCTGATCCTTGTGCTGTCAGCGCTGGGTATCGCCAATATGTGGCTTGCCGTCTTTGGCGACGTAGGCGTGGCGATCATCGCTATCCTGAACGCCATGCGCGCGATGGGTGTCAAGAACCTGTAGCGCCTGTGGTCCCTCCGGCCGGGACCGGGCTTGGTTTTGAAAACGTCCTCGACCAATGAAACGCCCCCGTTCTGCTCCTTCGGAGCTACGAACGGGGGCGTTTCTGGTCTGCGGAATGTTTTCAGGGGTCAGCCCGTACGGCCTTCTACTGCTACGAAGAATTCAGGGCATCTGGAGTGGACGGCGGCTTGGCTACGAGCTGGGGCTGAGGATCTGAACGAATGGGTGACGTTGCTGGGAGCGCAGGCGTTGCCGGCGATGATCACTTTGGAACTGGAATTTCCGCCTGCTAGTAAAAAGGCCTCCGGGCTGTTGCTCTGGAGGCCTTTTTGTCAATTACAGACGAATGCGTTAGTTGTTCTTGGTCAGACGCTCGACGTCGTGGGCGATCATGTATTCCTCGTCGGTGGGGATGACCATGACCGTGACGGAAGAGCCGGCGGCGCTGATGACCTGCGGGCCGTTACCCACGGCCTCGCGGTTCTTGTTGTTGTCGATGCGCACGCCCAGCCACTCGAAGCAGTCGCAGAAAGCCTTGCGGATCGACCAGTCGTTCTCGCCAATGCCGGCGGTAAAGGTAATGGTGTCCACGCCCGCCATGGAAGCGATCATGGAGCCGGCCTGCTGCATGGCCTTGTAGGCGAACATATCGAAGGCGAGCAGGCAGCGCTCGTCGCCCTCGGAGGCGCGCGTACGGATGTCACGGGCGTCGTTGGAGATGCCCGAGATGGCAAGCAGACCAGACTGCTTGTTCATCATGTCATCGACTTCCTGGTAGCTGTAGCCGCCCTCGCGCTGCAGGTAGCACACGGTAGCCGGGTCAATGGAACCACAACGGGTGCCCATCATCAGGCCGTCGAGCGGCGTGAGGCCCATCGTGGTATCGCGGCATACACCGTCCTCGATGGCGGCAAGCGAGGCGCCGTTGCCCAAATGGCACGAGAGCAGGCGGTGGCAGCGCGAGCCCAGGATCTCCTTGGCCATCATCCACTCATAGCGGTGACTCGTGCCGTGGGCACCGTACTTGCGCACGTGGTACTTGTCGCACACGTCCTTGGGCAGCGCGTAGGTGTAGGCGACCTCGGGCATGGTCATGTGGAACGAGGTGTCGAAGACGGCCACGTTGGGCAGCTCCGGATACTTCTCGCGGCAATATTCGATTGCCGCGGCCTCGCCGTAATTGTGCAGCGGGGCGAGCGGAGCAACCTCGAGGATCTTAGCCATGACCTCATCGTCGACGACCGCGGAATCATCGAAGTGCCAGCCACCCTGAACGATACGGTGGCCGATACCCTCAATCTTGACGCCGTTGGCCTCGAGGTCCTTCAGGACAACCTCGATGGCGACCTTGTGGTCGGGGAACTCGATGTTCTCGGTCACCTTCTTGGAGCCGTTGGCAGCATGGGTGAAAGTGCCGCCGGTAAAGCAGACGCGCTCGCAGGAGCCCTTTGCGGACACCTTATGGGACTTGGTATCGATGACCTGATACTTAAGGGTCGAAGATCCTGCGTTGACGACCAGAACGTTCATGTGTCTCCCTACTAACAGGCGGTGTGGCGCCGCCAGGTTACATACGCTTCAATAATAAACCCAAACGCCCTCGCGCTCGGGTTTATTGCGTTGATATATAAGTTATCGATGCCCAAATACTCACGGCCTTTGACTTGTAAGACGAAATAGCGCGGGGATATACACCAGGGAAGAAATCCCGAGCGCAACAAGCAATACGACTCGAATGCCCGCAACGCTACTCAACACAGCGTTGAGCAGATAGAAAAGAACGGCACCCACCGCCACCATCTGGCTTTGAACCGAAATCAGTGAACAGCGCATCGAAGAATCGGCAGCATTTTGAAAAATTGAGTATTTGATTGGGGCAAACAACGAGTACGCAACCGTCTGCAGCACATAGAACACGGGCAGCAAATTAACCGGAGTAAGGGGAATCAAAAACAAAGCTGTCAATACTAAGCGAATGATGCCGCAAATACGCGCAAAACGGCCCTTGTCGACACGAGCAATCACACTGGGCACAATAAACCCTATGGAGGCGGAGACAAGGAGCTGGACCGCAATGGTCACGCCCGAAGCGACGGCATTCATTCCGCGGCCTGCAAGCAACAGTGAGAAAAAATCTTCCAGGGCGACGAAGGCAAATGCCTGAGAACAGTCCATGATGAACGATGACCGAAGAACGCCATTACCCGTAATAGCAGCACCAATCATCTTCGGGCTCATTCCAAGCTCAGGTGTCGCCGCAGTGCCCCCTCTTCGCATCTCAGGAATGCAGATAACGACAACCAACGTCAACACCATTGCGATGATATCTGCCGAAAGACCAATGAGGTATGCACCGACAGACGAAATGAAGCCGCCCACACAAGCGGAGATGGCATAAGAGGCATAGAAAACAAATCGCTCAACGACATTAAGTCTTACGAGCTGGTCCTGAGAGACGCTGTCAATGTAAATCGCTTCTATGGATCCGCTCACACATGCAACGGCAAAACCTTTGAGAGCAAACGCGCCGATTAAAAGCAGAGGAGAACGGACGAGAAGCAGGGCGGCGTAGTATCCAAGCATTCCCACAACGCCAACGAGACCGCTAGTCTTTCGTCCAAACCTATCAGCAATATAGCCAGTGGGAACTTCAAGGATGAACTTGCTCACTTGATATGCAATCATCATGCTAGAAATCGCCACCATCGAGAATCCGACGAATTCAAGGTAAACCGTCAGAAAATACAAAATGGTGCTGAAGTTCGACAGAAAAACGAACGTCATATAAAGCAAAACCGTACGGTTTTTCATGCTCCGCCCTCCAAGAGTCAGCAATCTAAATCGGAATCTTGGAAAAGCATGAGGGCAAAGCTGTCAGCTATGTGTTGCAAGGCGTCAATAATCACTTGACGCCTCGAAGCCAATTAATCTCACGAAGCAAGATGACGCAATAGGTGCAGAAAAACCGTCTGGTGTCGATCGGTCCAGGAGTTTTGCCGATAGCAGAAGTAGATGGGCAAGGCTACGTCATGCGAGGCTTCAATGGAGCACTCGCTCACTTCCGATCCATCTGATGCGAGAGAAGAGCCAGAAAAACCCAATATCAATCCCCCGGCTTGAAGAAACTCAGCCTGCGCTCTGTTTCCGTATTCAACATCACGGAAGCGAAAATTGACGAGCTGGGCTTCGGGACATTGATTGATTGCATTGAGACAGGGTGACAAATTAATGGGAACAGCGAGCCTGCCGCCCAGTAACTCGCGAATGGTCATGGCGCCCACAGATTGATGACCCGCTGGGCATGAAAGAACCTTGAGCTCCTTTTCACCCAAATATTTTGAAGAAAGGACGCTGTCCCGTGGTTCCTCGAATGAGATAGCCGCATCCGAAATGCCAAGCACAAGTGATTCAAAGCATGTAGCCGTTGGCTGATGCCACACATCAAGGTGAATCTGAGGGTGCGAGCTTTCAAACGAGTCGTACCAGTTTTCGGAAAAGAGACGCCCCCGCCCTTGAAGGCAGGGGGCGTAAAGACGGAAGTGGCCGTCGGGCGAGACGCCGTCGTCCCTCGATTGGGCGTACTTTTTAAGATCGTCGACTTGTGCCAGGATCACGCGTGCACGACGCGCAAATTCTCTGCCCGCCGGAGACAAAACAGCCTCCCCCGCCGATCGGTCGAGCAAAACAATCTGATGCTCAGATTCCAACTTTTTGATTGCCGACGAAACGGCCTGCGGACTCACATGAACGGCGCGAGCTGCTTTGCGCACGCCGCCATAGTTCGCTACCGCTTGAAGGTATTCGAGTTGAGAAAGCTGCATAGATTACTCCAAAGGCAGCCAAGTCGACGGGCTACGTGTCCTCAGATGAGGTTCTCGCCCAGGTTCTTGCCGCCGAGGACATGCATGTGGAAGTGCATGACGGTCTGGCCGGCGTTGACACCCTTGTTGGAAATGACGCGGAAACCGTCCTCCAGACCCTTGGCCTTGGCGACCTCCTGGACGGCGTGGGCCATGGCGCCCATGGTCTCGGCGGGTACGTTGTCGGCGATGTCGCTGTAGTGCTTCTTGGGGATCACGAGCGTGTGGACCGGCGCCTGCGGGTTGAGGTCGTCGAAGGCGATGACCTGGTCGTCCTCATAGACAACGGTCGAGGGGATCTCGTGGTTGGCAATTTTACAGAAGATGCAATCACACATAGCTGGTTCCTTTCTCACAGACCAAGGTAATTATATTTGGTCGAGATGCTTAGAACGAGAGGTTGTCGTCCGTGTTGGCGGCTTCGCCGTCGGCGAGCACGTCGCTGCCGTCGACGTCCTTAAGGAGCACCGAGACCTTCTGCTCGGCATCAGTCAGGCGGGTACGCAGGCTCTTAAGAAGCTCGACGCCGCGGGTGTAGCTCTCGAGCGACTCCTCGAGCTCCATGTCGCCCGACTCCAAGCTGCGGATGATGAGCTCCAGCTCCTGCGAGGCCTGCTTGTACGTAAGCTGCTCGACCGGGGTCTTCTCTGCCATATCTGTTTCCTTTCCTAAAGGTCTGTCACTGTGAAACGCGGCCTACTCAACCGCATCGACGGTTGCCGCCACGTTGCCGTCCGCCATGCGCACGCGGATAGCGTCACCAGGCTTAAACGTCTTAGCACTCGTAGCCACGCCGTCATCGCTGTACGCGATGGAGTAACCACGGGCGAGCACCTTGAGAGGCGACAGGGCGTCGAGCGAGGCCGCTGCACGGCCTAAGT
>UQWQ01000045.1 GCA_900544755.1 uncultured Collinsella sp. | reverse complement strand
AAGCTCGGGAGACGACACGTTGATGTCTGCTTAACTCTGCTCGTTCAGGCTAATGACTTTGTTGGGGGTCCACTATTTGCTGGAGGGTGAACTTGCATTGCATTGGCTCGCCCTCTGCTCGTAGCTTTGCCTCATCAAAATCGAAGATCATGATGGCGCAGTTGGGGAGTTTTGTTGGGAGCTCGAAGTCCTCTGGGGCTGCAGCCTTGATGAATTGGCGGCTGGCGCTGCCGTGGCTTACTGCTAGGAGTGTTTCGATGCCCTCGGCGCCCATGAGATTGGTGAGGGTGCCCACCATGCGCTCCTGCAGGGCATGGCTTCCTTCTCCGCCAAATGGGATCAGGTCCTCGCCGGGGTCCCAGACGTCGGTGGGTAGGGCGTCGTGGGGGCCTTCTTCGAAGGTGCCGTAGCTGCGCTCGATGATGCCTTCGCAGGGCTCGACTGCTGCATCCCGGCCGAGGAGTTCGGTTGCGACGAGACTTGCCGTGTCCATGGCTCGGCCTAAGGGCGAAGAGACCACTTTGTCGGGGACGACGCCGTGGGCTTTGAGCCATGCGGCTGCCATTCCCGCTTGCTTGCGGCCCAGATCGGTCAACGGAGAATCGCAGCGGCCCTGGACCAGCTTTTTGACGTTGAACTCCGTCTGACCGTGGCGGAGTAGATACAGCTTCTTCATGCTCTCCCCTTCTGCATAACCTGCTTTGCCGGCACAGCCTTACTCGTGAGTATGCCCTACGTAGTCTTCGTCGATCGTGATCTTGGCAATCGACTTGGGATATTCCGATTCGACCCGTTGTGCCAGCGCGTGCTTTAAGTCTTCGGCACTCATCTGCAGATCCGAGGGACGCACGCAGTCAAAGATCACGTTGGTGTGCGTGGGGCCCGGAACACAGCGTAGGTCGTGGATCGAGAGGCGGCTATCAATCTCTTGAGCCATAGCGTTGACGCGCAGACGCATGCTCGCCACCTTTGGATCGTCGGTCACGATGGGGTCGTAATGGAGCGTGACAATCATGCCGTCTTCGTTCCTAAATGCCTGTTCAATGTTGTCGAGCGTGTCGTGACTTTCCAGCGGGCTGGCCTCAGCCGCCATCTCGGCGTGGGCACTTGCGAACTTTCTGCCTGGGCCGTAGTCGTGAACCATCAAATCGTGAACGCCCAAAACGCCGGGGTAGCTCATGATTTTGTCTCGAATGTGCTTGACCAGCTTAGGATCGGGCGCCTGGCCCAAAAGCGGGCTCACCGTATCCTGGATGAGTTCAAAGCCGCTCCAGCCAATATAGGCGCCAACGGCAAGGCCGACCCATGCATCTAGATTGATATGCGTCACCTGCGAAACAATCGCGCACGCCAACACGGCGCCCGTGGCTAGAACATCGTTCTTGGAATCCTGCGCGGTCGCATGCAGCGTCTCGGACTCAATGCGATCGCCGAGTTTTTGGTTGAGGGCCGCCATCCAAAGCTTTACGACCATCGAAAGCGCAAGGACTGCCACCAGGGCAAGCGAGAACTCGACAGGTTCGGGGTGGATGACGCGCTCAACCGAGGACTTGATAAGCTCAAGGCCGATCAGCAGCACGAGCGCCGCCACGACCAGACCCGAGAGATACTCGTAGCGGCCATGGCCGTAAGGATGCTCGGGGTCTGCCGGCTTGCCCGCCAGCTTAAAGCCAAGCACGCTCACGATGTTCGAGCTGGCATCAGACAGGTTGTTCATAGCGTCCGCCACGATTGAAACCGATCCCGACAGCACGCCAATTGCACCCTTCGCAGCGCATAGTGCCACATTGGCGAGAATACACACCATACCCGTCAACGTTCCCACGCGTGCACGGTCGCCCTGCGCACGACGAACAATCCACTCGACCATCTGCATCCGCCCCCACGGTACTACCTATATATCTATTGCTCAAACGGATTGTAGTGTAGCCACTTTGTCTCCCAGATACAAAAAGGCCGCAACCCACACGGGCCACGGCCTTGGAATGCGACATGCGGGACCGTCCCTTTGTCGCACAGGTTTATGCGCTTGCCTCGGCCACGCTCTTCGAGGTTTCGGGCAAATCGGCTCCGTCCCCCGTCACCTGCCCCTTCGCCGGCACCACGCCAAAACAGCAGCTCAGCGCCGCAGACACCGCAAATGCTGCGCCGCCGGCAGCGCAGCACCACAGCAGATTCGAGATGCCGCCCGTGGCAAAGCCAATGACCATAAGAACATTCGTCATACCGATGGTATAAGCCGTAACGTGGCCTACGGCCGCAACAAGTCCTCCGACGGCGCCGCCAACGGCCATGCACGTCAGACACCTGCCATATTTAAAGCCGCATCCGTACAGCGCTGGCTCGCTTACGCCGCCAAGAATACCCGAGATTGAATAGCCCAGCATGAGCGCCTTCTCGTCCTTATCCGCAACGCGGAGCGACGCGCCAAAAGGCATGCCCCAAACGGCGAACGTTGCCATCGTCGCGGCGATCAGGATGCACGAATCCGTTCCCACACTCATAAACTGCGCATAGGCGAGCGATAGGACAACGTTGCTGACGCCCGCGATCTTTAGGAACTCCCAGCCCGCGGCAAGCCCCATGAGCGTGAGCAGCGACACGATGCCGCCGGAATTGCCAAGCATAAACATAAGCTGGCCCAACAGCATGCCCAAATAGCTGCCCGCCGGCGCCGTGATACACAGCGAAACCGGAACCATGACGAGCATGGTCGCAAACGGAACGAACGAAAACGCCACGGCCTTAGGGATAACGCGCTGGAAGAAACACTCCGCTCGCCATAGCACGGGTACCGAAATGAGAACCGGAATAACAGTCGTTGTGTAATCGTTGACCGGCGCGGGAAGCAGACCATACACGAAAGTCATCGCTGCCCCCGTCGTCGATGCGGCATCGACGAGCTTAAGCAGATCGGGCGCAATCAATACGCCGCCCAGCATCATGCCCAGCTGCTCCGAGCAACCAAGCTGGCGGGCGGCCGCCCAACCAAGATAAATGGGCAAAAAGTAGTAGCCGGCGTTATAGAGCCAACTGTAGAACAGGCGATAGATTTCGGAATCGGCAGACCACAGGCCCAGCATGCCTTCGCCCATAATGACGGCGGCGGTGCGGAACAACGCCGCGCAAACAATAAACGGCAGCGCCGACATCATGCTTTTGGACAGATAGTCCACCACGGCCATGGCGTTTGATGAAACCGTCGTTGTAAACGAGGTGTTAGAAACTTGTGACATGGAACGCCTTTCCCAATGTGACATGCGGGCTGTCCCTTTGTCACATCGTGCGGTACTGACCGATTGCGCGGTACTTTTCGTAGCGGAGGTTTGTGAGGGTCGCGTCGTCGAGCTGCCCAAGCGTATCGAAGGCATCAAATGCCGAGGACATGACGGCACCGGCGATCTCCTCATGCGACAGGCCCCTATCGTCAACAATGCCGTCGATGATGCCGAGCGCCAACAGATCGGGGGCCGTGAGCTTAAGCGCCTCGGCGGCCTCATTCGCGCGCTCGGTATCCTTCCACAGGATCGACGCACAGGCCTCGGGGCTCACGACCGAATAGGCCGAGCTCGAGAGCATCAGGATGCGGTCGGCCACGGACAGCGCCAGCGCGCCACCAGAGCCACCCTCGCCTGTCACCACCGAGACAATCGGCGTCTTAAGGCCGCTCATCTCCATGAGATTCTGGGCAATCGCCTCGCCCTGGCCGCGCTCCTCGGCACCGATGCCGCAAAACGCGCCCGAAGTATCGACCAGGCACAGAACCGGTCGACCAAACTTTTCGGCCTGGCGCATAAGGCGACGCGCTTTGCGGTAGCCCTCGGGATGCGCCATGCCAAAGTTGCGGCGCATGCGCTCTTTGGTCGTGGTGCCGCGCTCGATAGCGATAACCGTCACGGGACGTCCGTCTTTCCAGCCAATGCCACCCACCACGGCGGCGTCGTCACCAAAGTAACGGTCGCCGTGCAGCTCCACAAATCCATCCAGGCCCAGCGAGATCATCTCGCCTGCCGTGGCGCGATCTGCCGAGCGGGTCTGCTTGACAATCTCGAGCGCGATTTTTGGTGCGGCCGAGCGCTTGAACAAGTGTCCCAACTTTTTGCCGCGGCGACCCGTATGCACGATCTCATGCGGTGCCCCCAGGCCGGGCGTGTGCCCTTCGTGCAGTGCCAGCAGCTCGCCTACCGTGAGCGCAATCTCGCCACGCGGAACAACGGCATCGCAAAAGCCGTGCTCCAGCAAAAACTCGGAGCGCTGAAATCCCTTGGGCAGGCGCTTGTGCATGTTCTGCTCGATCACGCGCGGGCCGGCAAATGCCGTCAGGGCATCCGGCTCTGCCAGGATAATGTCGCCCTCCATGGCAAAGCTCGCGGTTACGCCTCCGGTCGTGGGGTCGGTGAGCACCGTGATATACAGGCCGCCCACCTCGCTGTGGCGCCTAACTGCCGCAGAAATCTTGGCCATCTGCATAAGCGAGGTCACGCCCTCTTGCATGCGCGCACCGCCCGAAACGGTAAAGCCGACAACTGGCAATCCCAGCTCGGTCGCTCGCTCAAATGTGCGACAGATCTTTTCGCCCACCACAGAACCCATCGAGCCCATCATAAAGTTGGCGTCCATAAAGAAGAGAGCTGTATCGCAACCGCAGATTTTGCCCCTGCCGCACACAACGGCATCGCGCTCGCCCGAACGCTCGCTCACGCTCTTGAGCTTGTCGGCATAGCCGGGAAACGAGAGGAAGTCCTCCGACGCCAGATTGGCATCCCATTCCTCAAACGTGCCCTCGTCGACCGTCATGCGCATGCGCGCGCGACCGCTCACGCGAAAGTGTTTGCCGCAACGGGGGCAGACCTCGAGGTTGTCGTGCAGGCGTGCCTCATCGATCACACGGCGGCACTCCGGGCACTTGATAAACACGTGGCGCGCGGGAAACTCGGCGCACGACTCGGTTATCGGCCCCTCGAGGACGTTGACCGTCTTCGCTTTTCTATTCATCAGCATAGAGATGCCCCATCAGATCGGTGTGATACATGCCCGACAAGAACTCGTCGTTTGCCAGCACGTCGAGCTGAAGCTCGCTGTTTTCGCTCACGCCCTCAATCACGAGCTCGCCCAGGGCCGAACGCATCTTGCGAATGGCGCCGTCACGCGTGGGCGCACACACGATGAGCTTGCCAAGCATGGAGTCGTAGTACGGCGGAACGTTCGCACCGGTAAACATGGCGGAATCCCAGCGCACGCGCGGACCACCCGGCACACGCAACGCGGTGACCGTTCCGCATGACGGCAGAAAGTCCGGCGTTTCGGCATTGATGCGGCACTCCATGGCGTGGTTGCGAACCGGCATGTCCTCCTGCTCAAAGGGCAGAGGCTGGCCGGCTGCCGCGCGTAGCTGCCACTTGACCAAGTCGGTATCGGTCACAAACTCCGTAACCGGATGCTCCACCTGCAAGCGCGTGTTCATTTCCATGAAGTAGAAATTGCCGTCGTCCGAATACAGGAACTCGATGGTACCGGCTCCTTCGTAGCCGACGGCACGAGCCAGGTCACGCGCTGCCTTGTGCATGCGAGCACGAATGTCGTCGCGTCCGTCGAGGCACGGCGCGGGGCTCTCCTCGATCAGCTTTTGGTTGCGACGCTGAACCGAGCACTCGCGCTCGCCGAGCGAAAACACATGGCCCTGTTTATCGGCCATAATCTGCACCTCTACGTGGTGCGCCGGCGCGACGAACTTCTCCATGTAGCACTCGCCGTCGCCAAAGACGGCCTCACCCTCGGCACGTGCCTCGATGAACGCCTTTGCCGCATCTTCCACGCGCTCGACCTTGCGAATGCCGCGACCGCCACCGCCGGCGCGCGCCTTAATAAGCACGGGGCAGCCAATGCGCTCGGCCTCGGCCGTTGCCTCCTCGGGACTTTTGAGCAAATCGCAGCCCGGCACGATTGGCACGCCCGCCGCGGCGGCCGTTCGACGCGCGGCGTCCTTGTCGCCCATGCTGTCGATCACCTTGGCCGAAGGACCGACAAACGCCAGGCCATACTTGTCGCAGTCGCGCACGAAGCTCGCCTTCTCGGAGAAAAAGCCATAGCCGGGATGAATTGCCTTTGCCCCCGACTTCACGGCACAGGTGAGCACGGCATCGTCGTTGAGGTAGCTCTCGGCAAGACGCGGGCCGCCGATGCAATACGCCTCGTCGGCAAGCTGCACGTGCAGCGCGTCCGCATCGGCCGTGGAATAAACGGCGACGGTCTTGATGCCCATATCGCGGCACGCGCGGATAACACGGACCGCGACTTCTCCGCGGTTAGCGATGAGCACTTTGTCGAACATGAAGCCTTCCTTAACTTTCGTGCATGAGTGCAAAAGACATATCGGCGCGGCAGCAAACCTCACCGTTGACGCTCGCAGTACCCGTCGCAAAGCGGAACGGCCCGCGCGCACGCGTGATGGTGCACACCAGATCAACCGTGTCGCCCGGGCGCACCGGACGCTTAAAGCGCACCTTATCGAGGCTCGTATAGAACGGCGTCGCGCCGCGCGCCTCCTCGTCGCCCATCAGCAGCACGCAACAGTTTTGGGCGAGCATCTCGCACTGAATCACGCCGGGGACTACCGGGTTTCCCGGAAAATGCCCCTGCAAAAAGTACTCGTCACCCGTAATCGTGATCTTGCCGTGGGCCTCGTCGCCCACCAGCTCGGCCTCGTCGAGCAAAAGCATCGGTTCGCGATGCGGCAACAGCTTCTTGAGCTCTTCTTTGTTCATGGATATCACCTATCCGATCCTCATGAGGCAGCTGCCAAACTCCACAAGGTCGCCGTCGGCCACGCAGATCTCGAGCACCTCGCCATCCGCCTCTGCCGTTACCTCGTTGAGAACCTTCATGGCCTCGATGATGCAGAGGGTCTCGCCGGCCTTGACCTTGGAGCCCACGTGCACAAACGGCTCGTCGCCCGGCGCCGGGGCAGCATAGAAAACGCCGACCATGGGAGCGGTCACCTCGGTGCCCTTGGGCTCCGGTGCGGCGGCAGGCGCCTGCGCGGCGGGCTCCGGTGCGGCGGCAGGCATGGCGACAGGAGCCACCGCCGGAGCAGTCACGGCACCCGGCATAGGCATGGGCACGGCAACCGGCTGCGCGGCGCTCGCGCGCTCGAGTTCGACCGCGGTGCCATCGGGCTCCTCAACGCGTACGCGCGTGAGGCCGCGGTCCTCCATAACATCGGCTATCTCGGCAAGTCTTTTGGAATCCATGCTCTAGCTCCTCGTATATCTACGCAGCGCGATGGCGGCGTTGTGCCCGCCAAAGCCCAGGTTGGTCGAAAGCGCCCAGGTAAGGTCGGCGCGAACCGCGCGATTGGGCGTGTAGTCAAGATCGCAGGCGGGATCGGGCGTGTGGTAGTTAATGGTCGGCGGCACCACGCCCTGCTCGAGCGCCATGGCGCAGGCCATGACCTCGATGGCACCCGTGGCACCGATCATGTGGCCGGTCATCGACTTAGTCGACGAGACGTGCGCGGCGCGTGCCGCGTCCTCGCCGAGCGCACGCTTTATGCCCGCCGTCTCGGACGAATCGTTGAGCTTGGTCGAGGTGCCGTGAGCGTTGATGTAGAGGCCCTCGGAAGGCTTAACGTCGCCCTCGGCCACCGCCAGCGATATCGCACGGGCAATGCCGGCAGCCTCGGGATCGGGGCTCGTGATGTGATAGGCATCATCGGTGTTGCCGTAGCCCACGACCTCGACATAAATGTGCGCACCGCGCGCCTGCGCATGTTCCATGCTCTCGAGCACGAGCACGCAGGCGCCCTCGCCCATCACAAAACCGTCGCGGTCTGCATCGAACGGACGGCAGGCCGTCGCGGGATCGGGGTTGGTGGTCAATGCGCGGCAGGACGTAAAGCCCGCAACGGCATCGGGGATAATTGCGGCCTCGGCGCCGCCCGCGAGGATCGCGTCGGCATAGCCGTGCTTGATGGCGCGGAACGCCTCACCCACCGCATGGGCAGAAGTCGCGCAGGCAGTCACGACGGGTAGGGTCGGGCCCTTTGCCTTATGGCGAATCGCGATGTTGCCCGAAGCCATGTTGGGAATCATCATCGCGATCATGTAAGGCGATGCGCGACGAGGCCCCCGATCGGCGATCGCGTGGACGTTGTCGACGAGTGTCTGCATGCCGCCCACACCCGAGCCCACGTAGACGCCCAGGCGCTCTCGATCGATGGCGCCTTCGGCATCAAAGCCCGCATCGTGCATGGCCTCGTCCGAAGCCGCCATCGCAAACTGAACGCAGGGGTCGAGATGCTTGGCGTCGCGCTTGCCAAAGTACTCGTTGCCGTCAAAGCCCTTGACCTCGGCCGCCACCTTGACAGCAAACGCATCCGTATCGAAGTGCGTAATCGGGCCGATACCGCACGTGCCGGCGCACATAGCCGCCCAGGTGGCAAGCGCGGTGTTGCCGAGCGGCGATACGGCACCGATGCCGGTGATTGCAACTCTCTGTTCCATCATGGTCTCCTCATCCAAGCCGTTCTTCGGCCCTGGTTTCTACATCGCCATTCCGCCGTCGACGCGTACAACCTCGCCCGTAATGTAGGAAGCCGCATCGCTCGCCAGAAAGCGCACCACGCCGGCCACTTCCTCGGGGCGCGCCATGCGCTTAAGGGGAATCTGTTCCTCGGTTGCCGCACGCACCTTCTCCGAGAGCTTTGCCGTCATATCTGTCTCGACAAACCCGGGAGCGACCGCATTAACCCTCACGCCGCGGGGCGCAAGCTCGCGCGCCACCGCCTTGGTAAGCCCTATCACGCCCGCCTTAGAGGCAGCGTAGTTGGCTTGCCCGGCATTGCCCATCAGGCCCACGACCGAGCTCATGTTGATGACGCAACCGCCGCGCTGACGCATAAAGGTCTTGGTGAGCGCGCGCGTCATATTGAACGTGCCCTTGAGATTGACATCGAGCACGCGGTCGAAGGCATCGTCGCCCATACGCATGAGCAGGCCGTCGCGCGTGATGCCGGCGTTGTTGACGAGCGCCCAAATGGAGCCAAAGTCGTTGAGGACCGTCTCCACGCACGTGTTGACGGCGGCGGGATCGGCCACGTCACATTGATATGCGCGCGCCGTGGCGCCAGCCGCCTCGCAGGCCTCGCGCGCCTCGCGCGCCGCATCGACGCTGCCGGCATAAACGACGGCGATATCGTAGCCATCCTCCGCCAGGCCCACGGCACAAGCGCGACCAATGCCGCGTGAGCCGCCCGTGACCAGCGCCACGCGGCGCGATCCGTCGCGCTCGAGCGCGCCGTTGTTCAAGTTGCCCATGTCATTCCTTTCGGGTTACAGCCCTGTGAACTATGCGAGCTCGTCGGCAATAGCTACGACCTGCTCGGCCGTTTCGCACGAATACACGCGAACGTCGCTCAGCGTACGCTTGACCAGGCCCGACAGCGTTTTGCCGGGGCCGACCTCAATAAACGTGTCGATGCCTTGATCCTGCAGAGCATGCAGCGCGTCGACCCAGCGCACGGCATGACTCACCTGGTTGGCCAGCACCTCCGATGCCGCCTGCGGGTCGGCCGGATAGGGCGCCGCCGTCATATTTGCCATGACCGGAATCAGCAAAGGGGACGGGGCGTGCCCGGCTTGGATATACGTCGCCAGCCCCTCAGTTGCCTCGGCCATATAGGGGCTATGGAATGCACCCGACACCGCGACCTTCATGGCGCGACCGCCAGCCTCTTTTACTAGGACGTCGAGCTCCTGCAGCGCATCGGGCGCTCCGGCCACAACCGTCTGCTGGGGACTGTTGTAGTTGACCGGCCAGCAGTTCTCGCCGGCCTGTTTTGCCAGGCCCTCGACTTGCGCTGCATCGAGCTTGATGACGGCGCGCATGCCGCCGGGGTGACGCTCAGCCGCCGTGGCCATCAATGCCGCGCGCTCACACACGAGCTCAAAACCCGCTCGTGTATCGAATGCCCCCGCAAAGGTGAGCGCGGCGACCTCGCCAAGCGAAAAACCCGCACAGGCGGCAGGTACCACGCCGCGCTCACGCAGGGCGACGGCAACAGCCAAGTCGTGCACGAACACGCAAGGCTGCGTGTTCTCGGTCTGTGAGAGCTCCTCTTTCGAGGCGCTCCGGCACTGTTCGCTCGTCCCCGGACGCACCTCGTCGGCAATGGCGAACACTTCGGCAGCCGCCGGCGATGCCTCGATCAGGTCGACGCCCATCGCGGGGTGTTGGGCACCCTGGCCGGCAAACAGAAACGCTACGCTACCCATGCTGACGCACCCTTCAGGACATGCTCGGCGCCATCGACCAGATCGTCGACGATTTCGCGTGCACTTTGGCGTTCGTTGACCATGCCAGCAATCTGTCCGCACAGATACGAGCCCTCTTCGTAATTACCGTCCTTTGCGGCTTTACGAAGCGCGCCCGTGCCCATGGCCTCGAGTTCCTCGGCATTTGCGCCCGCCGCCTCGCTCTTGGCATACGCGTTAGTGAAGGGGCTCTTGAGGGCGCGAACCGGATGCCCCGTCGAGCGTCCGGTCGCACGCGTCGACGTGTCGCCCGCCTTGAGCACCAGCTCTTTGTACTGCTCCGATACGGTGCACTCGTTTGCGACCAGAAAGCGTGTTCCCACCTGCACGCCGGCGGCACCGAGCATAAAGGCGGCCGCCACACCGCGGCCATCGGCGATGCCGCCAGCCGCAACCACGGGAATATCGACCGCATCGACAACCTGCGGGACAAGGGCCATCGTCGAAGTCTCGCCAATATGGCCGCCCGATTCGGTGCCCTCGGCAACCACGGCAGTGGCTCCACGACGCGCCACGAGGCGTGCCAGCGCCACCGAGGCAACGACCGGGATGACCTTGATGCCCGCCTCGTTCCACGCCTTCATGTACTTGGCGGGATTGCCGGCGCCCGTCACGACGACCGGCACTCGCTCGTCAATCACGACCTGCGCGACCTCGTCGGCAAACGGGCTCATGAGCATGACGTTGACGCCAAAGGGCTTATCCGTCTTGGCGCGCAGCTCGTGAATCTGGTCGCGCAGCCAGTTGGCGTCGGCATTCATAGCCGCGATGATGCCTAGGCCGCCCGCCTCGGACACGGCAGATGCCAGCGAGGCGTCGGCAATCCAGGCCATGCCACCCTGGAATACAGGCTTTTCGATGCCGAGCAGATCGCAGAGAGGAGTCTTGAGCATCTCTACTTCTCCAATGCCGCCTCGACCGTATCGGCGAACTCGCCGACCGTCTTGGGGTTCTCCTCGGTATCGAGCTGGATGCCAAACTCGTCCTCGACGGCGACGAGAATCTCGACGGTGCCCAGGCTGTCGAGGCCAATCTCCTCGAGCGTGGACTCGGGCTTCATCTCGACGTCGTCAAGGCCAGCGGTCTCGCGGATAACGTCGCAAACGCGCTCGAAGGTCTTCTGATCTGCCATGGTAGTTCTCCTTTGGTTGTGCCCTAGGGGCGTTTTTATTTCCTATGTGCGACTACTTCCAACGAAGCAGATAGCCACCTATATCCAGGCCGGCGCCAAATCCAACGAGGGCGATGGTGTCGCCCGCATTCAGTGCGTTGGTGCGCGCCAGCCGATCAAGCGCAAAGGGAATGCAGGCGCTCGAAATATTGCCGGTCTCGCGCAGCGTTCGAACCACGCGCTCGCCTGGCACGCCGAGGCGCTTGACTGCCTGGCTCAGGATTCGTTCGTTAGCCTGATGGAATACAAAATGGTCGATGTCTTCGACCGAAATGCCCGCATCGCTCGCAAGCTTATGGACCATGTCGCAGATGGCATTGACGCCGAACTTGAACACACGACGACCGTTCATGGACAGCACGCTTTCGCGGTCCTGCGCTGTCTTATACGGCGAGGAGCCCGCCAATCCGGGGACGCGCAGTGTTTCGACGTCAGGCGACGTCGAAAGCTCAACGGCGAGGGGATTCTCTCCCCCAGCCTCTATGACCGCAACACCCGCGCCATCACCAAAGAGCACGCAGGTGGCGCGGTCGGTCCAGTCGAGCGCGCGCGTCATCTGCTCGGCGGCAACGACAAGCACATGCTTGGCTCGTCCTCGGGCGATATAGCCCTCGGCAACATCGAGCGCAAATACGAAGCCGGCGCAGGCCGCCGAGACATCGAAGGCAGGGCACGTCGCGCCCAGTCGCTCAGCAACGGCACACGCCTCAGCGGGAACAAGATGGTCACCCGTCGTCGTCGAGCAGACGATCAAATCCAACTGGCTCGCGTCGATTCCGGACACCTGGAGCGCCCGCTCGCTCGCCGCTACGGCAAGGTCATCAAGTGACTCGGTGGTGCAGACGTGGCGGCTCTTGATACCTGTGCGGGTAAAAATCCACTCATCCGAGGTATCGAGGAACTCGGACAGCTCGTCATTGGAAACACTGCGCTTAGGAAGCGCCGAGCCCGTTCCAAGAATCGTGAAACCCATCACTAACCTCCTTTGAGTTGTTGACGTGTTTACATCGACCATGAGAGGATAGCGCATTTCAGTCGTTGTTGACGTGTTAACATTAAATTGCCCAAATGCGACACAGGCTTCACATTGTGTCTATCTCTCGACACCATTGCGTTATTCACTTATTCATTAAGGAGGAAGCAGCCGTTATGGATGCCAAATTAACGATAGTCGACGTAACCGGATCGACCAACGATGACCTGCTCGAAGCAGGAAAACAGGGAGCGCCGCACGGCACAGGACTTGCCGCCCGGGCTCAGACAGCAGGACGCGGCCGGCGCGGCCACAAGTGGGATTCAACCGCCGGCAACCTATTGCTTTCGATTGTCCTGCGTCCATGCGTTAATCCTGCGAAGTACTCTGGTCTTGCCGCCGTCAGCGGCCTAGCGGTGCTCGAGGCGCTCGAAAAACAGGGTCTTGCAAACGAAATTGGCCTCAAATGGCCCAACGACCTGGTCGCGCGTGAACGCAAACTCGGCGGCATTCTGGTCGAGGCCGCACGCGATAACGAAGGCAAACCTTTCGCCGTCTGCGGCATTGGTGTCAATGTGAACTATGCGCCCCAAGAGGTGCCCGATGGCGGCCTGCCGGCAATCGGTCTCTCGGACCTTAACGAGAACGTTCCTGCTGTCGACATGCTCCTCGATGAGGTCTATCACGCAGTTATAGACGCTGTAGATGCCTGGGCAGAATGCCTCAACGCCATGGAAGAAAACACCGGACCGCTCGCGCCCGTCCACGACGAATATATCGCCCACCTCAATTGGATTAGGAAGCACGTTATCGCCCGCTCACCCGCTGGAGACGAGCTGGCACGCGGCATCTTTAAAACCGTCGATGCCTTTGGTCGCGCGTGCATCGAAACAGAAGACGGCTTGCGATCCTTCCATTTTGAGGAGGCGTCATTGCGCCCCTTGAGTGAGTAGGTCGCCACAGCCAGCCGTTCGGCAGCCTTACCCGGCGATCCAAACCCATCATGCCAAACAAAAGAGCCCCGCTGCCGTAATGACAGCGGGGCTCTGTAAGCTATGAGGAATATCGCTTAGAGCTTGATGTCGATGTCGACGCCAGCGGGGAGGTCGAGACGCATAAGCGAATCAACGGTGCCCGAGGTGGGGTCGAGGATGTCGATGAGGCGCTTGTGGGTGCGCATCTCGAACTGCTCACGGGAGTCCTTGTTCACGTGCGGCGAGCGGATAACCGTGTACAGGTTGCGCTCGGTGGGCAGGGGGACAGGACCGGAAACGCGAGCGCCGGTCTTCTGAGCGGTCTCGACGATGAGCTTCGCGGACTGATCGACGACCTCGTGATCATAGCCCTTGAGGCGAATGCGGATCTTCTGGGTAGCCAACTTAAACCTCCAAAGAGTGCGAGAGATGCTCTCGCGGATTACGTAACAGGGAGCTCGAACTTAGGCGTTCTTGCTCATGACCTCGTCCACGATGGACTTGGGCGCGGGCTCATAAGAGTCGAACTGCATCGTGTAGGATGCACGGCCCTGGGTCTGGGAGCGAAGGTCGGTAGCGTAACCGAACATCTCGCCCAGCGGCACCTTGGCACGGATGAGCTTGCTGTTCTTGCGATCCTCCATGCCCTCGATCTTGCCGCGGCGACCGGAGAGGTTGCCCATAACGTCGCCCATGTACTGCTCGGGGGTCTCGACCTCGACAGCCATGATCGGCTCGAGCAGCTGCGGATCGGACTTCTTGAGGGCGTCCTTGATAGCCATGGAACCGGCGATCTTGAAGGCGGCCTCGGAGGAGTCGACCTCGTGGTAAGAACCGTCGAACAGGGTGACCTTAACGTCGAGGACCGGGAAGCCGGCGATAACACCGGTGTTCAGGGCCTCCTGGATGCCCTTGTCGATGGACGGGATGTACTCCTTGGGCACGACGCCGCCGACGATAGCGTTGACGAACTCGTAGCCGAAGCCCTCCTCCATCTTCTCGAGCTTGATGACGGCGTGGCCGTACTGACCGCGACCACCGGACTGACGGACGAACTTGCCCTCAGCCTTCTCGACGTCGTGACCAGCGGTCTCGCGGTAGGCAACCTGGGGCTTACCAACGTTAGCGTCAACCTTGAACTCGCGGAGCAGACGGTCGACGATAATCTCGAGGTGCAGCTCGCCCATGCCGGCGATGATGGTCTGACCGGTCTCGTGGTTAGTGGACACCTGGAAGGTCGGGTCCTCCTCGGCGAGCTTGGTCAGAGCCAGGGACATCTTGTCCTGCTCGGCCTTGGTCTTGGGCTCGATGGCAACGTCGATAACGGGCTTAGCGAACTCGATCTTCTCGAGGACGATCTCCTTGCCCTCGGCGCACAGGGTGTCACCAGTGGTGGAGTTCTTGAAGCCGACGCAAGCGACGATGTCGCCGGCGGCAGCGTCGTCACGGTCGATACGCTCGGCGGCGTTCATCTCGAGGATGCGGCCGAGGCGCTCGCGCTGACCGTTGGAAGCGTTGACAACGTAGGAGCCAGACTCGGCGCGGCCGGAGTAAACGCGGACGTAGGTGAGCTTACCGACGAACGGGTCGGTCATGATCTTGAAGACCAGGCCGGAGAAGGGCTCGTCGAAGGAAGGATGACGCTGGATCTCCTCGCCGGTGTCCGGATCGGTACCGGTGACGGCCTCGACGTCAAGCGGGCTGGGCAGGTAGTCGACGACAGCGTCGAGCAGCTCCTGAACGCCCTTGTTCTTGTAGGCGGAACCCACGAAGACGAGGTTGAGCTCGTTGGCCAGAACGCCCTTGCGCAGAGCAGCCTTGAGCTCCTCGACGGTGAAGTCCTCCTCCATGAGGATCTTCTCCATGAGCTCGTCGTCAAAGCTGGCAGCAGCGTCGAGGAGCTCCTCGCGCTTGGTGGCAGCGATGTCGGCAAACTCAGCCGGGATCTCGTCCATCGGCTCGGGGTAGGTCATGCCCTTCTCGTCGGCCTTGAAGTCCCATGCAGTCATGGTGACCAGGTCAATGACGCCCCAGAAGTTGTCCTCGGCGCCCATCGGGACCTGAGCGGCCACGGCGTTGGCGTCGAGACGATCCTTCATGGTCTCGATAGCGTTGAAGAAGTCAGCGCCCACGCGGTCATACTTGTTGATGAAGGCGATGCGGGGGACGTTGAAGGTAGAAGCCTGACGCCAAACGGTCTCAGACTGGGGCTGGACGCCGGCAACGGCGTCGAAAACGGCGACAGCGCCATCGAGGACGCGCAGGCAGCGCTCGACCTCGGCGGTGAAGTCGACGTGGCCCGGGGTGTCGATGATCTGGATGCGGTAGTCCTTACCGTCCTTGTTCCAGAAGCACGTAGTGGCAGCGGAGGTAATGGTTACGCCGCGCTCCTGCTCCTGAACCATCCAGTCCATGGTGGCAGCGCCCTCATGGACCTCACCGATCTTGTGGGTCTTACCGGTGTAGTAAAGAATACGCTCGGTCGTGGTGGTCTTACCGGCATCGATGTGAGCCATGATGCCGATGTTACGGGTATCGGAAAGCTTGTACTTAGGCTTAGCCATGTTAGTTCCTTACCTTAACTTACCAACGATAGTGAGAGAACGCGCGGTTGGCCTCGGCCATCTTGAAGACGTCCTCACGCTTCTTGACGGAAGCGCCCAGGCCGTTGGAGGCGTCGAGGATCTCGTTGGCGAGACGCTCGGCCATGGTCTTCTCCTTGCGAGCGCGGGAGAAGTTGACGATCCAGCGGATGCCCAGAGCGGTGGAACGACGGGAGTTGACCTCCATCGGGACCTGATAGGTAGCGCCACCGACACGCTTGGGCTTAACCTCGAGCGTGGGCTTGACGTTGTCCATAGCCTTCTTGAAGGTAGCGAGAGCGTCGCCACCCTCGGACTTCTCGGCAACGATCTCGAAAGCGGTGTAAACGATGCGCTCAGCGGTGGCCTTCTTGCCATCAAGAAGGACCTTGTTGATGAGCTGAGTCACCAGGCGGTTGTTGTAAACGGCGTCAGGCTGAACCTCACGACGATTAGCTGCTGCACGACGCGGCATGTGAAATCTCCTTAAGTGTCTACCGTGCGGCGCTTAGGCGGCACACGGCGAAAGTATCAAAACGTTATCTGGCTTATTTAGCCTTGGGGCGCTTAGCACCGTACTTGGAACGGGCCTGCATACGGTTCTGGACCGGAGCAGCGTCGTAGGCGCCACGGATGACGTGATAACGGACACCAGGGAGGTCACGGACACGACCGCCGCGGACGAGCACGATGGAGTGCTCCTGCAGGTTGTGGCCCTCACCCGGGATGTAAGCGGTAACTTCGATGCCGTTGACAAGGCGAACACGGGCAACCTTACGAAGAGCCGAGTTCGGCTTCTTGGGGCTCGTGGTGAAGACGCGGGTGCACACGCCGCGCTTCTGGGAGTTGTGCTGCAGAGCAGCGTTCTTGGACTTCTTGGGCACGGAACGACGGCCCTGGCGAACCAGCTGGTTAATAGTAGGCAAAGCGTACTCCTTCTCGAATGATTCCAGCTTTCTGTAAAGTGCAACGGCTTGAATCGAGGGGTCAGCATCCCCCTACGAAACACGCAGTTCGATAGGATACGTGGCGTTAGCTGTGCCGTCAACACACCACGCCGCCGGGCGTATCCTAAAATTGGCATATTTCCGCAAAGCCTACACAAAAGGAATCCCCTCCTGTGCGCTTGGGAGGATCCCCGGACCGGGCGGCCCAGGTTTTAAGTTTGCTGCTCTACAGTCCTGCGCAAGACGGAAAGCACATTAAGTGCTTTC
>UQWQ01000044.1 GCA_900544755.1 uncultured Collinsella sp. | reverse complement strand
AAGCGCAAGCAGTTCGTAAAGGGCATGGAGGAGCTTGCCCAGGAGGGCGCCATCCAGATCTTCCGTGAGCTGGGTGCCGGCATGGAGAGCGTCATCGTGGGCGTGGTCGGCGTGCTGCAGTTTGAGGTACTCGAGCGCCGTCTTAAGGCCGAGTACCGTGTTGAGGTCCGTCGCCAGCCGCTGCCCTATACGGACATCCGCTGGATCCAGAACGACCCCGATACCATCGATATCCCGGCCCTTTCGCTCACCCGCGACACCCTGCGCGTCGAGGACATGCGCGGCGGCAAGCTGCTGCTGTTCACGAGCCCGTGGAACGTGGACTGGGCAACCGACCACAACCCCGACCTTATCCTGTCGGAGTTTGGCAACGTAGCGTTTTAGCGCATCGGCGCGGTGGACCTGCGGGGCTGCCGCGCCGGTTGCTTGCCTGATGCCGTGTGAGCGGCTATCATACCCACCGTCGTCTCAAGACCGGGGCGTCCGAGCAGTTCGGGTCCGATATCCTGCTCGTTAAACCTAAAACCAAAGGAGTACACAATGATCAAGAAGGTCATGGAGGACTATAAGGTCCTGTTGCGGAGCATTCCCGCGGCAACGGTTTCGCTGTTTTTCGTGAGCGTCATCATGATGAACCTGCTGGCCAACAAAGAGCTCATCAGCCTGCCGTATCTGGCACTCGATTGCGGCTTTGTGGTGAGCTGGGTTTCGTTTTTGTGCCAGGACATGATCTGCAAGCGCTTTGGCGCCAAGGCATCCATCAAAATCTCTATCCTCGCGCTGCTGGTCAACCTGGCTGTGAGCCTGTGCTTTTGGGCATGCTCGCTCACGCCCGGCATGTGGGGCGCCTACTACGACACGGGTATGATCGAGGTCAACACCGCCCTTAACGCCACCGTCGGCGGCACCTGGTACGTGGTGCTGGGCTCTTCGCTGGCAATGCTCGTTTCTGCCGTGGTTAACTCCACGCTCAACCAGTCGCTCGGCCGTATGCTCAAAAAGAATAACTTTGCGAGCTTCGCCTTCCGCTCCTATGTGTCCACGGGTGTTGGCCAGTTTATCGACAACCTGGTCTTTGCCATTGTGGTGAGCCACACGTTCTTTGGCTGGACCTGGGTGCAGGTCCTTATGTGCTCGCTGACCGGCGCTGTTGCCGAGCTGCTGTGCGAGGTCTTCCTGAGCCCCGTGGGCTACAAGGTCGTGCGTGGCTGGGAGCGTGAGAATGTGGGCGCCGAGTACCTCGAGCGCCACGCAATCGCCTAAGGAGCAAGTATGCGGGTTTTGATCACGGGTGCTTCGGGTGGTATTGGAGCCGCGTGCGTGCAGCGCTTTTTGGACGAGGGTCACGAGGTCGTGGGTTTTGATCTGCTGCCGGCGGCAGTCGAGCACGAGCACTATCGCCATCTGATCGTCGATGTCCGCGAGCCGGACTCGTTTCCAGACGATCTTGAACCCCAGGTAATCGTGAACGTTGCCGGTACACAGGATTCGGCCGACGATATTGCCGCCAATCTGCGTGGCACCATCAACGTGACCGAGCACTACGCCTTTGTGGGGGAGGGGCTTGCCGCCAAGCCGGCGCCGGCTATCAAATCCGTGGTTAATGTGGGCTCGGCGAGCGGGCATACGGGATCGGAGTTTCCCGCCTATGCTGCCAGCAAGGGTGGCGTTATCGCCTACACCAAAAACCTTGCAAATCGCTTGGCGCCGCAGGCCATCGCCAACAGTGTGGACCCGGGCGGCGTTATCACGCCGCTCAACCGTTGCGTGATGGAAGACGAACACCTGTGGAATCAGATTATGGAGCTCACACCGCTTAAACGCTGGGCCACCGCCCAAGAGATCGCCGAGTGGATCTACTTTGTGGGCGTGACCAACCGGTTTATGACCGGGCAGAGCCTGCTGATCGATGGCGGAGAGGCCGGCCGCACCCAATTTATCTGGCCTGAATAACAAAACGCCCGATGGCAAGGTTGCCTCGGGCGCGTTTTGCATCATTAATTGCTAACTTTAGCTGGGTATTATCTCTGTAAAGTGCCTTTGAGCTGGTAGACTAAACCCCGAAATATAAAAGGGGGCATATTGGGGCTGTTCGGTTCACACGAGAAGCGCGACGCGGACCGAGCGCGTCGACTGTTTGAAGAGGCGCTTGCGCAGCAAGGGCCCAACGTTGCGCTGGTCTTGCGTGCCAGCGACTGTCTTCCGCTCTATATCACCCCAAATTTTGAACGCGTCTTTGGCGTATCGCCCGAGCGTATTGGCGACGACATCGAGACGCTGTACCGTTTTATTCCCGATAGCGACCGTGTTCGCATACAGCGACAGGTGAGGGACTGGGACCACGCGACTCCGCTGAACCTTCTGTGCTCCTACCATGCGCCCCATGGAGCAAAATCGCAGCTCAGCATAAGGTTTACGATTTCGCTCATACAGAACGGCACCCAGTACCTGGTTTCTGCAGTCGACGTGACGACCGAAAGCGAGCGCATCGCCAAGGCGGAGGCCGAGCGCGATCGCGCCGTCGAGACCGCCAACGCGCGCACCGACTATATGAACCAGATGAGCCACGAGATCCGCACGCCGCTCAATGGCATCGAGGGCATGATCTCGCTTGCCCGCGAGCATCATGCGGATGAGTCGCGCCTGATGGATGACCTGTCTCGCGCCTCGCAGCTTTCTGTCTATTTGCTTTCGCTTATCAACGACATGCTCGACATGAGCCGCCTCAACAGCGGGCGCGTGCGCATTGACGATGCACCGTTTGATTTGCGTCTGTTTGCCGACGAGATTGAACGCATGTTTACCTCGCAGGCAGCCGACAAGGGGCTTACGTACTCGGTTATTCTCGAGGACTGCGAAAACGTCTTTGTCGTGGGCGATCGCATGCGCCTGTCGCAGGTCGTCATCAACTTTATTTCCAACGCGGTCAAGTTTACCGAGCGGGGCGGCAGCGTTACCGTAACCCTGCGCGAGATGTACCGGACAGACGACGGCGTGAGTTATATGCTGCGCGTGCACGACACGGGCAAGGGCATGGACCCGCGCTACATCAGCAAGATCTTTAAGCCGTTTGAGCAGGAGGACCGCACCATTGCGCGCCGCTACGGCGGAACGGGCTTGGGTATGGCCATCACGAGCGCGCTCGTCGACCTGATGGGCGGCGAGATCGTCGTCGATACCGAGCCCGGACGCGGCTCAACGTTTTCGGCCTACATTCCGCTGCGACTTGCCACGCCGGAGCAGGTCGAGGAGCTCAAGATTAAAGAGCAGACGCTCGAGACGGCGTCCGATTCCATGGGGTCGTCGTTTACCTACCAGTTTGAGGGCAAGCGATTCCTGCTGGCGGAGGATAACGAAATCAATGCCATGATCGTGATTGAGCTGCTGGCAAGACGAGGCGCGGCGGTTGATCGCGCCGAGAACGGCCAAGCGGTCGTTGAGCGATTCCGGAGCATGCCCGTGGGCACGTACGATGCGATCCTCATGGATATTCAGATGCCCGTGCTGAACGGCTGGGAAGCGGCGGAACGGATTCGAAGGCTCGATCGTGAGGACGCCGGCGCCATTCCCATCATTGCGCTTTCTGCCAATGACTACACCGAGGACGTTGAGCGCTCGCGCAGTGTGGGCATGAACGGACATGTGGGCAAGCCCATCGATCTGAACGTTTTGAAAGCACAGCTGGCGGCCGCGACGGCCGAGGCAGCTTACCGAGGAAATGAGTAACCGTGATCGTCGAACAGTCCAACAGCATCATCAACGAAGTGAGCCGCGCCCTGCTGGGCAAGCGCGATGTGATCGAGAAAGCTCTCATGGCCATCTATGCCGGCGGCCATATCCTGTTAGAGGATGTGCCCGGTACCGGTAAGACGACACTGGCCCTGGCGCTTTCGCGCGCGCTGGGCCTGGACTTTAAGCGCGTGCAGTTTACGCCCGATACGCTGCCCTCGGACATTACGGGCTTTACGATGTTCGACCGCGACGCCGGCACGTTTCGCTTTGTGTGGGGCGCTGTCAACTGCAATATGCTGCTGGGCGACGAGATTAACCGTACCAGTGCTAAGACGCAGTCGGCCCTGCTCGAGGTTATGGAAGAGCGTGCGGTGACTATCGACGGGCAGACGCATCAGGTCCCGCGTCCCTTCGTGTGCATCGCAACCGAGAACCCGGTGGGCTCGGCGGGCACGCAACCGCTGCCCGATAGCCAGCTCGACCGCTTTATGGTTCGCCTGTCTGTTGGCTATCCGTCGCGCCAGGACCAGATCGATATCCTCAAGGCCCGTCGCTACGCCAACCCGCTCGACGACATTAAGCCCATGGTTGCCCGCGATGACCTGCTCGATATCCAAAACTACCTGGGCAATGTACAGGTTGCCGACACGGTGCTGGATTATATCGTCCGCCTGTGCGAGGAGACCCGTAATGACGATCTTGTCGAGCTGGGCGTGAGCCCCCGCGGCATTATCGCGCTCACCCGCATGGCGCGCGCCTGCGCATTGATTCGTGAGCGCGACTATGTGGTGCCCGAGGACGTGCGCGAGGTATTTAAGGCTGTTTGCGCCCACCGTCTCGTTTTACGCCCCCAGGCGCGTATTGAATCGATTGGCGCCGCCGACGTCCTCGACCGCATCCTCGCTGCCGTTCCCGCCCCGTCTATGGGTCAGGTTCGCGGCCGCTCGTAGCGGATCGTTTACCTTTTGCGTCCTACGTTACGCCCATGATTGCCAACAAGATTACCTATATCGTGTCCGTCGCGCTCCTGCTCGCCACGTTTGTGTTTACCGCCAATGCGGCCGCGCTCGCTGCTGCCGCGGCGTTGATCGCCATGCCCGTGATTACGGTGGCGGCGTGCCGTTCGAGCGTTGCCCTGCTCAAGCTTAGCTTTGAGCTTCCCCGGTCGTGTGTTGTCAACGCGCCTCTTGTATTGCGCATCACACTGGATCGCCCGCTTATGTTTCGCGGTCGTATGGAGCTGTCGTTTTCGGTTTATAACCAGCTGACGGGAGCGCGGACAGTCTATCCCGTAAGTCTTGCCCCCGCGATGGGCAGGCCCGCTTTGTTTGAGCTGGAGCTCGATTCGACCGTCTGCGGTGCGCACACGATTACCCTTGACACCGCGCGCCTGGTCGACGAGATGGGCTTTACGTCGCTTGCTCTCGAGAATGCAGACTTTCATGGGTTGTTTACGGTCTATCCCGAGGTGCTCGACATCCAGGTTGTTCCTAACCAAAATGCTTCTGCCGGTCTTGAGGGCACGAGCTACGATCCCCATCGAAGCGGCCAAGATGCCTCCGAGGTCTTTGACATAAGGCCCTATCACGAGGGTGATGCCGTTAAGTCGATTCACTGGAAGCTGTCGACGCGTTTTGACGACATGCTGGTGCGCGAGGCTTCGCGCCCACAAGACCACGCTATTGCCATCTTGTTTGGTGCGTTTGCGTGCGATTTTGAGCACGCAAGCCACGCTGAGGTTCTTTCTGCGGTGCTGGGTTTTACCGCATCGATATCGCTGGCGCTTATGCGTCAGGGATACCATCATGTGGTCGTGGCTGCCCCCGAAGGCTCTTTGGCTGTCTATCCCGTTGATGACCGACGTGGGTTCAATAGGATGCTTGATGCTTTGACGGCAACGCCGCTTGGCCCTGCCTATCCAACATCGCACGAGCACTATGCCAAGCTCGTGGCAGCAAAGGGCATTGGCAAAACGGTGCTGGTAACGGTGGGCGTCGATGAACAGGCCTATATCGAGATAGGCCGTCTGACCGATCTATCGGTACTCCATGTGTCGGATTCGGTCGAGTCGTATGGCATCGAGCACGGCGCCAACTACATCATCACCCATTGCCCGGTATCGAGCGATTCGGCCCGTATCAAGAGTCTGGAGCTCTAAGATGGACTTTGTGACTCTTACCTCGACGGAGCACATCGCTTCGAACAGTCGCGTTGTTGCCGTATTCCTGTCGGTGGCTCCCGCGGTGTTACTGTCTGCAGGTTTTTGCTGCACAATTGCTTGGTGCCTGAGCGTAACGTACATGGGGGTCATGCTTGCCGTCGCCGCTGGCGTGGCTGTTGCGCTGAGCGTTTTGGATGTTTCGCTGGCGTCGAAAAAGACCTCCCTCTGGATAGCCTTGGCTGCGGCGTCCATGGCGCTTTTATGCGCGCTCTTAGTTCCTTCGGCGCGCTGGGGCTTCTATGCGTGCACCAATGCCGTTATCGCTCGCGTCAACTCAATCTTTGAGCTGTATATTCCATTGGTGGCAGACGCCGGCCTGCTGTGTGAATCTGTGCCGCTGGCAGTGCTCGCCGGTATGTTTGCCGGCTCACTCGCCTGGCTTTTTGCCAACTTGAGCGTTTCGTGGCCCACGCTCTTAATCATCGTTATCTGCGGCTCGGCCTCCATGGAGCTGCAGGCTGGTGATTCTGCGATATCTATGACACTGGGCGTTGCGGGCTGGCTTGTCCAGTGCCGTGCTGGCGAGTTGCGGGGCTCTACGGTAGGTTTGCCCCAGGTTCTTTTTGGTCTTGGTGGCCTGTGCGCCGCATGCGGTGTTCTCTTTGCGCTGATCGTTGCCCTTGTGCAGCCTCTTCCCGAGGTGTCCGCCCTGTCGGCGTCTGCCGTCAAAGCGGTCCAGAACGTTCGATTTGGGGATGATTCGCTGCCCGAGGGCGACCTTTCGCAAGCGGCGGACATGAACGAAGGCGCGTCCACGACGCTGTCGCTTACTGCCGACAAGACGCTCGATGACGACCTGCTCATGAAGGGTTTTGTGGGCACGACGTTTGATGGCATGTCTTGGGGGCGCGGCGACTGGATGTCCTACGAGGGCGAATGGTCCGGCATGCGTGAATGGCTGCGTCAGAACGGTTTGACGGTAGCCGAGCAACGCGCCGCGTTTGATACCGAGACCGAGCGTGAGGGCGGCGAGCCTGTCGAGGCGGTTGAGATTTCAGTCAATGCCTCGGGCGCCAACCGCAGATACACCTATGCTCCCTATACACTGCGCTCGCTGAGCGGTGCCGACGCAATGTTGACGGGCTCGACGATGCTAAGCATGGACCTTTTGCCGTCCAAAACATACAGTGTGACCGTCGATAACGTGCCATCAGATGACGTCATTGCAGATTCGAGCTGGCTGGCGTCCTCCAAGAGAGACTATGCAAAAAGCGAGCGGGTATACGCCGCTTTCGTTCGCGATAAGTACCTGGACGTTCCCGAAGAGGAGCGGGATGCCGTTAATACATACCTGTTCTCGAGCGACAGCTGGGATGCTGGGGCGAATGTTTCGGATACAGCCGTGATCAGTCGCGTGCGCACGATGTTGGCTTCGCTTGCGGGGCAGACGGATAACCCGCCAACCTATACGGGGGCGACGTCGTTTGTCGCGTGGTTCTTGGGCACGGCGCACGAGGGCAACTCTGCCTACTTTGCCACGGCGGCGACGCTCGCGTTTCGATCTCAGGGAATTCCCGCGCGCTATGTCGAGGGCTATCGGGCAGCAGATGATCAGCTGGCCGCTGCTGTTGGGGCAGGCGTGGCGCTCAACTTGACGGCTGCCGATGCGCACGCGTGGACCGAGATCTACCTTGACGGTCAGGGATGGACGCCCGTGGAGGTCACCCCTGGATACTATAGCCAGACGCTCGATGCCGATAAGATTATCGATGTGGGCGAGGCATGGAGCAACGGCGCCAACGATAAGACGCTCGATGCGGGCTCGGTCGCAGGACAGGCCGAGGATAAGCATCGCGAGGATGTGCCGGTAATGCATAACATTCCCGTTGTGGCCAAAGTTGGGGTCGGTTTGATCGGCGCGGTGATTGCCGTCCTGCTCGCCCTGTTCATTCGCAGGTTTGTCTTGCGCGTTCGACGCAAGCGGGCTATCGAGAGCGATGAGCAGAATATATGCGTGCCGGCGCTCTACGGCTATCTTGCCCTTGTGATGAACCAAAGCGGTCTCGACGCCTTTGACGAGACCAAGCCGCTCGATTGCCTGGACACCTTTGCCGCGGTGTTCCCCCAGATCGACCCGTGGGAATACCGCCGAGCGATTCAACTCCATCAAGCCTATGCGTTTGGTGGGCGCCAGCTTAAGCCAAACGAGTTGCGCACGCTCCGTCGTTTTACCGAACGCCTGCATCGGAGCATGCCGGTTCCGCAAACTGTTATTGAACGCTTCCGCCGCTACATGCTGCACGCGTTGTAGAGGGAGTAGGTCTACGTGTTTTCTAAATATCCTCAACATATGGCTTCGCACAAGAACGCGGCGTCGGCCAAATTAAAAGGCCCGCGGAATGCGTCCGCGCGCGTTCAGCATGCCGCTAAAAATATGTATCGCGCCAAGCCTTTGGCTGCAACGCGCGTTGTGGCAGCGGCGGTTTCGGTTGCTGCGGTCGGCGTATTTGGCACGGTTGCCTTTGAGTTGGCCCAGAGTAATCTGAGCTTCGATCCTTCGGGGTATATCGCTGCATACAGTCACGGTGACGCGGAGTCCGGCGAGGCGTATCGGATCAGTCCGCTCTCGACGGATGCCGAGGCAAATCGTCATGACGAGGATAGCGACAGCCGGGACACGAGCGCACGTGAGCAGCAGGCGCGGCTCGATAATGCGCAGGGACAGGTAAATCTGACGGGGCAAAGCGGCACGACCGCCTACAACGTTACCGGCAGCGCCGATGGAACGGGCGTAGGAGTTGCGGGTGGTTCGGGCAGCGGCGCGGGCGGCGCTGGCGGCTCGGGAGGCGGACAAAACGTTCCCGTTATCAATGCGGGCGGAGCATCTGGCGGCAATGCCGGCGGCGGTGCGGGCGGAAACGGTTCGGGCGGTAACGGCGGTAGTGGCGGCTCGGCCACCTCGACGGCCAATTCCTACAAGTATCTTCTTGCGGACCCCGCGCCCCAAAAGGGTGCCCCCATGGGAGACACAACGTTCTTTACGCAGTTTAACGGTGCAAATGGATTGATCGATCCCCATGAGGTGCAGATTTCACCCATGGAGGATGCAATCTACGATGGGCAGATGCTCGACGCCTGGACGCTGTTCTGCGCCATGGATGTCCACTGGAGTGACGACAAGGGCCTCTACTATCTTGCCTGCACCAAGGACGAGTTCGCCTCGTTTCCGTATCTCCGCATCGACTCGTGGACCAATGCCGCGGGCGAGAAGAATCCGGCGCTGTGCTCGAGCCAGCCGCTCACGGTAAGCGTCTCGCTGCGCTTGTCGCAGGATACGGCGTGGACGACGCGTGACGTTACCATCCAACCGGCGCGGTCGCGCCTGTTTGTGGTCGGCCAGCCCGATTCGATGGGCCAGCGAAGCGTGATTTGGAGCACGCTGAGCTCCAAGGAGAACCTGCTGGGTGTCAACACACAAGAAGCCTTTATGAAGCAGGCGGGCCATGTCGATTCGGAGGGCTACCTCAATGCCTTGTTGCTGGTGTGGCGCGAGAACGAGGCAGCCGTCCCGTATTTCTACACGCTGACACCCGGTCGCCATGTGGTGGTTCCCGGCGACATCGTGTCCATCGACCCCGCCTACAAGGTGCGTTTTCAGGGTTATGCTCTCGACGAGGACTATCGCTTTGACGACGACCCTACCAGCCTCAATAACTCACGCCTGCAGACGCTCGTCGACGTGGACGAGTCGGCCGTGTCGGTCGATGGCGGTGTCGAGACGCTGAGTGTTCCGCAGGGCGTGCAGGCGGTCGACGCCTATACCGACAATCGCCAGCGCGAGGGCTTTACATGGCAGATAAATAATCTAGAGCTGCCGTCCTCGGTGTACTACGTCAACGTCAATGCGGGCTTTCAGGTGCTCGATGTCTACCGTGTCGCATCGGATAACCCCGTCTATGCCGCAACCGATGAGGGCATCTTGACGTCTCGCGATGGCCAGGAGTATTTGGGCGTTCCCTACCATACGCGCGAGCTCGACGTTCCCGCCGATATTACCCATGTTGTCATTCCCGATCGCAATAAGCTCGATCGCGTTGTTCTGCACGCGTCAAAAGAGGGTGATTTGCCCCAGATTGACGTGAACAATTTGCAGGACTGCACCCTTGTCGTCGACGATGCCGTACTGCTCGATTTCATTACCGAGCATGCGGGCGAGCTGGAGAATGCTTACGGCGTTTACGTATCGCCCGCGAGCAATCCCGATGTCCAGCTCAGGTACTCGCAGGGTCTGGTGTACAACATTAAATCGCGCTTTGAAGGCGATCTGTGCTATGTGCTCGATACGGGTTCCAATATTGCCTTGGTGCAGATATCCAACACCATCATGAAGGGCGCCTTTGCGGGCAACACTTCGGTGGACACGCTGGTGCTCATGCCGCGGTTTGACGATAGGGTGACGCTCGAGGACGGCAGCCTTGCGGGCGGTTCCGTGCGGACCATCGTGTGCGCAACCGATGAGCAGGTCGCCTATGTCGAGCAGCGTAAGGCCGCCGCCGGTGCGCCCGATGCGTGCGTAATTAAGATGAGCCTGTCTCAAGACGGATACTTGTATTATGCCAACGCCGGCAAGACGATTTTGCTGTCCGCTGCAGGCGATGAGGATGGCAACCTGCCCGCGACCTTTGACGGCACCTTGCTTACGGATGGCGGCAAGCAGCTCCAAGTAGATTCCATCGCACCGTATGCTTTCTCGGGCGATACGGAGCTCAGGTTTGTCAATCTGGGCGAGAAGACGAGTGCCATCGGCCGTAACGCGTTTGAGAACTGCCAAAACCTTCAAGGTGTGTTTATCGGCACGCCTGATAGCATCGAGGTGGGGGCGGATGCCTTTAAGGGCTGCACGGGCCTGGGCTTTGTGGCGTCGCGTGCTAAAAAGGCTGTCTTTGCCACGGCCGAGAATCCCAATCCGGCCGGCTGCACCTGGTATGCGCCCGATGGCGAGCTGCAGGGCTACGACAGCCGCTTTGTCACTGTCGACGGCATTTACGATTTTGATTGCGATACTCAGGGCGACGACACGGCTCTTCTCTACGGCTATTTCGATGGAGATGAGGAGGGCGAGCCAAGCATCCTGCTCGGTGCGCCTTCGGTGCTCAACGGTACGATCGACCTGCTGCCGAGTACGATTGAGATCTTTGGCGGCTATTCCTTGTCCGGTGTCAAGGACCTGTCTGGTGCCTTTGAGGGAACCGGAGGCGTGTGGGATATCAATTGGGCTTCGGCTCCCAATCTGGCATATATCGATCGTAATGCCTTTAGGAATGCTGGCATCGCTGGCGATCTGAACATCGACCTTCCCGATAACGATATTTACGTCGGTGTGTCGGCGTTCGACGGCTGTGCAAATCTTACGTCCGCATCTGTACACGCGGCAACAATCGAAATTAGCGATCAGGCATTCACGAATTGCCTGAGGCTCGCGAGCGCATCGTTTGTGGCAGACACCAATGGCGACTACGACGCAGCTACGGGTGCGGGCTCTCGGAACTATTTGGCATCATCGGTGTTTGGCAACGATGCCAACTTTACGAACTTGACCGTCGGCGCCGGTATTGCGACGCTGGGCTATCCGTCGCCAGGCGTGGGTTTCTTCTTGGACGGCGCAACCGATGTCCAAGAGGAGGCCGGCCGCATTCATCTGTCGGTGCCCCATGGCATGGAGCAGGACTACCTTAATGCGTGGGTCTACGGACTCGTCGGCTACGACAACTACGACGCGTATTACGGTGTCGTGGAGTTTGGCATGCTTTCCGATTGGTTCATGGGGGAGGGCCCGGAGCCGACGGTCGAGTCGATCGAGGCGCAGATGGCCAAGAATCTGTTGGAGCCCGAGAATCGCCTGCGAACCATGATGGGATTGCCGCTGGTCGAGGCTTCTACGGTTATCCAAGCGGATAGCGATGCGACCGAGAGCCATGAATGGAAGATCGAGGACAACGGTGACGGTACTGCCACGCTAGTCTCGGCGCCGTTCGATATCGAGCAGGCCGATCTGGCGAGCGTGTTGACGGGGCCAACCGTAATCGACTCGAATGCCTTCTCGCACTGCTCGAACCTCATCGAGATTGAGCTGTGCGATAAGGTGGTCGGCATCCAGAACGGTGCGTTTAAGGGCTGTGGCGGCGTGACGGTGACGCTACCTTCTGGCTGCCCGCTGCCGGAGTTGCTGGGCGGGATGGAGAGCGAGTCGTTTTCGTTTGGCGGCAGCGTAGTGCTCGATATTGCCGAGGCCGATCGCGAGTCGCTGCTCAAGACGTGGTCTCGCCAGATGGTGGGGGTTGCCACAGACGACGAGGAGGCCGACTACGTCGTGAGCAAGTGGTTCGGCAACGTCAATATGGATACGTTTGAGTCTCCGACGTTCGATGTGCTCAATAGGGCCGTAAATGAGCCCATCATGAAGTGCGAAAATGATTTGCGCTCCCTGATGGGCATGAAGGCTATTGGCGATATCGGCGAGCTTGCCGCCCCCATTGATATCAATAAATATCCGGATTATTGGATTGCCGGCTAGGCAGGTTATGAGACGAGGCAGCCCCAGTCGATGGGGCTGCTGCCGTTTTGCTCGAGCAATTCATTGGCAGCGGAGAAGGGGCGCGATCCCATAAAAGCGGGGAGTTCTGCCGTGGCGCGGTTGGCCGAAAGCGGCGAGGGGTGCGTGGAGGCAAGGCAGAACTTGCCGGTTGCCTTGCCCGCGCCGGTCGCGGCGAGCTTGCCCTCGACCATCTGCTGGGCAAAGCGGCCCCATGCCAAAAAGACGACCGGCTGGGGCAGCTGGCAGCAACGTTCGATAACGTAGTCGGTGAGCGTGCTCCAGCCCAGCTTGGCGTGTGAGTTCGCGGCATGCTCGCGCACGGTGAGCGTCGTGTTGAGAAGCAGGATGCCCTGTTGTGCCCAGGGGGTTAGATCTCCCGTGGCGGGAATGGGGTAGCCCAGATCGGCGTTGAGTTCCTTATAGATGTTGCGCAGGCTCGGCGGCAACTTGGTTTGCGTCGCAGGCACCGAGAACGACAGTCCCATGGCCTGGTTGGGTCCGTGATAGGGGTCTTGGCCCAAGATGACTACCTTGACCAGGTCGGCCGGCGTGTAGGCGAGGGCATTGAGGATGTCGTCTTGTGCCGGGTAGATGGTCTGCTCGGCACGCAGAAGGGCGATGCGCTCGAGCAGCTGGTTCGTAGTGTCACGTACCGGCTGCGGCGCATCGCCCAACCAAGTTGCTATGTTGCGGTCGCGAGTTGCAGCGTCCATGGAACTCCTTTAGGGCAGATGCTCTGTTGGCATCTATTGTAAAGGCGTCCAGAGACCTTTATAACGCGGCTGCATGAGGAGTGGGGCCTACGAGACGTGCTCGGGCGCTCCTGCCATACGAGCGTGTCCATGTGCGCGAAGGCGCGGGAGCTCGACGGTTGCCACCATGACGCCGGTGAGGATGAGGGCGGCGCCAAAGAAGGCGATAGGGCTCAGGACCTCGCCGACCAGGAAGAACGAGAAGACGGCGGAGCAGACCGGCTCGAGCGAGAAGGCGAAGCCGGTGGTCTCGGCAGGTACGTGGGGCTGCACGAGCGTCTGGGTGATAAAGCCGTAGGCGGAGCAGATGAGTGCAAGCGCAACGACAACGACGATCTCGTTCGGCGTGCTGGGAAGCGTAAAGCCGCCAAAGGTGCATGCGGCGATACCCGAGAACAGGCCACCGAAGCCCAGCTGCCAAACGCCCAGAGCCAGCGGATCGACTTCCTCGACAAAGCGCTTGGCTACGATAATGTGGCCGGCATAGATAAAGGCCGAGAGCAACATGATGATCGCGCCGGGATTCAGGCTGGTAAAGTCGGCGCCCGAGAGCAGCAACATGCCGCAGGTGACGATGGCGGTGCCGATGAGCACCTTGCGCTCGGGAGCGCGACGCAGCAGGGCCGCGTTGGCAAACGGCACGATTACGACCGTCAGGCTCTGCAAAAAGCCGGCGGTGGAGGCGGAGGTGAGGCTGGAGCCCAGGCACATGCAGGTGATCTCGGTTGCCATGATGGCGCCGATGATGGCGGCGCGGACCATCAGGTCACGGTTGATGCGCACCGCGTGCTTGTGGAAGAGCAGCAGGCAGGCCGCAAAAGCGATGATGCAGCGCAGCGCGACGATGCTCGTGGCGTTCATGCTGTCCATGCCGATCTTCATGAGGGGGTACGAAAAGCCCCATGCGACGGGAACGGAAAATGAGAGCGCGATTGCTTTTTTGCGATCCATGGGACTCCTTTTGTTACAGAACGGTTTCGCAAAAAGGATTCTGCTCCCAGATATGGATGTAGTAAAGCGAATGTATCTTCAGTATGATTAAGAAATACTAATGTTGGAAGAAAAAGCCCTGGCAAAACGTCTTACGGCTACATCGATGTGGAGGCACGATGGCATCGCGGTATCAGATTGTATGTATGGTGGTCGATTGCGGCAGCCTGAAACGTGCCGCCGACGAGCTGGGCTATACGCAAAGCGCGGTGAGCCAGGCCGTCAAGGCGCTCGAGCGCGAGCTGGGCACCACGATTATCGAGCGTGGCAAGCAGGGCGTCTCACTGACGCGCGACGGCAAACAGTATCTGCCGTATCTGCGCCAGATCGTTACGGCCGAGGCCGAGCTTGAGGGCAAGCGCCAGGAGTTGCTGGGGCTTTCGTCGACCGACATTCGCATTGCGACGTTTACCAACGTGAGTCGTACTGTGTTGCCGCGTGTGATCCGCGACTTTGGGGCCCTGCATCCGGGCGTGCGCTTTACCCTCAAGCAGGGCGATTACACGCGCAATGCCCAGTGGGTGCACGATGGCGTGGTCGACTTTTGCTTTACAGCGCGTGGATTTACCGAGGGGCTCGAGAAACGCGTGGTCTATCACGACGAGCTGGTGGCGCTGTTGCCAGCCGTCCATCCACTGGCGGCAAAGGAAAAGGTGACGCTTGCCGACCTGGCGTCCGAACCGTTTGTGCTGCTGGATGAGGGCGAACAGAGTCTGGTGCTCGATGCGTTTGCCGCGCACGGGCTATCGCCGCATGTGACGAGTGAGGTCACCGATGACTACACCATTATGGCGATGGTGGAGGAGGGCCTCGGTGTGAGCATGCTCTACCGCCGTACCGTCGAGGGCATGCGGGCCGATATTTGTGTGCGCCCCATCGTGCATGCTCCCTCGCGCGACGTCGTGGCGGCTTGGCGCAGCTGGGACACCATGCCTATCGCCACGAGGCGCTTTATCGACTATATGAGCTCGCATATTGTCAATTAATGACTGGCGTGGCGTTGAGTGTGGTGATTAGCGGGCTGTCGCTTTGGCTTGCGCCAGACGGTAGGTGCGTGCCGGATGGCAGAGCAATACCGCCACGACCATAAAGAACGCTGTGGTGCCCAGGCTGATGGGGTAGACCATCATGATGTTCGCAAAGGTGCGGAAGTGCGGGAACACGCAGAATACCCAGTAGAAGCGGATGCCGCAGACACAGATCATGGTGATGAGGGCGGGCATGAGCGAGATGCCAAAGCCGCGCAGGTAGCCGGACATATTCTCGTAGAACATGCTAAAGGCGTATGCCGGGAAGATCGAACACACGCGGATATAGCCGATCGAGACAATGTTGGGATCGCTGTTAAAGAGCGCCAGGATCTCGCGCCCCAGACCGACGATGATGACGATGGTGGTGAGCGCGACGATGCCGCCTTCGACCAGGCAGACCTTGAGCGTCTTGGTGCAGCGGTCGATCTGGCGAGCGCCGTGGTTTTGCCCCACAAAGGTGGTGCAGGCCTGGCTAAAGCTGTTGAGCAGGTTGTAGCACACATACTCCAGGCTCATGGCGGCGCTCGATGCCGCCATGACCTCGGTGCCCAGGCTGTTGATGGCGGACTGGATGATGATGTTGGCGACGGCAAAGACGGCGCTTTGGATGCCGGCGGGCAGGCCAATCTTGACGATGCGCTTGAGGGCGACGGGGTCTAAGCCTAAGTCGCGTGGGGTGACGCGGACGACGGAGTCGGTCTTGAGCAGGTGGACAAAGAGTGTGGCGGCGCTGACGGTGTAGGCGATGGCGGTGGCGATGGCGACGCCCGCGACGCCCCAGTGGAGCACGGGGACAAAGATGAGGTCCAGGCCAATGTTGAGGACGGTGGACACGGCGAGCGCCTGCAGCGGCATGCGGGTGATGCCGACGGAGCGGAAGATCGCGGCCTCAAAGTTGTAGAGCAAGATCGAGGGCATGCTGAGCAAAAAGACGCGCAGGTAGAGCGAAGCGAGCGGCATGGTCTCGGCAGGCACGTTGAGCGCAGCGAGCATGGGCTCGGCAAAGATCTCACCCAGTGCGATGACGACAAAGCCCACGAGCGCCATTAAAATCGAGGTATGGACGGCGCGTTTGACCATGTTCTGATCATTGCGGCCGATAGCGTTGGCGATGACCACGTTGGAGCCAAGCGACATGCCAATAAAAAGGTTGAGCATAAGACTGGTAAGCGGAACATTGGAGCCGACCGCCGCCATGGCGAGGGTTCCCTGGTCGCCCGAGAAGTTACCGATGATGACCGTGGCGATGAGGTTCGACAGCTGCTCCAAGATGCTCGTGGCGGCTACGGGGAAGGCGAACAGGGGAATATTGCGCCACAGCGAGCCGGTAGTCATGTCAATGTGCTTGGACGCGGTTTCAGTCATACGCTCTCAATCTCTACTATGCTCTTTCGTGCTTATTTGCGCAGACGATGATACTCCTATCGGGCAGTCGTTGAGCTACCTGATCTTGCGCATCTCCTGTACAAGGTCGGCAATCACAATGGGCTTGGACAAAAAGCCGTTCATGCCGCTTTCCAAGGCGTTGCGGCGGTCCTCGTCAAAGGCGTTTGCCGTCATAGCAAGAATGGGAATGCCTGCTAGGGCGGGGTTTTCCAGTTCGCGGATGCGGCGGGTGGCGGTGTAGCCGTCCATGATGGGCATCTGCACGTCCATCAGCACCAAATCGTACTGCCCGGGCGCTGCAGCGCTGACTTTATCCACGGCGATAGCGCCGTTTTCGGCGGTGTCGACCTCAAGGCCGTAGGCCTTCATGATCTCCTCGGCAATCTCGCGGTTCAGCTCGTTATCCTCGACAAGCAGAACATGCATGCCCTTGAGGTCGGTGGCATTTTGGGGCAATATGCTCTGCTCCTCTTTCGCCTGTTCCTGCCCGATGACGGTCATCAGCGTGTCGCGCAAGTCGGACATAAACATCGGCTTGGAACAGAACGCCGTGACACCGGCTGCCTTTGCCTCCACCTCAATGTCAGACCAGTCATAGGCCGTCAGGATGATGATGGGGGTATCGTCGTTCAGGCTGCGTATCTGGCGGGTGACCTCGATGCCGTTCATATCCGGCAGCCGCCAGTCGATGATATAGGCGTGGTAGACATCGCTCATCTCGATGGACTGCCGCGCGCGCAGCACCGCTTCCTTGCCGGAAAGGGTCCATTCCGCGCGCATTCCCACCTTGACCAGCATCTTTGTCACGCTGTCGCAGGTGTTGAAATCGTCGTCCACCACCAGAGCCTTCAGGCCTTCCAGCTCGGTGATCTTTTCCACCGGGCGGTGCTCTGCCTGCACCCGCAGCGGCACACGAATGATAAACTCGCTGCCCTTGCCCTGCGCTGTCTGCACCTCGATGGTGCCGCCCATCATATCCACGATGTTTTTGGTAATAGCCA
>UQWQ01000043.1 GCA_900544755.1 uncultured Collinsella sp. | reverse complement strand
CTGGGCTGAAAAGAATTTGGTTGGTAGGTTGCCCGGTGGGGCTTGGTTATGTTTGTCGCGAGTTCCGCACGAGCCGAAGAGCACTTAATGTGCTCTTCGTGCGAGCCAGGACTGTAGAACAGCAAACATAACCAAGCCCCACCGGGCAACCGGTCAAGTTAGGCTACTTCGCGGCGCCGGGGATGCCGTGGGAGGTTTTGGCGGTTTTGGCTCCGTTTACGATGGCGGTTTGCAAAGCCCTTACGGCGAGCATGCCCAGCAGGTCTAGGGGAACGGCGGCGTTTGCCTGGGCGCCCAGTTTGCCGCTGGCGAGGGTGTAGATGGTGTCGCCGTCGTTGGTGGTGTGCGTGGGACGGATGGCGTGTGCGTAGGCGTCTGCGGCCATCTGGGAGACCTTGGTGGCTTGTGCCTTAGTGAGTTCCACGTTGGTGACGATGCAGCTGATGGTGGTGTTGGTGCGGTCGAGCGGCATCTGCATGGATCCGGCGGCGGCAAAGGCTGCGAGTTCCATATCGACGATTTGGTCGCTATCGGCTGAGGCGCGCATGCCGGCGACCCACTCGCCGGTGAGGGGGTCGACAACGTTGCCGCAGGCGTTGACCGAGACCACGGCGCCCACCTTGATGGGGCCGAGCGCCACGGCGGCAGCGCCAAGGCCGGCCTTCATGCAGGTGGCGGGGCCCATGAGCTTACCCACGGTAGCGCCCGTGCCGGCGCCTACGTTGCCCTGTTCGAGCTTGGTGGGGGTGTGGTCGAGCGCCTCGCGCACGGCGGCGATGCCGGCCTCAATGTCGGGGCGAACGGTCGCCAAAGGCAAGGTCGAAGATACAGCTGGAGCACACGATGGGCACCTGCGTGGGGCCGACGGGCAGACCAATGCCGCGGCTCTCGAGTTCGCGGGCCACGCCGCTTGCAGCCTCGAGGCCAAAGGCCGATCCGCCCGAAAGGCAGACGGCGTGGACCTTATCGACGGTGTTTTCGGGACGCAGCAGGTCGGTCTCACGCGAAGCGGGGGCGCCACCACGTACGTCAACGCCACCGGTGGCACCCTCGGGCGCCACGATTACGGTGCAGCCGGTGCCAGCCTCCTCGTCCGTATAGTTGCCAAAGCAAAAGCCATCGACATTGCAAACATCGATGGCTTCGAGCAGTGTGTCCATGTGTTCTCCTATCGGTTTTCCGCCGGGCCTTATGCCCGGTCGGGATCCGTACGGTACGGCAAAATTGTAGGCGCTGGGGGATACCCAGCGCCAGATGCAATTACGAGAGTTTTTGAATCGCGCGTGCGACGCGAGCGATGGGCAAGCCCACCACGTTGTAGAAGTCACCCGAAATATCGTGCACAAGCATGCGGCCGCCTGTGCCTTGGATGCCGTAGGCCCCGGCCTTGTCCATGGGTTCGCCGGAGGCAACATAGCGCTCGATCTGCTCTTCGGTAAGCTCATAGAACGTCACGTCGGTCACATCGACAAACGACAGGCTCTCGGCGGCATGCGGAGCTGTAGCGTCGCCGGCTTTAACGATGCAGACGCCGGTTGCGACCTGGTGCGTGCGGCCCGAAAGCTCGCGGAGCATGGTGCGCGCCTCGTCCCCGTCTGCCGGCTTGCCCAAAATTTGGCCGTCAAAGGTGACAATAGTATCGGCCGCGACGGTCAGTTCGTTGGGCTCGGCATGCTCGGCGGCAACGGCGGCGGCTTTGGCACGCGCCAAGCGCTCGACGAGTGTAAGCGGAGCTTCGCCATCAAAAGGCGTTTCGTCGATATCTGCGGGAATCACGCGAATGTCATAGCCCGCCTCGCGCATCAACTCGATGCGGCGCGGTGATTGCGAAGCCAAAATCATAGCTGAATGCCCTCGGCAACCTTCTCGACAGCCTTGTCGCCGGCGAGCGTGCGCAGCAGCTCAAGCGCAAAGGGGAGCGACTGGGCCATGCCGCTGGCGGTGATGATGTTGCCGTCTTGCGTAACCTTCTCGCCGGTATAGGCGCCTTCGGGGAAGCTCTTCTCAAAGCCAGGGAAGCACGTGGCGTGGCGCCCTTCGAGCAGGTCGAGCTCACCCAGGATAAACGGGGCGGCGCAGATGGCGGCGACGTGTTTGGCGGCGGCGAACTCGCAGACCACGTCGCAGACGCGCTGGTCGGCACGCAGGTTGGTGGCGCCGGGCAGGCCGCCAGGTAGCACGACGCAGTCGTACTCGTCAAAGTTGATCTCGTCAAAGAGCGCATCGCAGGTCACGGGAATCTGCAGCGAGCTTACGACCTCGCGCGTGGGCATGATCGAGACAAGCGTGGCGCGCACGCCGCCGCGACGCATGACATCGACCATGGTCAGGCATTCAATAGTTTCAAAGCCATCGGCGGCGAGAACGGCAACGCTGGGCATGAGGGTTCCTTTCATAGGCGGCATACAATTAGCCGTCTTATACCCCGAAGACCTCCGCTTGCCACGCTCGATTTCCCAATGTTTAAAATAGCCCCGTCCGAATTAGCTACCCCACCCATCCTCAACAATCTCAATCTGTAACATCCATCGACCAAAACTAGCCCCAACTGTTACAGATCGAGACAGTCCCCAACAGCACCGCCCCGTTCGGGGAACGACCGCCACAGGTACGGCGGGCAGAGGCTCACTTTTTTCCTCGGTTTTTCTTGACGGAATCTCACCTGTTGTAGTACATTGTCCCAGTCTAAAAACGCGTGGACTTTTCTGGGCGCTAGCCACCTTTTTGCCACGCAACCGAGCAATCGGTTGCGTGGCTTTTTTCGTCTTGGCAGCAGGTGCCACATGCACCGCCAGAAGACCGCACGAGCCCACCTTCCGACTGCAGGGAACAGACGCACGAGACGTGCGTCTGCAAGACAGCAGACGGAAGGGAGCCTAATGGCAGGAACAAACACAATCAAGCAACAGGCCGCCGGGGCGGGAGCCACGAGCGCGGGACAGGCCAAGGCGGCGCTCCAGGTCTTTGCGGGCGGCGCCTGCTACGGCGCGATGGCCACGACCTACAAGCTCGCCTACGCCGCGGGCTTCACCTCGGCACAGGTGGTGGCGAGCCAAGCGTGGCTCGGCTGCCTCTTCTTCGCCCTCGCCACGCTCGCAGGGCACGCACTCGGGCACCGCTGGCAGCGCGTGGGCTGGAAGCTCGCCCTTAAGCTCATGGGCCTGGGAGCCCTCACCTGCCTCACCTCAATCCTCTACTGCTACGCCATGAGCGTGCTGCCCGCCCCGGTGGCGCTCACGCTCCTCTTCCAGTTCACGTGGCTGGGGCTCGTGTGGCAGACCGTCATGACGCGCCGGCCGCCGAGGCCCCTCCAAGTGGCCTCCGCCCTGGCCATCGTCTTCGGGACGGTGTTCGCGAGCGGCGTTTACAAGACCGGCATCACCGGGTACGACCCCGTGGCCCTGCTCTGCGCGCTGGGGGCGGCCGTGTCCTGCTCCCTCTTTGTCACCCTCTCCGGCAAGGTCGAGGCCCCCTGCTCGTCCGAGCAGCGCGGCGTCATCGTGTGCGCGGGCTCCGTGGTCATGTCGCTCACGGTGTGCCCGGACTACGTCGTCTCGGGCGTCCTCGCCCAGGGCATCCTGCCCTTTGCCGTCATCGCCGGCTTCTTTGGCATGCTCTGCCCGGTCTTGCTCTTCGGCATGGGCTCTCCGCACCTGCCCGCGGGTCTCTCCACTGTCATGGCCGCCGCGGAACTCCCCGCCGGCCTGCTCATCGCCATGATCGTCCTCGGCGAGCCGCTCGGCGTCGTCGAGTGGCTGGGCGTCGCCATCATCCTCGCCGGCGTGTGCCTGGCACAGGTCCCCTCCCTGCTTGGAGGCCGGGAGGCACGTCGCGCCGCCGCAGGACAAGCCGTCAGCTAGTCACCCCTTCACGGGCGGCCCGCGCGCATCAGGGAAAGGGCCACGGGCCCGGCGCGTGAGGTCGCAAGGACGTTATAAAGCGTCCCCGCAGAGGTGGGGGCGCCAGAGAGAAGGAGGCACCATGCCATTTCCAAAAGGGTTCCTTTGGGGAGGAGCCACCGCTGCTAACCAATGCGAGGGAGGTTATGACGAGGGCGGCCGCGGCCTTGCCAATGTCGACGTCATCCCACACGGGTCGGAGCGCAACGACGTAAGTCGCGGCCTGAGGCGCATGCTCGACTTTGAGCCCGGGTACTACTACCCGGCCCAGACGGGCATCGACTTCTACCACCACTACCGCGAGGACATAGCCCTCTTCGCGGAGATGGGCTTTAAGGTCTTTCGCCTCTCCATTGCCTGGAGCCGCATCTTCCCCAATGGCGACGAGGAGGAGCCCAACGAGGCCGGGCTCGCCTTCTACGAGGACGTGTTCCGCTGCTGCCGCGAGCACAGGATCGAGCCCCTCGTGACCATCACACACTTCGACTGCCCCATCCACCTCGTCAAGAAGTACGGCGCCTGGCGAAACCGCGCCCTCATCGAGCTCTACAAGCGGCTCGTGAAGGTGCTCTTCAACCGCTACCGCGGCCTCGTGCATTGGTGGATCACGTTCAACGAGATGAACATGATCTTGCACCGTCCCTTCATGGGTGCCGGCATCGTCCTCGAGCCCGGGGAGAATGCCCGCGAGGCCGAGTACCGCGCCGCGCACAACGAGCTTGTGGCGAGCGCCTGGGCCACCAAGATCGCCCACGAGGTCGACCCGGAGAACAAGGTTGGCTGCATGCTCGCCGCGGGAAGCTACTACCCCTACTCCTGTCGTCCCGAGGACGTCCGTGCAGCGCAGGTCAAGAACCAGGAGGACCTCTTCTTCGTGGACGTGCAGGCACGCGGGCACTACCCCGGCTACGCGCTCAAGATGCTCGAGCGCGAGGGCATCGACGTGGGCATGACCGCCGAGGACGAGCGCATCCTTGCGGAGAACACCGTCGACTTCATCTCGTTTAGCTACTACTCCTCGCGCTGTACCGCGGGCGACCCCGATTCCGTGGGCGGCGTCGCCGAGGGCAACGCCTTCGCCGGCGTAGAGAACCCCTACGTGCGCACGAGCGACTGGGGCTGGGTCATCGACCCGCTGGGGTTCCGCATCACGATCAACGACCTCTGGGACCGCTACCAGAAGCCGCTCTTTGTGGTGGAGAACGGCCTCGGCGCCTATGACGAGGTGCTTCCCGACGGCACGATCGAGGATGACTACCGCATTGCCTACCTGCGCGAGCACATCGAGGCCATGCGCGACGCTATCGAGCAGGACGGCGTCGAGATGCTCGGCTACACCACCTGGGGGCCGATCGACCTCGTGAGCGCGGGCTCCGGCGAGATGGAGAAGCGCTACGGCTTCATCTACGTGGACCGCGACAACCTGGGCAACGGCACGCTCGAGCGCAGGCGCAAGAAGAGCTTCTACTGGTATCAACAGGCCATCGCCACCAACGGAGGCGACCTGGGCTAACCACCCGGGCAATATCACTAAGGAGAAAATAATGGCTGAAAAATACGACGACCTGGCCAGATCCATACTCGAGAACGTAGGCGGCGCTGAGAACGTCGCCAGCGTCGCGCACTGCATCACGCGCGTGCGCTTCAAGCTCAAGGACGAGTCCCGCGCCAACACGGCCAAGATCGAGGCCCTCAAGGGCGTCATCCAGGTCATCCAGGCCAACGGCCAGTACCAGGTGGTCGTGGGTAACATCGTCGAGGACGTCTACGACGCGGTCCTGGAGGCCGGCAACTTCTCGAGCGGCGCAAGCGCCGACGACGAGCCCCAGGGCGAGAAGACCGTGGCCTCCGTCATCATCGACCTCATCTCTGGCATCTTCCAGCCCATCCTGGGACCGCTTGCCGCCGCAGGCATCATGAAGGGACTGCTTGCCCTCATCACCTACTTCGTCCCGGACTTTGCAAACGACGGCCTCTACACGCTGCTCTACACCGTGGCTGACGGCTTCTTCTACTTCCTTCCCGTCGCCCTGGCGTTCAGTGCCGCGCGCAAGTTCCGCATGAACGAGTTCACCGGTGTGGCAATCGGCGTGGCGCTCCTCTACCCGACGATGGTCGCCCTGACCTCGGGCGAGGCGCTCGGCAGCATCGACCTCGGCGTGGCCGGCACGTTCTCGTGGTACGCCACCGCCCTCGGGCTCCCCATCATCATGCCCGTGTCCGGCTACGTGAGCTCGGTGATCCCCGTCCTTCTCATGGTGTGGTTCGGCTCTATCCTTGAGCGCTGGCTCAAGAGCTGGATGCCGGCTGCGCTCAAGATGTTCCTTGTCCCGCTCGCCACGATGACGGTCTCCATCGTCTTGGGGTACCTCATCATCGGCCCAGTGGCCACCCTCATCACCAACCTGCTGAGCGCGGCGTTCTCGTTCATCTTCCAGCTCCCCGTGGTTGGTTCCGTCCTGGGCAGCGCCCTAGTCGGCGGACTGTGGATGTGCCTCGTCATCTTTGGCTTCCACTGGAGCCTCATCCCCATCTCCATCATGAACCTGAACACCCTCGGCCACGATAGCGTGCTCGCCGCCACCATCGGCCACGGGTTCGCACTCGGAGCGGTCATCTTTGCCATGTACCTCAAAAACAAGGACGAGCGCTTCCGCGGCATCGCCCTTCCCGCGATGATTTCCGCCTTCTTCTTCGGCGTCACCGAGCCGGGCATCTACGGCATCGCCCTCCCCAACAAGCGCGCGTTCGTCGTGGCATGCTTGAGCTCCGCCGTGGGAGGCGCCATCGTGGGAATGACGGGCGCCCTCATGTACATCTCGGGCGGCCTCGGCGTCTTCAACCTGCTCAACTTCATCGACGGGACCCCTGGTGGCGCCGGGATCTCCCACATGATCTACGCGATCATCGCCGCACTCGTCTCTGCCGTTCTGGCCTTTGTTATCGAGTTCATCACCTACCGACCCAACGACGACGAGGAAGGCGCCCGCTAGCTTGCGCCCTCCTCAATCAGCTCTATGTAATTGAGGAGCAGTTGAGGTGGGTGAAGGCCGAGGGCGATCAAGGTGGCCGCCCTCGGCCCGGGACAACCTGCCAGAAGGCGTTTAGCTTTCTCGGGCGGCGCTGAAATGAACTGCGCCCCGAAACTTAGACGGGTCAATTAGCGGCCTATGCCGCACATGGGGACTGATTCCGGAACTCCTCCGGGGTCAGTCCCTTTTGCTTAACCTGCCTCCTCTTGTTCCAGTGAACGGTGTAGGCGTGGAGGTCCCGCTTGAACTCCTCGAAGCTCCGCCACGACCGGTTCCTGTAGAACTCGTCCTTCAGGCGCCCGGGCAGCAGCTCCGTCGCAAGAGCTCGCCCTCGCGCGCCGCCGGCCCCGGCCGGGTCCGGGCGCCCTTCGGCCTCCCGCTGGCCTTCGGCGCGCCCGCACCCCCTGTCGCAAAGCTCTGCTGCAAGAGTCCTCAGCGTGGCGTCGTGCCTGACTCTCCCGTCCATAAAGAAGCCCCCATTTCTAATGTTCAAGAAATGAGGGGCGGTTCAATTTCGGGACGGGGATTAAATAATCATTCGGAGCAAATCTATTTTTATCCCCGTGCCAGAAAAATCATCGGGCGTGGTCTGGGGCAAACAGTCTAGTTGCGCTTGAGGTGGACGACGGTTTCGCAGTGGAAGGTTTGCGGGAACAGATCGACCGGCGTGATCTTGACGGGGGAGAAGGTACCTTCCTCGACAAAGCGCTTAAGGTCGCGTGCCAGGGTGGCGGGGTCGCAGCTCACGTAGGCGACATCGCGAGCGCTCGTGCTGGCGATAAGGTCGATCGCCTCGGGGGCGAGGCCTGCGCGCGGCGGGTCGACCACCAAGACGTCGGCATCCTGGTCGGGGAACTCGCGCACCGCGTCTCCGCCAATGACGTCGACGTTATCAAGCTTGTTGATTTCCAGGTTACGGCGCAGGTCGCGCACGGCCGGGCCGTAGGCCTCGACGGCGGCGACGAAGTCGCAGCGGCGGGCGAGCGGCAGGGTAAAGGTTCCGGCGCCGCAGTACAGGTCCACGGCAAGCTCGTCTTCTTGCGGGTCGAGCGCTTCCATGACAAGCTCGATCAAAATCTCAGCACCCTTGGTGTTGACTTGGAAAAAAGACGGGGCAGACAAGCGCATCTGACCCTCGGCGATATTCTCGGTCCATGAGCCCTCTCCGGCGAGCATTTCGACCTTGGAGACACGGCGGGCCTTCTTTTCGCCCTTGCTCATCACACGCACGATGCTCGTGGGATGAGCGGCGACCGCCAGCACGCGGGAGACTTGCGAGCGCGGAAAAGAGCCCGTGGGCGTGCAACCTCGAGCGCCTTGGTGCGGCGCGATGCGCGAATGCCCACGCGTTCGAGCCCTAAGTCATGGCTGCCGCTTAGATAGTTGAGTGCGCCGACGACCGATTTGAGCGCCTTGGGAAAACGTTTATCGAACAGCGGACACGCATCGACGGTCACGATTTTGCTGGGGTCGACACCGTGCATGCCAAGGCGCACGCGACCGTTGACGACGGTCGGTTCGAGCTCGATTTTATTGCGGTAGCCCCAGTCGTCCTTGGTGTGGCAGATGGGCTGCACCAACTCATCGACCTGCTCAGGAGCGAACTTGCCGATGCGCTCGAGCGTGGAGCGCAGGTTTTGCTCCTTGGCGGCGAGCTGTGCCGTGCGTGAGAGATTGCCCCACGAGCAGCCGCCGCAGATGCCCACGTAGGGGCAGGGGGGCTGAATGCGATCGGGGCTCGGCTCCAGAATCTCGGTGGTGCGGGCGCGCATGAACGACTTGCCGTCCTGTACGACCTCGGCCTCGACGGTGTCGCCTGCCACGGCACCCTGCACAAAGACGGCTTTGCCGTTGTCGGCGTGCGCCAGCCCGTCGGCGCCGTAGGTCATCGATTCTATAGTGAGCTTCATATCCCTGCCTGTCATTCGTGTTGTTGCTCGCACCATGGTAGCAGGGAAAAGCGCCCCGCATCCGAGGCTTTCCTCAAATGCGGGGCGCTTCTACAAACTGCTTCTACAAACGACTATTTCGTCTTGCCGGTAATGAGCGTCTTAAGACCCAGGCCGATCAGGCCCAGGCCCATGCGCACACGACCGGGGCGATGGCGCTCGATGGCCTTGGTCTTGCCGGCGGGCTTATCGCGACGGGCGCTCGTCTCGGGTGCGGGCTTAGCTGCCTGCGGCTCGGGCTGAGGTGCAGGTGCGGGCTCGGGCTCAATGACGGTCGCCTGGACCTTCTGAACCTCGGGTGTGGCCGGCTGCGGCTTAGGAGCAGGGGCGGGCTTTGCCTCAATGACGGGCTCGGGCGCGGCCTCGGCGTTGCGGTAGGCACGCTCCAGCAGGGCTTCCTGCGAGTTGAAGGGTTTCTCACCCTCTGCGCGCTCCACGGGGACCCAGGTGCCGTCGCTCGTGAGGCTGCGGGCCTTCACGTTGTCGCGCAGCTGCATGCTCATGTACTCGTGCACCAGGGCGCGGCAGGTGGGGTCGAGCACGGGGAAGGCGATCTCCACGCGGTGCTCGGTGTTGCGTGTCATCATGTCGGCCGAGCTCAGATAGATCATGTCCGAGTCCACGCCAAAGGCGTAAACGCGCGCATGCTCCAAAAAGCGTCCGACGATAGAACGGACATGCACGTTCTCGGTCTTGCCAGGAACGCCCGGCTTGAGGCACGAGATGCCGCGGATGATCATGTCCACGCGGACTCCTGCGCACGATGCCTCGGCGATCTTGTCGATGACCTCGCGGTCGGTGAGCGAGTTGAGTTTAAAGAACACGCGGGCGGGCTCGCCGGCGAGGGCGCGCTGGATCTCGCGGTCAAGCCCGCGCATGATGAGCGGTTTCAGTCCGACGGGCGCCACACCCAGGAAGCGGTAATCGCCGCGCAGGTTGCCCAGCGACAGGTTGCGGAAGAACAGGTTGGCGTCCTCGCCGATGCCGGGGTGAGCGGTCATGAGCATAAAGTCGCTGTAGAGTTTGGCCGTCTTCTCGTTAAAGTTGCCGGTGCCCAGCAGCGTCAGGCGCGTTAGCGCCATGCCCTCGCGATAGGTGAGCTGGCAGATCTTGGAGTGGCACTTAAAGCCCTCGGAGCCGTAGATGACGGTGCAGCCGGCCTCTTCCAGGCGCTCGGCCCACTCGATGTTGTTCTGCTCGTCAAAGCGCGCGCGGAGCTCCATGAGCACCGTGACCTCTTTGCCGTTCTCGGCGGCATCGATCAGTGACTCGCACAGGCGGCTCTGCTTGGCCACGCGGTAGAGCGTGATGCGCAGTGAGATGCACTCGGGGTCGTAGGCGGCCTCGTGCACCAGATCCAGGAAGGGGTTCATGGCCTCATAGGGATAAAAGAGCAGCTTGTCGTGCTGAAGTACCTGCTCGCGGATGGAGCGGGTCATATCGATGGTGGGGTTGGGCTGCGGCTTAAACGGTGTAAAGAGCAGCTCGTTGCGCAGGTGCTCGGGAATCTTGCCCTCAATGCCAAAGACGTAGCCTAGGTCGAGCGGGATATCGCAGGTAAAGACAGAGCGGCGCGAAAGCTCGAGCGCCTTGCGGATGGTCTTGAGCGTCGCCTTCTCGAGCGACCCCGAGACCGCGAGCACCACCGGCTGCAGGCGCAAGCGTTTCTTGAGGATGCGCTTCATGTGCTGACGGTAATCCTCTTCCTCCTCGACGCCCTCGCCGTCCGGGTCGATGTCGGCGTTGCGGGTGACGCGGATGAGCGCGCGGTCGAGCGGCTTATAGGAGCCAAAGCAGCTGTCCAGGCAGGCGAGGATGACGTCCTCGAGCAAGATGTAGGAGTAGGTGCCGGTGGGCGAGGGGATCTCGACCACGCGGTTCATCGAGGTGGGAATCTCGATAAGGCCCAGCAGACTCTCCTCATCGGTGACGCCGTCCAGGCCGCAGGCCAGGTAGAGTGCGCCGTTGCGCAGGTTGGGGAAGGGGTGGCGCGGGTCAATCACCAGCGGTGAGATGACCGGCGACACGTAGGCCTGGAAGTAACGGGTGACAAAGGTGCGCTCCTCGGGCGTAAGCGAATCGATGCGGGCGCGGTGAACGCCCAGGGTGTCGAGCTTGCCCTCGATGCTCTTAAAGATGGACTCCCATCGGGTAAGGAGCCCGGGCATTTCGGCCATGACAGCATCGACTTGTTCGGAGGCGGTCATATTGCTCTTGTTGTCGACAGGCTGTTTTTTGAGCTCTGCCAGATCGGACAGGCCGCCCACGCGCACCATGAGAAACTCATCGAGGTTAGACTCGAAAATCGACACGAACTTTAGCCGCTCGAACAGCGGAACGGTCTCGTCGAAGGCTTCGTCAAGCACACGGTTGTCAAAGCGCAGCCAGCTGAGCTCTCGGTTCTGCGTGTACGAGAAGTCGCGCGGCGGCTTACGCAGCTTTGCAGCGGCTTGCTTTTTTTCGATTTTGCTCGGCATATGCATCTGTCCGTTCAGTCCCCGTGGGGGACGGTTGCCTAACACTATTCACTATTGTCTCAATTTAGTCGGCCTATGGCACGGACGTATCGCGTGAACGGTATCTTTACCTACTTCTTACGCTGACAAGCCATAGAGCTGACGCCCTTCGCGTTGTGAAAAACGGTCTATATCCTCACTCAACTGGTGAGTATGTGTGAATAAGAATGATAGGTAGCTGAATATCATCGAATACAGACAGAAACACGAACAAGCGTCATTTATATACATAAAACCGTTTTAGATATGCAATTCTTAATCGAAAGATTGGAGTTGTAATTGCGAATGATTTTTAAGAAAAAAGAGCATTTACCTTAGAAAAGCTACTTTAGAACGCCGAAGTGCATTATGGGAGAATCATATTCGATATACCGTTCATCGAACTTTGTTGACCGTTCGGGGGCGAGGTGGAATTGCGGTTGGAATTTGGATATAACTAGAGCTGTCAGCAAGCAGCACCCGTTACGGAAGGGTGCTGAGAGATTCGGCCGAAAGGCCCGAAAGAAAGGTAGGAGGCCATGACGAAAGGTCTGCACGTGCCTTCCGAGATCGGCAAGCTCAGGAAGGTCTGCCTGCACCGTCCCGGCGACGAGCTCCTCAACCTGCCGCCCGACGAGCTCGAGCGACTCCTGTTCGACGACGTCCCGTTCCTGGAGGTCGCGCAGCAGGAGCACGACACCTTCGCCCAGATCCTTAAGGACCAGGGCGTGGAGGTGCTCTACCTCGAGAACCTCGTCGCAGAGGTGTTCGACCAGGTCCCCGGCGCCCGCGCCGAGTTCACCGACCAGTACATCGCCGAGGCAGGCATCCGCGGCCAGCAGATGCCGCAGATCGTCCGCGAGAAGCTGGACTCCATCGAGGACAACCTCGAGTTCGTCAAGAAGACCATGGCCGGCATGACCAAGGCCGAGATCGACATGCCCCTCACGGCGTCCACGACCCTCGACTCCCTGGTCAACTCCGAGTCCGAGTCCGACCTGATCATCGACCCGATGCCCAACCTCTACTTCACCCGCGACCCGTTCGCGGTCGTCGGCGAGGGCGTCAACCTCAACCGCATGTACTCGGTCACCCGCAACCGCGAGACCCTGTACGGCAAGTACGTCTTCAAGTACCACCCCGACTACAAGGACGTCTCCCTGTATTTCCGCCGCGACTGCCAGTTCCACACCGAGGGCGGCGACGTGCTGAACATCAACGAGAAGACCCTCGCCGTCGGCATCTCCCAGCGCACCCAGGCCGCCGCGATCGACGTCATGGCCCAGAACATCTTCTGGAACTCCGACTCCAAGGTCGAGCGCATCCTGGCCTTCGACATCCCGGTCTCCCGCGCCTTCATGCACCTCGACACGGTCTTCACTCAGATCGACGTCGATAAGTTCACGATCCACCCCGCCATCATGGGCACCCTGCGCGTCTACGAGCTGACCGCCGGCAAGAACCCGGGCGACGTGAACATCCGCCTGATCGAGGACACCCTCGAGCACGTCCTGGAGGACGCCACCGGCGTTGACCAGGTCAAGCTGATCCCCTGCGGCGGCGGCGACCCGATCGCGGCCTCCCGCGAGCAGTGGAACGACGGCTCCAACACCCTGTGCGTCGAGCCCGGCAAGATCTGCGTCTACGCCCGCAACACCGTCACCAACGACGTGCTGTACAAGGAGGGCCTGGACCTTCTCGTCGTGCCCTCCGCCGAGCTCTCCCGCGGCCGTGGCGGCCCGCGCTGCATGAGCATGCCCTTCTGGCGCGAGGACCTCTAAGTCTTTCCGTTTCCGGTGCGGTCCCCCTACAACCGCACCGGTTTCGCCCGTCAAACGGGCAACACTAATACTTACGTAATTCATTTCTTCGAAAGGAAACGAACCATGGGTGTTAACCTCTCCGGCCGTAGCTTCCTCAAGCTCCTCGACCTCACCACCGAGGAGATCGAGTACCTGCTCAAGCTCTCCAAGAACTTCAAGGACATGAAGCGTGCTGGTGTTCCCCATCGTTACCTCGAGGGCAAGAACATCGTTCTGCTCTTCCAGAAGACCTCCACTCGTACCCGCTGCGCCTTCGAGGTCGGCGGCATGGATCTGGGCATGGGCGTCACCTACCTCGATCCGGGTTCGTCGCAGATGGGCAAGAAGGAGTCCATCGAGGACACCGCCCGCGTTCTCGGCCGCATGTATGACGGCATCGAGTTCCGTGGCTTTGCCCAGGACGACGTCGAGGAGCTTGCCGCTAAGTCCGGCGTGCCCGTGTGGAACGGTCTGACCACCGAGTGGCACCCCACCCAGATGCTCGCCGACATCCTGACCGTCCAGGAGAACTTCAACTACGACATCAAGGGCAAGACCCTCGTCTTCATGGGCGACTGCAAGAACAACGTCGCTCGCTCCCTCATGGTCGTCTGCTCCAAGCTCGGCATGAACTTCGTGGCCTGCGGCCCCGAGGAGTGCATGCCCGCTGACGACGTCATCGAGGCCTGCAAGCCTATCGCTGAGGCCAACGGCTGCACCATCAAGCTGACCACCGACGTCAAGGACGGCGTCACCGGTGCCGACGTTCTCTACACCGACGTGTGGGTCTCCATGGGCGAGCCCGACGAGGTCTGGGCCGAGCGCATCGCTCAGCTCACCCCGTATCGCGTTACCTCCGAGGTCATGGCTATGGCCAACCCGGGTGCCATCTTCCTGCACTGCCTGCCCAGCTTCCACGACACCAACACCACGATTGGCGCCGAGAAGTGCGAGCAGTTCGGCATCACCGAGCAGGAGGTCACCGACGAGGTCTTCGAGAGCCCCGCTTCCAAGGTCTTCGACGAGGCCGAGAACCGCATGCACACCATCAAGGCTGTCATGTACGCTACGCTCAAGTAAGAGCATCTAGCATCTCGCTCGGGGTGCATTGCTGCGCACCCCGAGCGCTTTTGTCTGGTAAAAATCTCGCATCGAGCGACATGCACGGCACGGAAGAGCCGCTTCGGGCGAGATCAGTAATTGATTTATGAAGGGGGGATGAGAACTATGACTGAGACCGCTAAGAAAAAGCGCGGTATGCCTTCATCGTTCACCATTCTTCTTGCTCTGCTGGCAATCGTCGCGGTTGTTACCGTTATCGTCTCCGGTACGTCCGGTGGCGCGGTTACCGCTGCCCGCTTGAGCGATTTCTGCACCGCCCCGGTCAAGGGCTTCGCTGACGCTCTGCCCGTCTGCCTCTTCGTTATGATCCTCGGTGGCTTCCTCGGCATGATGACCGAGACCGGCGCCCTGGACAACGGCATTGCCGTTCTGGTGCAGAAGCTTAAGGGCAATGAGATCATGCTCATTCCCGTGCTGATGCTCATCTTCTCCCTCGGTGGTACCACCTATGGTATGTGCGAGGAGACCGTTCCCTTCTACGCCCTGCTCGCCGCCACCATGATGGCTGCTGGCTTCGACCCCATGGTCGGCGCTGCTACCGTCCTGCTCGGCGCTGGCTGCGGCTGCCTCGGCTCCACGGTTAACCCGTTTGCCGTCGGTGCTGCCGTTGACGCTCTGACTGGCGTTGGCATTGAGGTCAACCAGTCCATCATCATCGGCCTCGGTGCCGTCCTGTGGATTGTTACCACCGCTATGTCCATCTTCTTCGTCATGAGCTATGCCAAGAAGGTCAAGGCTGACAAGGGTTCCACCATTCTTTCGATGCAGGAGCTCAAGGACGCCGAAGAGGCTCACGGCAAGGCTGCTTCCGAGGTTAACAAGGAGGTCAAGCTCACCGGTCGTCAGAAGGGTGTTCTGATCGCCTTTGCCTTCACCTTCGTCGTCATGATCGTCGGCTTCATCCCGCTGGCCGATCTCAACGAGGGCGTCGCCAACTTCTTCGATGCTGGCGCCGTCTATGACGCCGACGGTAACGCCATCGTTCAGGGCTGGTCTGCCCTGATCACCGGCCTGCCCATTGGCCAGTGGTACTTCGATGAGGCTTCCACCTGGTTCTTCCTCATGGCTGTCCTGATCGGTATCATCGGTGGCCTGTCCGAGAAGCAGATCGTCAACACCTTCATCACCGGCGCTGCCGACATGATGTCCGTTGTCCTCGTCATCGCTCTCGCCCGTGGTATCTCCGTCCTCATGGCTAGCACCGGCCTCGACGTCTACGTCCTCGACGCTGCCGCCAATGCTCTGGCTGGCCTGTCCGGCGTGATCTTCGCTCCCATGAGCTTCCTGGTCTACTTCGGCCTGTCCTTCCTGATCCCCTCGACCTCCGGTATGGCTACTGTCTCCATGCCCATCATGGGACCGCTGGCTGTTAAGCTCGGCTTCTCGCCCGAGGTCATGGTCATGATCTTCTCCGCCGCCATCGGCGTCGTGAACCTGTTCACCCCGACCTCTGGTGCCATCATGGGCGGTCTCGCTCTGGCTAAGATCGAGTGGACGACCTGGCTCAAGTTTGCCCTTAAGCTCATCGTCGCTCTCTCCGTCGTCTGCGCCATCATTCTGACCGTCGCCTGCGTGATGCTCTAAGTACCCCTTGGGTACCCCACGGAACCTTGACGATCCCATAACGGATCACCTGGTCATCGTCTTTCCGGTGGGGTAAACCCACCGGTAGACTCCTACCTTTAGCCCCCTCCCGTTCCGTGCGCGGGAGGGGGCGCACTTATGTTCCGCGGTTTTACCAAACCGCGGAACCACTCGACGCTGCGCGCCGCCCAGAACTACAATTTGTCATTCAAAAGGCAAGGCATGACCAAAAGGTCTATGCCTTGCCTTTTTCATGCCAACTTGTACGTTCTGGACGGCGCTCGCTGACTTATGCTCAACCTGCGACGCTGTTATTGTTGGTGCAGGGGAACAGCTTGCCCGCTCTGGTGCCCGTTCGTTGACTTTGGCTCTGCCTGTGACGTTTCCATTGTTGGTGCGGAGTGACTTGGTTCCTGCTTCAAATTAGCTATCCCGGGTCCCCGGTGGTTGCGGTGGCGTGTTTGGTTGGTGCCTGTTGATGGCCTGGGCATCGGGGAGGGCAGGCTCCGTTATAATCGCGTAGGAACTTAATTTACGAAACGGGACGGGAGCCATACATGCGCCAGGGTTTCGACAACGCGAAGTATATCGAGCTGCAGGCTGCTCACATTAAGGAGCGCATCTCGCAGTTTGGCGGCAAGCTGTATTTGGAGTTTGGCGGCAAGCTGTTCGATGACTATCATGCCAGCCGCGTGCTACCGGGTTTTGAGCCGGACAGCAAGTTCCGCATGCTCAAGAGCATCGCCGACGATGTCGAGGTTATCATCGCGATCAACGCGAACCATATCGAGAAAAACAAGGCTCGTGGTGACCTTGGCATTACCTATGACGAGGATGTGCTGCGCCTGGTTGACCTGTTCCGCGGCAACGGCTTTGCTGTCGCGGCCGTGGTCATCACCCAGTACGCTGGACAGCCCGCTGCCGATGTGTTCCGCAACCGCCTGAACGCGCTCGGTATTCCCGCCAAGCTGCACTATCCCATCGAGGGGTATCCGCACGATGTCGATCTGATTGTGTCCGACGACGGCTATGGCAAGAACGAGTTTGTCGAGACCACCCGACCGCTCGTTGTCGTGACGGCGCCCGGCCCTGGCTCGGGCAAGCTCGCCACTTGCCTGTCTCAGCTCTATCACGAGCACAAGCATGGCACGGCCGCCGGCTATGCCAAATTCGAGACCTTCCCGGTTTGGAATCTGCCCCTTACGCATCCGGTCAATATTGCCTACGAGGCCGCCACGGCAGACCTCGATGACGCCAACATCATCGACTCCTTCCACCTGGAGGCCTACAACAAGACCACGGTCAACTACAACCGCGACGTCGAGGCCTTCCCGGTAGTCCGTGCCCTGATGGAAAAGATCCTGGGCAAGAGCCCCTACCAGAGCCCTACGGACATGGGCGTCAATATGGTCGGTTTTGCCATCACCGATGACGATGCCTGCCGCGACGCTTCCAAGATGGAGATCGTCCGCCGCTACTTTACCGCGGTCGAAAATGTGCGCCGTACCGGCGTGGGCGATGAGCAAGTCGACCGTCTCAAGATTATTATGAAGAAAGCCGGCATCGATAAGAACTACTCACCGGCGCGCTCGGCGGCCCTCACCAGGGAGCAGCTGACGGGTGGTCCCGTGGGTGCCATGGTCATGCCCGATGGCTCCGTGGTGACCGGTAAGACCTCCACGCGCCTGGGCGCCGCAAGTTCGCTCATTATGAACGCCCTCAAGCATGTCTCGGGCGTCGACCTTGAGCTCGAGGTCATTAGCGATGAGGCGATCGAGCCCATCAGCAAGCTCAAGACGCATTTCCTGGGCAGCAAAAACCCGCGCCTCCACACCGACGAGACGCTTATGGCGCTGTCGATCACCTCGGCCACGAGTGAGACGGCCGCTCGCGTCCTTTCGGGCCTGGAGCAGCTGCGCGGTTGCGATGCCTTCTTTAGCGTGATTATCTCGCC
>UQWQ01000042.1 GCA_900544755.1 uncultured Collinsella sp. | reverse complement strand
TCCGTACATGTACGGATGAATGTGGGAGGTGTTCGGATAAAGTCGATAATCAAGGGAGGCCAGGAAGATGATCGAATCCGGCCTCGAGCTTGCGGACAGGATCGAGGCGGCATAGGATATCAACCGTGTTCCAGGTTCCCGGACGCCGGGCCGACTCGTTTCGGATCGGGCGCTGCACCAACCTTCTCGACACTACCCTCGAAAAGATTGACTACAAAGGTCACCTATCTCAAATAAACGACTAAGATCATCTGACATTAGCGGGATGCCTTCTCAGAGGATCATGCCAAGCGTTTGCGCTAAAAAACGAAGAGATTCTCGGATACAAGGCATTCATCAACGAAGAACGCAACGGAAAAGGTCACCATGTATTTTGCCGAGCCAACTTGGAAGGCAAAAATGCGTTAATTGATGCCCGGGGAGTAACGACAAATTACGATGAATTAATACCCAAGCGCCCATCCGGAACTTTGTTTTATGACAATCCCTCCGGGCGGGCGTTCGTACGTGCGCCGGAACGCCCGGGATACGGCGCATGGCGCGCTAGCCAGGGATGGCGGGGTCGAGAGTGAGGCGCACGGGGCAAACGTCAACGACCCAGTCCGCCTGGAGCGGATGGAGATAGTGAACGACCTGTGCTCGAGGCTGAAGCGCTGCCTTTGGCGCTACTTGGGAATATCGCCGCGGAACACCCCGGCGCATCCCGACTGGCGCATTGGCCTCTTCCGAGTCCAACAGGCGTGCGGTAGATGGGACCCGACCGCAAGGGTCGTACGCCATATCCCGATGACCGACGCGACCCACCACAGCTTGGGGCAGGCACTACATCACCCGTTATCTAAACTGCACAATCTGATCCTAAATGTTTTCTCTTGATTCCATTGCGCCTCGCCAAGCCGGGAGGAGCGTTCTAGAAAAATCACTTTCTGTTAGCGTCAAGACGTCCTTCACGCAAAATCCTTTTAATTTGCCCGAAAGCCCAAAGCGTGCCTTTTTCCTAATCGAGTCGGAAATCAGCTTTGACGCCGGCTGATTAGTCGGATCATTCTTGTATCCGTTGTACACCAAAACAAAAACGCAGTGCTCGCGAAACCAACTTGTTCTCTTTCCCCATAAATCCGAACAGATCAAAACGCTGTCCTTGCATTTCTCAACGAGAGCGTCCCTCTGGCCAAGATTGATGCCGAGCTCTTCATCAAGCTTTGAATTAAGCCTCTTTCCCAGCCCCTTCGTCAGACTACCGTTTTTGAATTCAATTAGATATAACGTTTCCCGGTCACAATATAGTGCATCAGCAGAGCGCGGAAGATCCATTCGCCTATTAACTCTTTTGCAGTAGCTCTCGGTAACGGAGTCAAAATTAACAATAGAGAAGTCGTCATCAACTAGGGAAGACTCCCCATCTTTAGATGTTTTGGATACTGAGGACATGCAGTCCTTTAGAATACAGGTTCTGCAACGGACATACTCATCACCGTCATCATGCACCTCGGGAGTCTTCGGATGCGGGCAGGAAATGCACAAGTCGCTACTCAAGACCGCACTCCTCCCTCTCAAGAATATCAAAAGGAGCTGCTAACTTCTCATAGGCCACTTCCGTTGAGCGGGTTATGTCGGTCAAACGAGAGCGTCCATCGGCGCAGGTTTCCGCAAGATAGTATGAGCACAATCCATCAATTCCGTACTTTTTAGAATACACTTCGATCGCATTCAAGAAATATGGACTATGGGTACTCATCAAGACATGCATTCCGAGCTCCTTCTGGAGCAGCACGATTATCTCGGCAAAGGCAAGCTGCCATGCGGGATGAAGATGAATCTCAGGCTCATCGAGGATAATGGTTCCTCCGGCTTCAAGCGCCCCAGACTTCAAGAGCACCTTCATGATAGCGAACGTCTTCAAGCCAGCAGAAAGGTTGCCTGGCTCTAGCCCTCGAACAAAACCCCCTTCAAGATATATAAGGTGATCGCGACTGCCGCTCTTCTCGAAATGACCCGGACATAAGGAGACGACTTTCTCCATAAGGACGTTCAGGTGCCGTTCCATTGCAATTTCGTCGAATAGCGAGGACTCTTTGTCATCGTTGCGGATGGTAGACCTAATCAGGTCTTGGCGAAGCTCCTCCTGATGCCCAAGTAGAGTTCTGGAACGAAAAGCGGAGCCGTAGGGGCCCGCGAGCGAGTCAATCAGGAACGGATCGTCTAGATAATGTGCCCTGAATCGCAAGGTTCTTCTGTCGCACACCTCCGTCACCTCATCACCTGCGATTGAGAAAAGCGTAGAAGAGCCCTTTATCTGGAGCTCGACTCTTCCGGATTCATCGTCGAAAACAGAATTTATCTGGCCGTTGAACTCGCTTCGGAATCTGTTTGTCGCAATTGCACGGAACGCTTCGTCATCGGAAATATCCATGATCTCGATAATTTGATCTGCGACTCCTGCCACACCATTCGTGAAATCGGATTCAATTTCACGAGAGATTTCCTTCCCGTAATAGTCCTTTATCTCATCAATTAGTTCATTTCTCGTGTACTTACCCGAAAAAACCCTATCGATAAAATCGGATATTCTTCCGGCACTTCGCCTGTGGCGAGTCGTGGAACCGAAAGGACCGCCTATATAAGCCTTTCTGAGAGCACGCTCAACGCTATAGCGCCTCATGCGATCGATTTTATTTTCAGAATCGGACATACTGTTGAACGCCGCATAGAGAGCTTTCCCGACCGTGCTTTTTCCCGTTCCGTTCTCTCCTGCGACTACGGCAATACCATCAATTTCAACATCAGCCTCAGCAACTCTACCGATGTTTTTCACATTGATTTTCATTGCATGTCACCAGCTCTCAACTTGATATATACAGTGCTTAGATTATCGCACAGAGAAAATGGCTTCTAAGGGACGCCCCTAATGAGGAGTGAACAAAAGATGCCATTTAATTATGCAAAGAAAGGTAGGGCACTTCTAAAACCTGCGGCTACCAAAAACTGCCTTGACGCTAGGATTTTCAATGTTAATCAAACTGTTCCCAATTGCACAAACAAGATCATCTATCTCATCTTTTGAGAAGCAGTCAATATCTTCCATTTGCTTCAGCTGCTCATAAATGCTGTCAAGAAATTCCTTCTTCGTTAGGCTTTTGTCGAAATACAGATCTTTATTCTCTTCTCGTACTACTGGATTTTCAGAGTTTCTAATAAAATAGAAACAGTTACGAATATTGTTCCCGTGAAGAAACACGTCGATAAAATCGGCGTCTGACATGTTGTTTAATGGCCCTGGATCACGCACGTAGAGAAACGACACCGCCTCTCCAGCAACAAATCTATCATAGGATTCACAATATTCACCGCGAAATAAACCGGGCCGCATGGTCAAGTTATGAATGCACGGCTTTATTTTGTTAATAAGCTCTTTTCTGAAATCATCAGATGAATTATTCATGGGCACCCTCTCAGTCCTTCTCCTATTAACGCTTTTATTAGCATCAGCAACCAGCGCTATTAAACAAGTACATAAATAAGACCGCAGAAGCCATTGCTAGAAACACGCTCGCCAATGAACCCAGCAAATAAACCTCAGCGAAATCCTTGTCACTTTCCAGCTGTTTAAAGCGCGCGATACTTTTTGCAGTAAAAATAAATGCAATAGCCGAATATTGGTTCAGCAGAGAAAGCGCCGCGACAATCAGTCTTTCAAATATTCCAATCCACTTGCCTGAATGTGCATTTGATGTGCACGCCGACTGCTCCGTACCAGGGTTTCGGAGAAATTGGAGGACCTTGGCAATAGCGATGCTGCAGGGGCGTCCGCAAAAGCACAATGTCGAAACCCAAGAGAGCTCAGCTCCACGGGCGCCCAAGAGATTCGAAGCAATTGGCCGCATGACCCAGAGGTGACAGCATAGAACGCTCAACATAAACAAAAGTACAATATGCAGCACCTGATCGATCAAAAAACTACCAACCGGCGAAAGATCAAGCCCTGCAATCTTTCTTCTCAGGCTGCCATCGATAAACCAGTGTGAAAGAGCAAATACCGTAAAGGACGCAGCCGTGGCGGCTACACTCGCCTCAAACAGAAGAGCTACTGTTGCCGCGGCGCCGGCCGCGTAAATTAAACAGTGCAGACCAAGGGCAATTCTATTGCTTTCCTTCTTATCTGCCATCTTATTCGACTGAAAATAAAAGTCGAACAGCATGTGGAATAGAAGAAAACACCCGAACACTCTCATGACGGCTCCACTTCATTAAGGAAATGAACAGCGAAAGCAGCCAGCTCTCTTTCTCTTACAACATTCGCGAGTCTAAGGCTTTTCTCGAGCCCCTGCCTCGTCTTCCCCATCGCAACGCCCATTTGTCCCGCAAGCCCTACATGACTAGCCCTGATGCTATCTACGTTGAGGTTGAGCGAGCTGCCCAACGCCACTGGCGCGCAATCAACCGGATTGCTTTTAGCGCCATACTTTTTGCCTATACGTGTTTCGAAGAGCTCAGTATACCTTTTGCTCAAAGTCGAGTCTGTGCCCTCGTGCAGCATTAGCGGCCGCAGTAACTCAACAACCTCGCAGTAATTACGCTGCGACTCGTTTCTGCGATCGATTATTTCCAGACAGCCCGCCGCGCATAGCTCTTTCTCACGCGAAACACCCGAAGCATCAATGATCTTCAAATTACTGTACTTATCTTTTTCGGACGCAGCAATTGCTCTGCGTGCACGATGGTATGCCGACCCGTCTTGCTCCGTCGACAATGCAGACTGCATCCGAGTTTTCCATTCTCCAACTCCGATACCGCCCCTAAGATCAACCGTCTGGACGAGTATCTTGATAAATCTGTATGCCAAGAAAGCGCCAGCCGTACTACGAAATAGGCCCTGCAATTCATCGCCCGCACTAAACATAAGCGGCATTTCGAGCTCGTTTGCGCAGTCCATTGCGTCCGCAAGATCCTCCTGCGCGCTTTGCCTCCTACTGTCCGAAAGACATCTCGAATGCCTCATGTCGACCATGAGGGCCGAATATCTATTGTTCATCAGGCTTCCTTTCCTCATGGCGATTATAGCAACTATTTTAGTTGCTTTCGCTCATTTGCAACGGTTTTAGTTTCTTCATGGCGGATGCAACTGAAATCGTTGCGTTGTAATAGGCTATAATTCTTCCAAATCGCCTAGAGAAAGTGTTTGAATGCTGACCGTAATCGTGCCTACTTACAATGCCGAGCCGTATCTTTCTCAGGCTATAGGCAGCCTATTAAACGAAAACAAAATCGAACTGGAAATCCTCGCCATCAACGACGGATCCACCGACAACTCGCTCGCCATTATGCAAGATTTCGCTGCGCGCGACTCACGCGTTCGAGTGATCAATAAGGCAAACCAGGGTTACGGCGCAACCTGCAATCTGGGCGTTCGCGAGGCAAAGGGCGACTGGATTGCCATCCTCGAGCCCGATGACTGGATCGAGCCCGGAATGTACTCCGACATGCTTTCCTTTGCCAAGCGCGAATTTGGCGATCCGAACAAGCTCGACATTATCGAGACCCCGTATTGGATCATTCGCAACCCCGATACCCCCCAAGAGGTCAAACTACATTGCGCATATCGTGGTCGCATCAAACCGTCTCGGCAACCATTCACCATTCACGACGCTCCACACCTGCTGGCTCACCATCCGTCCATTTGGTCGGCAATCTATCGTCGCGACTTCCTGATGCAAAACAATATCTGGTTTAAGGAAATCCCCGGTGCAGGTTGGGCCGATAATCCATTCCTCGTCGAAACGCTATGCCAGGCAAAGGCCATCGCTTACTGGCCCAAGCCGTATTATTGCTACCGCGAGGAAACACCCGAAAAGGCGGCCGCCCTGGCAAAGCGTGACCCCTTGATGCCGTTTAATCGCTGGAACGACATGGTCGATATTCTTGAGCGGCTCAACGTCACCGACTCCGCCGTCTGGACACCGCAAATCACACGCGGCTTCACCTATATGGGCATCATGATTGAGCACACCGGAATTGAGGGGCACCCCGAAATCGAGCGGGCGATCCACAGGATGTTCGAACGCATGCCGCAAGAGCTGGTATTTGCCAATCCTCGCGTTACCCCCGCGGCCAAAAAGCTCTATGCCGAGTATATGGGCATCGCCAATCCTAAAATCAGCTACTGCGCATACGCCAAGGACCTTGTGGGCGAGGGCTTGTATAACGTATGGAACAAGGGGCCCAAGCAAACTCTAAAAATGATTACATCGCACTTTGGTTCATACAACGCGCGCACTGGAAAATAGTCTGATGGGCAGAAAAGCAAGCAGAAATACCTCCATCGAAGCGCTACGCTTAATCGCGGTCGCTGGGATTGCCATATTCCACACGTTTCAGTGGACATTCCAAGCCGTCTGCACCGGCCTACCGGAATACGCGCCGCTCGCTGTCTTCCCTTACTCCGGCGCGCTCGGCTTTATCAACCTGCTGGGCTGTTGGGCCAACGAGGTCTTCTTTATGATCTCGGGGTACTTCCTTATTCCCTCGGCGGTACGCGCCCTTCAAAACGGGTCTTCCGCGCAGTGCCTCGTTTATAAATCGTTTACACGGTTAAAGAAAATCGTCTTACCCACGCTCTTTTATTGCACCGCGTGCCTGTTTGTTTCAATGTACGTCTATCCCCTACCCGAAATCTCGCTGCACGAGATTGGCTGGCTTACGTTGGGCATCGAGTTTATCTGGGTCTACGCCGCCTCCGTATTGCTTGTACCGATGATTGCGCTGGCAAGGCAGCGAATCGGCAGCAAAAGGGCCCCGTTTGTCGTAGCACTTCTAGTGTTCGCAACATTTGGAATCAACTGCTACATCGCGGCGACGGCAAACGAAGTTGCCGGTGTCGTTTTATGGCGCAAGCTCATGAGCGCTGTTACCTACCTGGTCGCGTTTATTGCGGCTGGAGAAATGCGCTTTGTCCTCGAACACCACGGCAACGCATCCGGCGCTCAAAAATCCGAGATCGCGCTAATCGGACTCGTTGCCGCCACCATCGCGCTCGAGCTTCTGCTATCGGCAAATAGCCAGTACGACGCGCTCTGGAAGCTCTCCTACAAGTCCACTTCCGTCATATCCTTTATCTTGGCCGCCGCATCCGTTGCCGCCGCAGCGCTCCATCAGCCGCGCCACGAAGTCCCAGCTGCAGACAAGACAATCATGTCCCTCGCCGCAGGAACGCTCGCTTTCTACGCCGTACAGTCGTTTACCTGCAATGTCTGGCGACCCATCTTTGACAAAGCAATCTACACCATGGCGACAGGCATCCAAACGGGAGAGCCTCATCCAGCCGGCGCCATTTTGCTCGGAATCCTTATGAGCCTTTGCCTCGCGCTTGCCCTGCTCCTCATGGATATCGTACGCAGAGCCGTAGTCGAGGCCATCAAGGCCCATATGAACAGCTAGACGTCCTTCTGACCCTGCAGGCCACGAAGCGCGCTAACACCCGAAGCAAATAACATCGCAAAGATAATCGCCCAGTTCTTGCAGCCAAATACCGGAATATGGACGATCGCATGGTCATGCATAACAACGAAATAACCCAGAACAACAGCCAGAGGCAATACCATGAGCAGCGACTGGATCAACGCCTTGCAGCGACGACCGTCTTGCGCTCCGCCCCGTACCGAGCAAACGAGAACGGCAATCCAAACCGCCAATACGACAGCAAACGAAACAAGACAAACGACGTTCGAGATCATCGCATAACCAGCTGTTGAGCAGATGGCGAACAGCTGCGGGCTCATGCAATAAAACTCCTTCAAAATCTGAGGCCAGTCAGCTTGGGGCAACAGCGACGACGCCCCGTGCGCAGACCAAAGGCCCATCTCGCCCAGAACGTTCGAAAAGACCTCGTCCCAGCCCAGCACAAATGCCGCGACAACCCATTTCATCGCCCAGGTAAACACAAACGAAAGCCCAAACCCAAAGAGCGCCTGCAGCATCGTGACGACGCAGCGCTTGGGGCGCTCACCCTCGGGGAGCGCAATGAAGGCGAAAAAACAATGCAGGGCGACAACTGCGGCAGGAATCGTAAGGAAGTCCAAAAACGAAAATGCCGCGCCGGTCGCTATGGACCACAGGACAAGGCGGCTCGTGAACGCACGCTCACTCGATGCAGAACTCAAACGAAGGCTCATGCAAGACATGCAAGACATGCAAGACATCATGATGAGCGCCACAAAGAACGAGATGCACAGCAGTAGATCACCGATATAATTGAAAAACAGATTGGTCGAGAACAACAGGATTGCAAGGAAACCCAACGTCACTGACATTGAAAACCGCTTCCGCAAGGCAACGTAAGCGCAAGCGGAGCCGGCAATCGCCAGGGCAGCCGCGGGCACCATGACAACATCGATACCGCCAATAAACAGGCAGACATTCGTAAGTAGCTGCCATCCATGCCAATACCGGTAGTACTGCTGATGCGTAATCTCGCCGGCTTTCGTAACGTCATCAATCTCGGCAACAGCCATCGTCTTAAACGGAGAACCTTGGTCCTTTTGCCGTGCGACTTCAATGATAAAGCGATTGTTATCAAAGCAAACAGGGCCAGCTGCAACACGGTGGTCGTAGACATACATGTCAGACAACAGGGCCGAGGACTCCGAACCCTGCGCATGCGACTCGATAACGGGCCTCGGCAGGCAATTCGCCGCGGTATTGCTCAGGACAAATGCGACCTGAAGAACCAAAAACAGAAACATGACCTTGAAGGGAAGGCTATCTGCAAAGGAGGTTAAACGAGTTTTATTCACAGGGCATCCAAACACAAAGATCGCGTCCACAGGAATCGGCACCTATGTAATACCACAATATGCGCGTGCAACCTCGCCACGCCCGCACGTCGACAAGGCTTGTAGCAAACGTTCTTGGTGATTAGCGGAACATTACCCGCCCGCCTACGCTTACAATAGTCGTGTCCCATGGGACACATTGTTTATTCCGCAGGGCCGATACGCTGCCCACGCGAAAGGATATTCTCGTTCATGACTTCCGCCCTTCCCGCCCCCATCGACAAGCTCGCCATCGTTGTCGTTACGTACAAACGCCAGGAGCTCTTGGCCAACTTGTTCGACTCCATGACCGAGCTCACGGCAACGCCCTGGCGCATCGTGATTGTCGATAACGAGAATTCGCGCGAGACCGAGGCCATGTGCACCGCATTTAACGAGCGCCTGGCCAACCTGTGGGGCATCGACACCGAGCAGCCCGACGCGCAGGGCGGCACCGACCGTGTCATCTACGCCCCGCAGCTCGAAAACGGCGGCGGTGCGGGCGGCTTCTCCGCCGGCACTAAATGCGCCTACGATCTGGGGGCCCAGTGGTTCTGGGTGATGGACGACGACGTGCTCGTCATCCCCGAAGGCATCGAGCGTCTTGCCAAGTGGACCGACCGCTACGATGTCATCCAGGGTTCGCGCCTGGACTTTGACGGCGGTGCCTTCTTTTGGCAGTACCAGCTCATCCTTTCGCTCGGCATTCCCAACCCCATCGCCAAGTGGGACCTGGGACCCGAGGGCTACCGCGCCATGAACCAACTGTGCTTTGAGGGCGGCATGTTCTCGCGCCGCGTGGTCGACAAGATTGGCCTGCCCGACGCGCGCTTCTTTATCTACGGCGACGATGCCTGCTACGGCTACGTGGCCAGCCAGCACTTCCCCGCCGCCGTGGTTGCCGACGTGGTGCTCAAGCGCGCCCGCGCCGTCTCCAACTGGGATATCGCCGGCAAACGACAGCTCAACTCCACGAGCGACACCAACCGCTATTACATCATGCGCAACCGCGGTTATCTGGCACGCTACATGCAGATCTACGGCGACTACCACCCCGTGCTGTTCCGTCTGGGCAATGCCGCGACCTTCTGTAAGGAGTTCATTCGTCTGGCAGCAGTCGACAAATGCTTTAAGACCGGCATTCCGGCGCTGCGCCGTGGCATGAAGGACGCCCGCAAGATCGTTAAGGATCCCAACTGGAAACCCATGCCGCCCCTGAAGGACGCCGAGTAACGGAAGCCGGAAACACCTTGGCGCTTAAAGCCGCTGGCACACCGTAGCCACATGCTGCCCATCAAAACCGAACCCCCAGCGCATGCGACCCACGCCGGGGCGTGGTACACGGATTTCGTCGATGCCGTCGCGCTCTATGTCGAGCAGCGCCTGAACCGCCAACAGTTCCAGGCCCAGGGCATCGACGCCAGGGTCGTACAACATGTTGACCGTAATGAGCGGTCGCTCATCGAGCATGCCGAGCGTGTCAGCCACGTCAAACACCCGACCGGTGGGAATCACCTGGATATCCCAGCGATCCGAGACGCCACTTCGCTTGGAGCTGGGATTGCAATAGCCGGGCAGTCCAAAGCAGAGCCCCTGAAGCGCCAGATGATAGGCTGTCGGCACATCTGATTGGCCCACATCGATGCCCAGATCGCCGATAGCACAGCTCAAAGCTTGCTTTACAGTGTCCTCGTCTCCTCGGCACAGCCCGTCATGGAACGAGTCGATAACTCCAACGTCCTCAACGGCGCACTCAAACCATTCCAGAATTACAAGACGAAGCGCCTGACGCACTTCGTTATTAGGCAGACGCAGGGAACGAAGGCACGCGCCGTCCTCCGAATGCCCCGTCATATCCGTCGCAAGGAATCCAGACAGATACAGCGCAGTCCAGATATCTTCGGGCTTGGCGGCATCGACCTCCTCGGCATGCATATGCACCGGCGCCTCAATAAACCCATGCGGCTCAACCAAATCGAACAATGTGGACAGGCGAATGAGATTCCAGTCGCCGACGCATGCGCCCAGACGGTCGGCGTAACCATACAGATCCGCCCGAACGGGCGCGACGCAATCGCGATGTGCGTAGTCCACCACGCGCTCCGGGCTCGAGCAATAAAAACCACCAAACAGATAGCCCTCGAGCCACTCACGCGCGTCATCCAGACAGCCGTTGCGACCGATGCAATCCAACAGCACTTGGACTTCGTCGTCCGAAAAACCGAACCATCGATCACACCAACTCGACAACGCTGTCGCCGACCGATAGGAAACCCCACGTTGGGACAACGCAAACTCGGCATGACCGGGGCGTTCGCACATCAGACACGTCAATCGCAACGAGTCGCCGGCATCGGCAATGGTGTCGAACAACATTCGGCTGAGCGACTCTAGGAAATCCACGCCACCGTCGTCCTTAGCGTCCAAACGCTTTGGACATACCGCGTCGTAGTCGTCGATCAGAAGAACAACCTGCTCATCGAAAGCTGCCTGGAGCAGCTTGATAAGCACGCCAAGCGCCGCATCGATCTCCTTATCGCTGGCCACCCCACGCGCCGCCCTCTCGATAAGACGGACCTCACGTCTTGACAGATCAGGTGCGGCAAGCAGCGGCAGCAATCGGGCGCACTCGTTCGCGACAGCGCTGCGAATAGCCGCCGCAGCATCGGCGTCGCGCCTCGCAGCGGCAGCAGAAAAATCGAGCAAGATGACGGGATAGCACGCGTACTCATCACGAAAGCGACCACCGCCCGCCTGCCAAATCTGGGTGCCGACGAACGGGCTTCGATCCGGCCGTCGGTGATCAGATCGTTCCAAATAGCATTTGAGCATCGATAGATTCATGCTCTTGCCAAAACCCTTGGGCCGACAACAAAGCGCAACAGGTGCTTCGCTGTCCAATATATCGGCAATAAACATAGTCTTATCGACGAGTAAACACCAATTGATTGCATCAGAAAAGTCGTGCACTTCAACCGGCAGAGCTGCGTTATCCGCATAATTGAGCAACCGCGCGCCAAACGCATGAGCAACACCATAATTCGCCTGTTCAGACACCGTAAACTCTCCCTCTAACGCAGCACGATGCCCATTGTAGCGAGCGGGTAGAGCGCAACAATATCGACATGCAAACGTTTCGGGCAGCGGTAGCAACAGACCCCCGAGGGGGCATAACAAATCGTTGCACAACAAAAACGGGGCCCGATGCCGCCGCACCGGACCCCGTCCCAAACTCTTATAGAAAACGATCTGGAAGATTACTCCTCCGAGCCGTCCTCCCCAGAAGCCTTCTTCTGCTGATCGAGCTTATGCTTACCACTTACGATAGACGTAGCGCCCAGTGTGGCCAAGCTTGCACTGGCAAGGCTCGCCATCACAATCAGATCGCCCGTCTTGGGCATGTTGCCGCCCGAAGACTTGGTAGTTGTAGTCGTCGTGGTCGTAGTGGTCACCGTTTTGGAGTCATTTTGCTCCTGGACCTGGTCATCGGTGTTGCCCTTACCGCTGTCCTCGCTCTGCTGCTTTCCGTCCTCAGTCTTGCCCTTGCTCTTGTCTTTCTCCTCAGATTCAGACTTCTTATCCTCGTCCTTCTTCTGTTCGGACTTGTCGCTCTTCTCCTCAGAGCTAGAACCCTTATCGGATTCGGTCTTCTCGGAAGCCTTGTCCTTGGAGTCGCCCTTTGCGGCTTCGGTCTTTTCCGTGGAAACCTGATCAGAGTTGTCCTTGTTCTGGGTCGAGCCGTTATTGACGCCAGCCATCAGCGAAGAGCCCAGCGTAGAACCAAGCTGCACGGAGAAAGAAGGCTTCTTGTCAGGCGAAGCAGCGGGAGCGTCCGGCGCCTTATTCGAGTCATCCTTGGAAGCATCGGAATCAGGGGTTGCGTCAGAGCCGGAGCCGTTGTTAGAGCCGGCGCCAACGGACGAATCGCTCGAGCCGGTGGATGAGTTAGAGGTATCAGCGTCGGTCGAACCAGAAGCGGCGCCATCCGTATTGCCGGCAGAGCTTGAAGACGAATCGCCCGCAGCAGAGCCGTTCGAAACGGAGCCGTTCGAGGTAGAGCCGTTGTTGGTAGTGCCACCAGCAGAGCCATCACCGTCAGCATCGGTCGAGGGCGCATCCATCCTGTCATCATTGGCATCGTTACGCGAGTCGTCATTCGAATCAGGCGCCGGCGTAGGCTCGGGCTGCACGGGCGTCGCAGCGGCAGCGGCCTCGTCCTCGGCGATATAAACCAAACAGTCCTTCAGCTCGTTGCGGTAGCGGTTCTTCCAGCCCTCATGATACTGGGGCTGGCTCGAATACTTGGTCGCCACGTTATTGACCACACTGTTGGAAAGCGCCGTCACAAACTCGCGATCAGTCATACTGTTAGAAAGGTTTGCCCAACGGAAGAAGTCCCTGCAACCACCGGTGCCGCACATGTTGGTGATGCTCCACACCATGCCCTTAACGCAATCGGCACGGCCCGAAATATCAATGCCCAGGCCGCTCTTGAGCCACGCCTCGGTCACCGCATAGTACGAGTTGTACGCATACGCATCCTGCAGAGCCGAGAACTCAACAGGGTCGGTGTTATAAGCACCTTGGAAAGCCTCCTGCGCAATACGGCCCAACTCGGTGAGCTGGCCGTTCTCGTACATGGCATTGCTCGTGTTGGAAATCTCGCTGCCGCGATCAATCGCATCCTTGAGCATGCTGTATTTTTCGGGGTTGTAGTTGTAGGCCTGCTTCATAAACGGAATGAGCGACCATCGACGGTCGAACTGGTAATAACCCAGCGCGTTATAGCCGTCGCCATACGAAAAGCCCTGGTTATAGTTGCCATGGCTCTCGTACTTGGTAAAGTACTTCATCTCGGGGGTCACGTTAACAAACGAAACGCCCTGGACCGACCTCAGCACGCCCGAGAAGGACTGCTGGGTATAGAGACCCTTATCGATATCGGTCGCATCCGAGGCAACGCCCGGTGTGGGCTCCTCGGCGGCAGCGGGTGCGGGTGCGGTAACGGCGCCAAACGAAAGCGCCAGCGTCAGGCCCGCGACAATAGCAGAATGCTTGGGCTGCATAAGATCCTCCCTGCATTGGTGTAGTTAAAGTGCAGTTTGCAAAGATAAGAGTAAGTATTGCAGCTCGCCCGTTGTTGCACAACAACCCCTCGGTAAACGGCAACAACCCTCCGCGAAATCCGCGAAATCTAAAGGAATTAAACAAACTGGTCGTCGGGCACCAGAAGAAGATCGCCGTAGCGTCCCATCAGCCCGTCTCTCAACTGACAGAAAGCGGGGATATAGACGTTCAGGATACGCTGAATCAAATCTTGAGCGAGCTTGTTGTCATAGATATGGACGTTCGTATTGCGGTCTCTGAGCATATCTAGCCATGCCGCCTCATCAATAAAGTCGTAGAATCGGTAGGCTTCCTTCAAGATGGCACGAGGAGACCCCGATGCAGCAAGCGTGGCGCCCTCATACTCGAGCAGACGTTTAAGGAGCTTCCAGCTCAGTTCAAACTGAAGGTTGAACTTATTAATCAATCCACTCTGAACAAAATCATTGCTAAGATCCTGATTGGGTGCATCCTCAAGATTCGCCAAGGCGCTGGCAAAGTTCTCATATTTTTTCATACAGAATCACACCATCCCTGGCAATTTCATCGAGCAATTGCTGCGATAAGGACTCATCCAGATTGACGACGTCTATATCTAAAAGAGTATCAAGACGCTCCTCTATCAGATATGAGAAACGGTCGAAATCCCGGCAACCTGCTACAGCAATATCAATATCGCTCTTAGGTAAGTTGTCACCGCGGGCACGAGAACCAAACAGCACAACCCTCTCGGCGTCACATTCCCGAGCAAAAATCTCAATTTGCTTGTACACCTTGTCGAGAGATACCATCTGCAGCCCTACAGCTTAATGTCGAAGTTGATCTCGGGGACGGCAGCAAGGTCGGCCAACGTCACGCCGTCGACGTACTTTTCGATCACGTCGTCCAGACCGCGCCAGAATTTGACGGTCGAGCAGAGATCGCTGCGGGCGCAGCTGTTGTCGATACCATCGCACGCCACCGGAGCAGTACTGCCCTCGACAGCGCGCAGGATGTCGCCAGCACGCACCTCGGAGGGATCCTTGGCCATCATGTAGCCGCCGCCCTTGCCGCGCACGCTCTTAAGCAGGCCAGCCTTCATAAGCGGACGAACCAGCTGTTCCAGATACTTCTGCGAAATGTGCTCGCGGTCGGCAACCTCGCGCAGAGCAATCTTGCCCTCGGCGTCACCGAGCGCCGCGATATAGATCATCAGTCGGAGGGCATAGCGGCCCTTAGAAGAAATGAGCATACCTACCCTACCATCGTTACTGGGACAAAACCAGGCTTGTTTGTCCCAAATCCTATGCAAGCGGAGCAAACAAACCTGATTATTATGTCCCACATCTAGAAAAGTCGAGTGGATTAGTCGGGTTTTCCCTTGACTAACGCCGAACCCATAGTAACTTTATTCCGAGAAGATTCCTAGGGTTTCGTACACCCATGAGTACACCATATACAGAGAGGGACAGCATGAGCGCAAATCCGCTGCTTTCCATCGAAGGTCTGACCGCCTCCGTGGACGAGAAGACCATCCTCCACAACGTCAACCTTAACGTCGCCGCCGGCGAGACCCACGTGTTGATGGGACCCAACGGCGCCGGCAAGTCCACCCTTGGCCACCTGGTCATGGGCGACCCCGTCTACACGGTCAACGACGGCCGCATCGTCTTTGACGGCCAGGACATCACCGAGCTCACCACCGACAAGCGCTCGCGCGCCGGCCTGTTCCTGAGCTTCCAGGCCCCGGTCGAGATCCCCGGCGTGCCACTGTCGAGCTTTTTGCGCGCCAGTATCGCCGGCCGCCCCGGCTTGGAGATGAAGGGCAAGGAATTCCGTCGTCGCGTCAAGGAGCTCGCGGCCGAGCTTAACATGGATACCGCCTACCTCAACCGTGAGCTGGGCGTGGGCTTCTCGGGCGGCGAGAAAAAGAAGGTCGAGATGCTCCAGCTTCTGCTGCTGCAGCCCAAGCTCGCCATCTTGGACGAGACCGACTCCGGCCTGGACGTCGACGCCCTGTCCACCGTCAGCCACGGTATGGACGCCTACCGCAAGAGCTGCGACGGCTCCATGCTCATCATCACGCACAACACGCGCATCCTGGAGCACCTGGATGTCGATCGCGTCCACGTAATGGTCAAGGGCCACATCGTGCGCGAGGACGACGCCTCGCTGATCCCCTGGATCGACAAGAACGGCTTTGAGACCTTCGAGCGCGAGGCCGCCGAGCAGCGCGCCCAGGCCGAGGCCGCCGCTGCCGAGCAGCAGGCGTAAAGGGGCGACGCAATGACCAAGAACCGCACCGAGGTCGCGGACATCGACCGCAGCCTCTACGACTTCACCTATGGCGAGGAGGGATTCGAGCGCCTCGACGCCGGCATCACGCCCGACATCGTGCGCGAGATCAGCGCCAGGAAGGACGAGCCGCAGTGGATGCTCGACCTGCGCTTAAAGTCCCTCGAGATCTTCAACCGCTTCCCGGATCCGACGTGGGGCCCCTCCATCGAGGGCTTGGACATGGACAACATCGTCACCTACGTCAAGCCCAACACCGACCAAAAGCACGACTGGGAGTCGGTGCCCGACGACATCAAGAACACCTTTGAGCGCCTGGGCATCCCCGACGCCGAGCGCAGCTACCTGGCGGGCGTCGGCGCGCAATACGACTCCGAGCTGGTCTACCACAACATGCAGGATACGGCGTCCAAGATGGGCATCGTCTACTCCGGCATCGAGGAGGCCCTGCACGATCCGCAGTGGGAGCCGCTCATCCACGAGAAGTTTATGACGCTCATCCCGCCCACCGACCACAAGTTTGCGGCCCTGCACGGCGCCGTCTGGTCGGGCGGCTCGTTTGTCTACGTGCCCAAGGGCACCAAGCTCGATTTTCCGCTGCAGAGCTACTTCCGCCTCAACGCCAAGGGCGCCGGCCAGTTTGAGCACACGCTCATCATTGTCGAGGACCATGCCGACCTGCACTTTATCGAGGGCTGCTCCGCGCCCAAGTACAACGTGGCCAACCTCCACGCCGGCGCCGTGGAGCTCTTTGTGGGCAAGCGTGCGCACCTGCGCTACTCGACCATCGAGAACTGGTCCAAGAACATGTACAACCTCAACACCAAGCGTGCGCGCGTGGACGAGGACGGCGACATCGAGTGGATCAGCGGCTCCTTCGGCAGCCACGTGGGCTACCTCTACCCCATGAGCGTGCTCAACGGCCGCCGCGCCCGCTCGAGCTTTACCGGCATCACCTTTGCCGGCGCCGGGCAGAATCTCGACACCGGCTGCAAGGTCGTGCTCAACGCCCCCGAGACCTCGGCGACCGTCGAGACCAAGGGCATCTCCAAGAGCGGCGGCATCCAGACCTTCCGCAGCTCCATCGTGGCCACGCCTAAGGCCGAGGGCTCCAAGGCAACCGTGAGCTGCCAGTCGCTCATGCTCGACGACCAAAGCCGCTCCGACACCATCCCCGCCATGGACATCCGCGCCAAGAATGTCGACATCGGCCACGAGGCCACCATCGGACGCATCGGCGATGACAAGGTGTTCTACCTGATGAGCCGCGGCATCTCGGAAGAAGAGGCCCGCACCATGATCGTCAACGGCTTTGCCAACCCGGTCTCCAAGGAGCTGCCGCTGGAGTACGCCGTCGAGATGAACAACCTGATCAAGCTCGAGATGGAAGGAGCGATCGGATAATGAAACAGACCACGAACACCGCTGCGACCACGCTCGAGCAGGTTAATGCGATGCCGGCCGCCACTTGGGGCTGGCTCAAGATGAACCAGACCAAGCTCGAGCTTTCGAACGAGCTTGCCGCCGCACCCGCCGAGGCCGTTGAGGTCGAGGGTCTGGACGAGCAGTTCCATGGCGCAGTTGACGCCTTCGACACCGCCATGGATGCCATGGCCGAGCGCTTCCCCGAGCGCCGCGCCTCTGCCCCCGGCGACGTCGCCGACCGCGCCCGTATCACGCCCGAGACCGAGCTCGACGTGCCCGCCA
>UQWQ01000041.1 GCA_900544755.1 uncultured Collinsella sp. | reverse complement strand
TGTTCTTGATCGGCAGCACCTGATAGGCCATGCGAGGACCAAGGTCACGAGCCTGGTTCATGGCGAAGCCGGTGATGCCGCCCATGCCCATGCCAACAGCCCAAACGATCAGGCCGACGCAGATTGCGAGCATCAGAACGTTCTCGCCGGCGCGGCTAGCGGCAGCAAGGATGGCGCTGATGAACACGAAGGTGCAGATAGCCTCGCAGAAGAAGTTACGGGCATAGTTCGTACCCTCGGTGGTGGGGTTGGTCGAGAAGATGTTGCGCTGATCAATGGGATCAACGACACCCTCGGAAGCCTTGAACTCATCGGCATACATAAACCAAGCGATCACGGCACCCACAAAGCCGCCGAGCATATCGGCAAGCATGAAGGGGATGCAGTTGCCCCACGGCACCAGACCGACGATGCACTGGGCAAGCACCATAGCGGGGTTCATGCACACGGCGCCGCCAAAGACAAACAGGCAGACCGAGATGCCAAAAGACCAGGTGGTGATGGCAAACATATGGCCAGAGCCCTGATACTTGGTGCCTTTGAGCACGGTATCGCAGTGCACGCCCGCGCCAAAGACGATCATGAGGGCCGTCGCGCCGAATTCGCAGAGGAGTTTGGTAAGCATAAAACCTGATCTTTCTTGTCGGTTATAAACGATTCGTTTGGGCCACGCACTAGTGCTGCGCGACGACAACGCCCAGGCCATCGGGAATGACGGCAACCTTGGCATCGGCACCCTTCATCTCAAAGGCGAGCTTGAGCGCCTCCTCGAGGGTGTTGACCGGCGTCATGTGCATATCCTTGAGCATCTGGTGATCGCACAGGTCGGTGACCATGATCACGGGGTGATGCGCCAGGATGCGGGCAAAGATCTGGCTCGTCCACTGATCGGGCAGGGTCTCGTCCTTGGGACGGTCGATGCAGGCGCGCTCAAACTCTGCCGGATCGTTGTCGGCGATGTTGTGATAGAAGCCCTCGCCACCGTGACCGTCGGCACAACCGGCGACATCGATGATCACACCGCCCTCGGGAAGCGTGGCCTCGGCAGCGCACATGCCCTTCACGGCCTGGTAGATGTTCTGATCGAGCGGGTAGCCACCGTTGGTGGTGATGGCAATCTCGCACTCGACGGGCTCAACACCGGCAAGGCTCTTCACGAACTCGCAGCCAGCCTCGTGTGCCTTGTGGATGTCACCGGCAAAGGAGCCAATGACCTCGTGCTTGCCGTTAAGCACTACGTTGAGCACGAAGGCGAGGTGCGCCATCTCGGCAGCGGCGAACATGTCCTCGCTCACGTGGTTGTGGCACAGGTTGCCGGCACGCGAATGGGAGTCGTTCACAAACTGACCGTTGTGGTTGTACATGATGGTCTTGTAGCTGGCGATGCCAGGCAGGACAGACTTGCGGCTGCCAGAGAAACCGGCAAAGAAGTGCGGCTCAATAAAGCCCTCGGCGAGCAGCAGGTCGCAGTCGGCAGCGATTTTGTTGATGATGCACTCGCCACCAGAAGGCAGGGTGCCGATCTTTTTCATCATGCTGTCGTCAGTCGCGACGTGCATAACGATTTCTTCGTTGGCAACGATCTCCTCGCCGTACTTGTTGACGAGCTCCTCGTGCGTCGACGGACGATGCATACCCGTAGCAACCAAAATGCGAACGCGCGCCTCGGGCGCAGCGGCATGAATGTGATGCAGCAGAATGGGCATCGTCACACGCGAAGGAGCGGGACGCGTATGGTCGGAGCTAATGATGACGATATCCTTCTTGCCAGCACAAAGCTCCTCGAGCGAAGGCGAGCCATAAGGGTTGACAAGTGACTCCTCTACCAGCTCTTCCTGAGATTTTGTAGTCTTAAACTCGTTTTGATGACCTTCCATCACACCCGCGAAGTTCTTATCCGCAAGCTCCAGATGCAACGTCTTGTGGTCAAACGGCAGTTCACATTTAAACAATGACGAGCGCCCTCTTCCTTTCAACTGACACACTAGATAAACCGTTGGAAGGATACGCCGCTCACCGAAAAACACCACCGTCCACCGACTCATTAACACAACGTTCATATTTGACCCACAACAAAACAACCGCGATCCCAAACGGGACCGCGGCCGCTACAGTCGTAAGTCAAGAAGCGCCACATGCATCTCAATCCCGATCGATAAGACGCGAGGCGCGAGGCGCCAAACGCGCCGCCAGGACAAACCCCATCCAAAACGCGCGAAGCGCGCCATTATTCCCCCAGCCAGTAATCCGCCGAAGACCGGACATCGCAGGGGCCGCCGTATGTTTGCTTTCCGGCGCACTCCGCAGGACGCAAGAAGCCCTCGCCGCACGAAGTGCGCAGCGAGGGCTTCTTGCATGTCCGAGGACGCGCCGGAAAGCAAACATACGGCGGTCCCGGACAGCGACTACAGGGCTATCGATTACCCCGTGTTTTGCAGTCCTGCCGAGACGCCGGTCACAGTCGAAAGAATCAGGCTCATGTACTCGGCCTTCTTCTCCTCGGCCATCTCGTCCTGGTTCATGCGCACTTCGCGAAGGGCGCGAACCTGGGCGATAGACAGGGCGTCGACGTAGGGGTTGCGCACGCGGACGGCGCAGCCGAGCACGCGGCGACGCTGCAGCGGCCACTCGTCACCGACGATGGCAAGGACCCACTTACGGGTGAGCTGCATCTCGGTGAAGACCTTCTCGGACAGATCCTGGCGATCGCCCAGGTGCAGATACATCTTGGCGATGCGCTGGTCGGTCTTAGCGATCGACATCTCGATGTTGTCGATAAAGGTGCGGAAGAACGGCCACTCCTGGTAGGCAGCCTTGAGCTGATCAAGGTCGCCAAGCTGCTCGCAGGCAGTACCCAGGCCGTACCAAGCGGCCAGATTGATGCGCGCCTGGCTCCAGCTGAAGATCCACGGAATGGTACGCAGGTCGTCGAGCGACTTGGCGCCCAGGCCGCGCTTGGCGGGACGCGAGCCGATCGGCAGCAGACCGACCTCGGTCAGCGGCGTCACGGTCGAGAACCACGGTGTAAAGTCCTCGGTGTTCAGCAGGTCCAGATAGCGCTCATGGCTTACTGCGTTGAGCTTCTCCGCCATATCCCAGAACTTCTGCGTGGTCTCGGTGTTGGTCTTCTCGACACTCGGGGCCGACTGCAAAAGCGTTGCGGCGGCAACGGACTCAACATGGCGCTGGGCCAGCGTGCGGTTGCCGTAACGGGCAAAGATGACCTCGCCCTGCTCGGTGAGCTTAAAGAAACAGTTGACCGAGCCCTTGGGCTGCGCCAGCACGGCCTTGTTGGCCGGGCCGCCGCCACGGCCCACGGCACCGCCGCGACCGTGCATGAGCACCAGGTCGATATCGTTCTTCTCGGCCCACTTGGCGATGCGCTCCTGCGCGGAGTGCAGCGCGAGCATGGCCGTGGTAGGACCGGCGTCCTTGGAGGAGTCGGAATAGCCCAGCATGACCTCCATGCGGCGGTCGGTCTGGGCAAGGCGCTTTTGCACCACGGGCAGCGTAAGCATCTGGTCGAGCACGTCGACACAGCCCTCGAGGTCCTCGAGCTGCTCGAACAGCGGGATCACGTCGAGCTCGGGGACATCCTCCTCGTGCGCAAAGGACAGGTGGGCAAGCTCAAAGACGTCGGCCACATGCTGGGCGCTCTTGGTAAACGAGATGATGTAGCGGTGGGCCATCTTCTTGCCGTAGCGCTTTTGGATGGAGCCGATGGCACGGAAGGTATCGATGACCTCGCGCGTCATGGGCTGCAGGTCGCCATGGATACCGTTCTCGTGGATATCCTTGAGGGCGCGGGCGTGCACCACGGAGTGCTGACGGAACTCCATCTCGACCATATGGAAGCCGAAGGACTCGACCTGCCAGATGATGGTCTGGACCGGGCCGTAGGCAGCACGGACGGCACCGCAGGCGGCCAGCGAGCGCTGGACGACGCGCAGGTCCTCCAGGAACTCATCGGCGCTGTGGTACATGGTGTCGGTGATGCGACGGACGGTGGCGTTGAGTCGGTCTGCCATGACGAGCATGACGGCGCGATGCGGCTCGTGCTCGGAGATCAGCTCGGCGCGTGCCGTGTACTGGGTGCTCATCTCGACCTGATGGTTCCACAGGTTGATGAGCTCGGCAGACGGCTTGCTGTAGGTGGCCTCGAGCGTGAGGTTGCGGCCGATGCGGCGGCACTTGTCCTCGAGCTTGAGCACCATATGGGTGAAATACTTGGCGGCGACCTCACGGCTCACCTTGGCGGTGACGTTGGGGTTACCGTCGCGGTCGGAACCGATCCAGCTGCCGGGATGGAAGAACGCCGGGCACAGCGGCGGCACGGTACCGGCCTTGTCGCCCAGCACCCAGTCGTCAAAACGACGATAGATGACGGGGATAACGTCGAACAGCGTGTTATCGAAGATGTCGATGATGGTATCGGCTTCCTCGACCGGCGTGGGCTTCTTGAGCGCGATGGGGCTCGTACGCACCAGGGCGTCGATCTCCTGCAGCATATGGCGCTCGTTCTCCACCAGGTCGGAGCCGCCCAGACGCGGACGCTCCTCCAGCAGGTTGGAGATACGGCGAATCTTGCCCTCGACGGCCTTGCGACGGGCTTCGGTGGGATGTGCGGTAAAGACAGGGTGGAACTCAAGCTTGCCGAGCAGCTCGTTGGCGCCCTCGACACCCATCTCGTTTACCAACTGGTGATAGGCGACGGTGAGTTCGTTGGCGGGATCGACCTCGGTATCGGTCGACGCACCGGCCTCGCGCTCGCGCAGCTGCGCCACACGGTAATTCTCCTCCGACAGGTTTGCCAGATGGAAGAAGCTCGTAAAGGCGCGGACGATAACCTGCTGTTTATCGAGCGGCAGGCTGTCGATCAGATCGACGACTTCGCGAAACGCCACGGCGGTGGGCTCGTCGGCAGTGGGCACGCCCTGCTCGTCGACGGACTCATCGGCAGCACGGCTACCGGGGTTGCCGGCATTGGCCACAATCTCGGCTGTCAAAATCTTGTCGAACAGGTCCGCGATCTCGGGATCATACTCGCTAAGCACACGGCGCTCCAGGCGCAAGAACAGCGCCAGATTGTCGCGCAGCTCCTCGGGGATCTCGATCTCGGCGAGACGCTCCTTGGACTCGGCATTCGAGCCGATTCGGTTAACGAGGCGGTTGACCACGGCAGCGACGCGCGCCGCGGCTTCGGGTACAGACTGGTTGCTTAGGTTCTCAGCCACGTTTCCTCCCATTCCTCCTTCTATGCACGTAACATGCGGTATCCATTATAGGCACTCGGCAAAAACTTTCGGAGCTGATTGCGCTTTACCACACAAAAGTATTTTCTGCATTGCAAGGGTTTTTGCCCCAAATGGTCGTATTTCTCGGTGGACGGCATATGCAAACGGGGGCATTCCGCATAAATGCGAAACACCCCCGTAACAATCGCTCTCCATGAGCAGGGCACGTTAGCAGGCCCGCAGCTCAAAAAGATGCGCTACAGGCGCTCGCGAACCGCCTCGACGACGTTGACCAGATCGACGAGAACCTCGTCATGGCTCTCCATGTCGCGCACCTTGACCTTGCCGGCGGCAAGCTCGTCGCCGCCCAAGACCAGGATGAGCTTGGCGCCCACCTTGTCGGCCTGCTTAAACTGGGCCTTGAGCGAACGACCCTGGTAGTCGGCCTCGGTCACGATGCCTGCGGAGCGAAGCGCCTGCGTGATGGCAAAGACGTTCTGACGCAGCTCCTTGCCGGCGTTGGCAACGTAGACGCACGGGACCTCCTCGGCACCCAGGTCGCTGCCAAAGGCCTGCAGGGCCAGCAGGGCGCGCTCAAAACCGACGGCGAAGCCGACGCCGGCCGTGGGCTTGCCGCCCTCGAGCTCGACCAAGCCGTCATAGCGACCGCCGCCACCGATGGAGCCGACACCGGCGCCGGGAGCCTCGACCTCAAAGACAGTACGGGTGTAGTAGTCCAGGCCGCGCACCAGGGTGGGATCCTCGACATACTCGATACCCGCCGCATCCAGATAGCGCTTGACCTGCTCGTAGTGCTCGCGGCACTCGTCGCACAGGTTGTCGCCCATCAGCGGGGCGTCGGCCATGATCTCGCGGCAGTGGTCGTTCTTGCAGTCGAAGGCGCGCAACGGGTTGAGCTCGGCGCGCTCGCGGCACTCGTCGCACATCTCGTCGGCGTGGTCGAGAATGAACTGCTTAACCTGCTCGCGATAGGCCGGACGGCACTGGGCATCGCCCATTGAGTTAATAAGCAGGCGGAGCTTGGAAAGATCGAAACCAAGGCGCTTGTAGAACTCCATGAGCATGATGATACACTCGGCGTCGGCAGCCGGATCGGGAGCGCCGAGCCACTCGATGCCCACCTGGTGGAACTGGCGCAGGCGACCCTTCTGGGGACGCTCGCCACGGAACATGGCCTCGGCGTAGTAAGCCTTAAACGGCGTGGAGCCCTGAGGCACCAGGTTGTTTTCCACGACGGAACGCACCACACCGGCCGTGCCCTCGGGACGAAGGGCCAGGCGCTGCTTGGGCTTGAGTTTGGTGTCGGTGCCCTCGGTAAAGACGCGCTCCAGGTTGGCGCCGCTAAACACGCGGAACATCTCCTTGCGCACGACGTCGGTCGACTGGCCGATACCGTGGACAAACACGTCCACCTGCTCGATCGCGGGCGTCTCGATGGGCTTAAAACCAAACGGCTCGAACACGCCGGCCGCAATCTGCTGCATCTTTTGCCAGGCGCGCATCTCGGCGCCGATAAGGTCGCGGGTTCCCTCCGCCTTCTGTGCCTGCATGGGCAAACACCTTTCTTTTGTATCGCGTCATAGGTAATAGTCATTATACGGCACAAACACATACAGCGGCGGCGCGTCTGACCGAACGAGGGTATGGGGGCTCGTTCGGCCAGATGCGCCGCCGCGGTAGCCACGGACGAAGCGGACAAGCGGCAATGCGCTTTGGCCTATCTACTCCCCCGCCACGCTCGCGCGCAACTTGGCGGCGATAGGCTCGGATGCTAGCAGGAACACAAGCATGACCACGGAGCACGCCAGGCACACAATCCAGGTGCTCGCAAAGGAGCCCGTGACATCGAACAGCACGCCCGAGACAATGGCGCCCACGGTGCCGCCGACCATCTCGAACGAGGTAATAGTGCCCGTGACCTTGCCGAGGTCGGCCATGCCAAACTGCTTGGACGCGGCGATGGTAGGCGTGATGGTGCCCTTGCACGTTCCGATACCAAAGCTCACCGCGGCCACGATGGGACCGAGGTCCGTCGTCGGGAAGCACAACGCCACGCAGGCGATAATGCACGCAACGGAGCCAAGGATATTGCCAAAGCGCAGGCCAAAACGGTCACAGATCGCGCCGAGCGAAATCTTGGCGATAACGACCGTGGCCATGATGACAAAGCCGGAGGCCACGACGAGCCAACCGGAGAAGAATTTATGCTGCTGGGCTATGGATTACTCCTTGTGGTCAGCGATATAGCCCAAAGCGACGGCGGCATAAACCGCGGCGCCAAGGGGAAGCTCGGCATCGCTAAAACGTGCCTTGGGATGGTGCTGGGCAAAGTGTTCGTCCGAATCGGTCACAGCTGCGCCGATCGTAAAGTACGCGCTCGGTATCTCGCTCGAGATAAGCGCGAAGTCCTCACTCGCCATGGCATGGAACAGCGGCAAGAAGGCGGCCTTGGGCAGCACCGCGCCCACGTAGCCAAGCGAGGCCTGGGTCATATCGCTGTCGAGCACGAGCGGCGGAACGTCCGAAAGCGTCTCGATGGTTGCCGGCGTACGATATGTTGCGGCAACGCCGTTGACGACCTCCGCGATGCGGGTCTTAAGGTGAGCCATGAGCTCGACATCGAAGCCGCGCAACGTTCCCTCGAGCACGCAGGTGTCGGGGATGACGTTGGCCGCCAAGCCGCCAGCGAACTTACCCACGGTAAGCGCGACCTCCTTGGCCGCCGGCACCTCGCGGGAGATAAGCTCCTGAAGCGCCAGGTGCACATGCACGCCGGCCGTGATGGGGTCGATGCAGATCTCGGGGCTCGAGCCATGGCCGCCCTTGCCCTGCAGCGTGATACGGAAACCGTACACGCCCGAGAGCGCCGGACTCCCATAGAGCACCAGGCCGAGCGGCGACTGGCTGTTGACGTGCATGGCAAAAGCCGCCTGAGGACGCGGGTTCTCGAGCAAGCCGTCGGCGATGGCAGCGCGGGCGCCCTCAAAGGTCTCCTCGCCCGGTTGGAACAGCAACTTGACGGTAGCGTTGGCCCCCACAAGGTCAGCCTCGCGGGCCTTGAGCAAACGGGCCGCGCCGAGCAGGGCCGTCGCGTGCATATCGTGGCCGCAGGCATGCATGCAACCGTTGGTGGAAGCGAAAGGCTCGCCCGATTCCTCGACAACGGGCAGGGCATCCATGTCGCCGCGAAGCATGATAACCGTACCGGCCTGCTCGTCCGCGCACGCACCATTGCCCTGGGCGGCCGCGGCCGCACCGGCACCGATCAGGCCAACAACACAGGAGCCGTCGACAAGCGTGGTATGGGGGATGTCCATCTCGTCCAGACGTGCCTGGATATAGGCAGACGTCTGTGGAAGATTGTTACCGAGCTCGGGCATCTGATGGAGATCGTGGCGCCATGCGGCAAGCTCACCGGCAAATGCCTGGGCTTCTTTGACCAGGCCATCGCCGATAGCGGTCTGCGCCGCTGTGGTAGCCTGAGGCGCTGGTTGCGGTTGAAGATCGGAAAGAGCTGGTGCCATAAATGCCCTCCAGTAACGTTTTTGCAGCAAGCACTTTGATAGCGTAAAGTGCAAGGTACAACTTTAAGGGCGACGCATAAAAAATGCCACCCCGAGAGGGCGGCGCAACAAGTTGTTTACAATTGCGGGCGCGGCTTTTTGCGCAAAAAATCGAAGTGAGTCTCGCTCAAGATAATCGACAGGAAGATAAGCACGAAGCCGGCGAGCAGGCGCGAGGTGAGCGCCTCCCCCATCAGCAGCACCGAGAACAGCACACCCGAAGGCGACTCCATCGAAAGGAGCAGCGAGCCCGTCGAGGCCGGGACATGCGCCAGGCCGACGTTTTGGACGAGCAGCGCCGCGCATGTGCAGCCCACCGAGAGGAAAACAGCCACACCGATAAACTCCGGCGTCCATGCAGAGAGGGGCGCCTGAGTCTCGAATAGCAGCGACGTGATTAAACTCAAAACGCCATTGCCCACAAACATCCAAAACGTGATGACGTTGATGTCCATCTTGCGACCGTACTTGGCAGTCACCGCCATCTGGATGGCGAAGAAGATCGCGCCGCCCAAGGTAATAACATCGCCGGCATTGAACTCGACGCTATCGAGCGCTACCAGGCCAATACCCGCCAGGCACAACAACGCTGCACCCAGGTTATACCGGGTAAGCTTTTCACCGCTCAGGACATAGCTTGCAAACGGCACAAGGATGCAATACGTGCCGGTCAAAAAAGCGCTCTTGCCCGCCGTGGTCTGTGCCAGGCCGATCGTCTGCAAACCGTAGGCACCCCACATGAGCGCGCCCATGCCAAGCCCGACGATCAGGTTGCGGGCATTGAAATGAGCGATGATGCGCTTATGGAAAATTGCAAACATAACCAGTGATGCCGGGAGAAAGCGAACATAGACCAGCTCGAACACCGGAATGGTGTCGAGTGCGTCCTTCATAGTGGTAAAGGAGTAGCCCCAGATAATCGCCACCGAAAGCAGTAGAACTTTCCAGAACAACGGCGAGCGTGCGCCGGCACCCCGGGGAATACCACCCGCGCCCAAATCCTCACGGGCTACAGGGCTATCGGGCATGTTTTCGATTTCGTTGGCAGCGTATTGGGCCATGGAACATCCTCGCACTCAATCTGGGCGTGGTGTCCGCACGCGTATGGCTGCGTGCCGCCTCATGGTCAAATAAAAACGGGACGCGCCGGACCCCCGGCACGCCCCGCTACTGTAGCAACAACCAGCGTTGCACCGCAATCCAGCCCACTAAAGCGTCAGCAAAGTGAACCTCGATGTTTTGTCAATGTCACGCTGTTGCACTAAATAAGCTTCGTGCTTTCAAGCTTTTCGATGATCCAGTCGTTGGCCTTGATGACCGGGCGGCGGAAGACGACGCCCAGGCCCAGCGACGGAATCAGATAGCTCGCCAAGATACCCAGCTCAACCCAGTACTCCATATGGTAGGCGCCAGCCATGGCGGCGTGCATGGCGTTGATGCCGTGGGTAAACGGCAGGAACGGGTAGATCGCCTGGAACACGGGGCCGGTCATCTCGATGGGGAACGTACCGCCTGAACCGCCGACCTGCATGACCAACAGCACGACAGCGAGCGCCTTGCCGATATCGCCAAACGAAACCGTGAGCGTGTAGACGATATTGGAGAACACGAGACTCGCGACCCAGCCCGCCAGCACAAACTGCAGCGGGTTGTCGCATTGGATGCCAAAGAACAGGATGTCGCCCGCGCACACGAGTGTCGCCTGCAGCAGGGCCAGACCTCCAAAGAACAGGTAGCGGCCCAGGTAGATCTCGTGCAGGCGCACGGGGATCAGCTCGTTGATGAGCTCATCGTCAACCGACACCTTCATCATGGCCGCCAGAACAATCGAGCCCACCCACAGCGACAAAATCGTGTAGAACGGCGCCATGGCCGAACCGTAATTGCGGATCGGATAGACCGGCTTGCGGTCGAGCGCGACGGGGCCGGAAAGCGACACGGCCAGGCCCTCGGGGTCGTTGCCGATCATCGTCTTGATCGTCGCCAGGTCACCCGACATCAGGGCGCTATCAAGCTCGTCCTTAAAAGCGCTGATCTTGCCCGACGCCTTGCCCAACTGATCAGAAGCCTTGTTGACCAGCGTCGCAGCCTTGGAGAGGCCCTTTGCGAGCGAGCCAGAGGCGTCGGTCAGACCGCTCACGGCGCTATCCAAGTCACCCGAGATACCGTTCAGGGAATCCAGAACGCCCGAAATGGTCTTCTTGAGCTCCTTGGCCTTAACCGAGAACGTGGAATCGTAGTCGGACTTGGCTCCCGAGATACCCGCCTTGGCATCGGCGATGGCCTGGTCGACCTCGGCACGCGAGTTGTTGACCTCCGCCATGCCGTCCGAAAGGGACTTTGCGGTCGCCGTCAGGTCCTTCGCATTGTTGCGGTACTCCACGGCAATTCTGCCCAGCGACGTCGCAGCGGACTCGAGACCGTCTTTGAGCTTGTCATCACTCACCTGGTCGGCAAGGTTGCGGAGCTGATCGGCCATCGCATCGATATCGTCAGCACGCGTATTGAGCGCCGCTGCGGCTTCGTTGAGCTGAGACACCGTAAGGTAAACATGCTGATTCGCGGCACCGAATGCCTTCGCAAGCTCGGCGGACACGTTGTCGAACGAGCCCGCGCTTCCGTCAATCGCCGCGTCAACGGCATCGTTGGCGGCCTTGAGCGCTTCCTTGGAATCATTGATGCCGCTCTTGGCGTGCTCCATCAGCTGCTTCATCGACTCATCAACGGTGCCCGTCTGCTTGAGCATGCCGCCCGCCGATGTCAGTGAATCGGACGTGGAGCTCAAAATGCCCGCGAGCGACGTCGCACTCGTCTGAACGTCCTGCAGGTCCTCGACCGAATCGCCCAGCGTCGAGGACAGATTGGCGATAAAGTTGCTCACCTGGTCGGTACTCATATAGTCGAGCAGGCTGGACACGGTCTTAAGGCCGATGGTCGTGATGGTCTTGGTAAAGGTCTCGTTGACCTGACTCTGGACGGCGCTCGAACCCTTTTCAGTAACGATCTGTGCGATGGCGTTGGCCTTCTGGTTCTCATAGAACTCGATATCGGCGTGCTTCACCTCGGTCGAGAAAAGCGTCATCATGTCGGCGCTAAACGTTTTAGGGATAACGACGGCAGCGTAGTACGCGCCCGACTTAACGCCCTCAATCGCCTTATCGCGGTCGTTGAGGACGACCCAGTCGAAGTTCTCGTTGCCGCGCAGGGTGGCGGTTACGTTTTCGCCCACGTTGACCTCGACGGGAATCAGATCGCTCTCGTAACCCTCATCGGTGTTGACCACGGCGATCTTAAGATTGCCGGTGTTGCCGTACGGATCCCAGCTGCCGGCGATGTTAAACCACGCGTACAGGCACGGTACGATAATGAGGCCCATCACGACAACCATGCCGATCACGGAGTGAGACACGTTTTGGACGTCGCGCTTAAACAGATGCAGGATGTTCTTCATTTATGCCTCACCTCCTTTTGAGTGCTTGCCAAGCGGGGTAGTATCTCCATCATTTGTAGCTGTGCTGTCGCTGCCCTGAGATTTACGATGCGCACCGATATGCGGCAGACGGCTCGTGGGCTGTTCGCTGTCCTTAGTGCCCCGCTCGCTGGCGTTGAGACCAAACATGCGACGGGCGGCAGGGATGGCAGCCGTGTGCTCGCGCATCTCGCGGCGCAAGTCCTCGTCCGAAAGCGCCGAGATGCGCATCTGGGTGTTGAGGCTTGCACGGATGTACTCGATGTTGATGAGCCAGCCGCAGATGGCGATAACCGAAATGATCCAGATAACGAGTAGGATGATCTTGCCGTTATTGTCGATATCGAGCACCGTCGAAAGCACAAAGAGCAGAACCTGCACGCCGACTACAGCGGCAAAACCGCCCTTGATGTAGTACGGGTAGCGATGCTCAAACGCCACGGCATGATCGAGCAGCTCGCGACGGTACGAATCCGAATCGAGCATGACGCGCATGGCCGTGCGCAGCGAATAGCGCTGGCGCGGCAGGTCGTTGGACTCGCAGATCATAAGGCCCGTCGTGGAAAGCTGCTTATCAAAGAGCAGGTTGAGGTTGAGCAGCAACGGGCGCAGCTGCAGACCGATAAAGAGCGCGATGATAAGGAACACGCCCAGGATGCACAGGTTGAACAGGTAGTTGAACGAATACATGCCACCGACGGTCTCGCGCAGCAGGTTGATGCCATAGGTGAAGGGCAGCAGCGGATGCAGCCATTGGAAGAAACCTGGCATCATCTCGATGGGATACATGCCCGACGAGCCGGGGATCTGCACAATGACGAGGATGACGCCAATGGCTTTACCGATATGCTTAAAGGTGGTGGACAGCGCATAGATGATGTTGACGTAGGTGAACGAGATAGCGATGCCGCCCAGCACAAAGAGCAGCGGATTGACGCACTGAACGCCAATGACCAGGTCGCCCACCGTAACGATAATGGCCTGGAACGCGCCCAGGATCACCAGCAGCAGCCAGCGGCCAAAGTAGCCCTGACGCGCCGTAAAGCTACCGATGCCCTCGCGGTCGACCTCGAGTTTGTAGATAGCGATGAGCACATAGCCGCCTACCCACAGCGCCAGATTGGTGTAGAAGGGCGCGATGCCCGAGCCAAAGCTCTTGACCGGATAGATTGACTTGGATGTCAGCTCAACCGGAGATGCCATGAAATCTGCCACGTCATTGACGTCGACGTCCATGAGGTCGGCTAACTCGCCCATAGACTCAGAGGTCTGCAGCGCCGCAATGTCATTGGCGGCGGTCGCGAGCTTGTCCTGAACCTTGGCAAGGGAGGCGTCGGTTTGGGACAGCGTGGTCTTTGCCTGCTTAAGCGTGGCATCGAGCTGCGCCAGCGTGCCGCGCGCGCTCGCTATCGTGGGGGTCATACCCGATACAATGCCGGTCAAATCGCCCGAAACGGCGGCAAAGGAGTCAAGCGCGCTCGAAGCCTTCGGCAGTGCATTCTGCCCCAGATCGGTCTGAGCCTGACCGAGGTTAGCCGTACCGGTCTGAATTGCGTTATTGATAGCGTCGCTGGCACCCGAGACAGCCGCGGCATCATTTGCCATGGCGCTCGACTGCGCGGACAGACTGTTCTTGATACTCTGCAGCTGGTCGTTCTGCTTCTTGAGCGTATCGATCGTCGAGGCGATCAGCGCGTCGATCTGATCCGATCCCGTCGAGGTATCGCCGGCAAGAATCTGCAGGTGGCCGATAACTGCGGTGTTGTGATCGATCGTTGCCTGGAGAGACTCGAGCGAGTTGTCGATGCGGGTGGTCGTAGATGTGACCGTGCCCGTCAACTTGCCGATGGCAGCATTCGCGGAAGCCGACGTCTTGGTTAGCGCAAGGCTGCCCTCCGAAAGTGCCTTGGAGAGCGAGGTGATGGACTTGCCAGCCGTGGTACGAGCTTCGACCAGCAGGTCATTACCCTGAGCGATTGCCTGCGTTAGCGAAGGCGCCTGTCCCTGCAGGCCCGCCAACGCAGCATCGGCCGAAGCAATCGAGCTGCTCGTCTTGTCGATGGCGGTGTTCATGTCGCCGATGGAATCACGTACCTCGCCCAAGGTATCGGATGCCTCGGACACCGAGCTTGCCAGCGAATCCTGCGTCTGGGTTGCCTTGTCCTTTAGATCGACTCCGGCATCTTTGGCAATGCCGGCAACGGTCTCGCCCACCGTAGAGACAAATTCCGAGTTTATCTGCTCCTCGATGGTGTTGGCACCGGTATCGGTAACCTTGGGCGCAATGGCGCTCTTTTTCTCGTTGACGTAATAGGTGAGCTTCGGCTGATGGTAATTGCCGTCGAGCATCGAGACGAGATTGTCAGAGAAGTTCTTGGGAATCACGATGGCAGCATAGTATTCGCCACTTTCGACGCCCTCTTTGGCATCTGCCGCCGAGTCGACGAAGGTCCAGCCAAGCTGGTCGTTCTTCTTGAGCTGGTCGACCACCTTATCGCCTGCGTTGAGCTCGCCCACTAGGTCGTTCTGGGTGCCCTGATCGTTGTTGGCGATGGCGATTTTAATGCCTTGGGTATTTCCGTACGGATCCCAGTTGGCAACGATGTTGTACCAGGCATACAGCGAGGGAATGACGCACACGCCCAGGGTAACCACCAGGGCGACGGGGTTCACGATCAATCGCTTGATGTCGCGTTTAAAGATTGCAAAGGAAACCTTTGCATCGGATAGTTTGCTGCCGAGACTCACGCTTGGACCATCCATCCTGTCGTTGAATCGAATCGTACTATCGACAACCATTGTACGTAGGCGCTTTAGTGCCTCGCGGCACAATGGTGCTGAGTTTTGCGGGTAGCAATATACTACGAAGATAAGTTAACGTACAGTTGTACAGTATCTTAAATTCCCGCAGCTCCCAAAACCACAACCCGCACAAACTAGCAAGCAGACTAGTCGTTTAAGAACGTCCCCAATGACTACTTTGGACCAAAAAAACGTCGCAGGTTGAGCATAAGTCAGCGAAAACGCCCCTAAGCGAGCAAGGTGACGTGAAAGAGGAGGGAAGCGTACTTCGGTACGCGACCGACGATTGAACGTCAGATTGCCGCTTAGGGGCGTTTGCAGCGTCGAGTAGTTACGCGGTTCGTAGAACCGCGTAACACCCTAGTTACATCAGCTCGCAGACAGCCGCCGCGAAGGCAACGGGGTCCTCAGGCAGAATGCCCTCGACCAGCAGAGCCTGGTCATAGAGCAGACCGGAGTACTGCTTGATCTTGTCGGCGTCGCCTGCCTTCTGGGCAGCGACAAGCTTGTCAAAGACCGGGTGCTTGGCGTTGAGCTCGAGCACGCGCTGGCTCTTGGGCATACCGTCGGGCGCGCCCTCGGGACCCTTCTGGAGCACCTTCTCCATCTCGAGCGAAAGCGGGCCCTCGGTGGTGATGCAGGCGGGAGCGTCAGTCAGACGCGCAGAGACGGCAACCTTCTCGACCTTGTCGCCGAGTGCCTCCTTCATAGCGCCAAAGAGGTCCTCGTTCTCCTTGGTGGCGTCCTCGGCCTCCTTCTTCTCGTCATCGGTCGCCAAGTCAAGATCGCCGGTCGCGACGTTCTTAAGCTCTAGGTGACGATCCTCGACCTCAGGCTCGGCACCATCGGCAACTGCCTTTTCGGCAGCCTCGCGAGCAGTGTCATCCTCGTAGACCTTGGGCATATCGGCAGCCACGTACTCACGCATGGCCTGGAAGGTGAACTCATCCACATCCTGCGTCAGCAGCAGCACGTCATAGCCGCGGTCGAGCACGCCCTTTACCACGGGCATCTTGGCCAAGCGCTCACGCGAGTCACCGGCGGCGTAGTAGATGGCCTTCTGATCCTCGGGCATGCCCTTGGCATACTCGGCCAGGGTAATCATCTTCTGTTCCTTGGCAGACCAGAACAGCAACAGGTCGGCGAGCTCATCGGCCTTCATGCCATAGCTCGAGTAGATGCCGTACTTAAGACCGCGACCAAAGTTCTCGAAGAACTTCTCGTAGGCCTCGCGGCCGTTGTCACGCATATCCTCAAGGTCGGCGGTAATCTTCTTTTCCACACGCTTGGCGATAGCCTTGAGCTGACGGTTCTGCTGCAGCGTCTCACGCGAAATATTGAGCGTCACGTCGGCAGAGTCCACGACACCGCGCACAAAGTTGTAGTAGTCGGGCAGCAGGTCGTCGCACTTCTCCATAATCAGCACGTTGGAGCTGTAGAGCGCCAGGCCCTTCTCGTAGTCCTTGCTGTACAGATCGAACGGGGCGCGGCCCGGCACAAACAGCAGGGCATCGTACTCGAGCGTACCCTCGGCATGAAAGCTGATAGTGCGCGCGGGATCGTCAAAGTCGTGGAATGTGGACTTGTAGAACTCGTTGTAATCCTTCTGCTCAACGTCGGAGCTGCGCTTTTTCCAGATCGGCGTCATGGAGTTGATGGTCTCGAGTTCCTGGTAGTCCTCGTACTCGGGCTTGTAATCATCCGGCGCGTCCTCGGGCTTGGGCTTCTGGCGGCTCTTGCTCACCATCATCTGAATCGGGTAGCGCACATAGTTGCTGTACTGCTGAATCAGGCTCTTGAGGCCCCACTCGGTCAGGAAGCGATCGTAGGTCTCGGCCTCGCCGTCGGCGTCGAGCTTCTCGTTCTCGCGCAGCGTCAGAATGACATCGGTACCGTGCTCAGCACGCCCGCCATCCTCGATGGTGTAGCCCTCAAGACCGTCGGACTCCCAAACGTGGGCGGTATCCTCGCCATAAGCGCGGCTGACGACCTTCACATGGCTGGCGACCATAAAAGCCGAGTAGAAGCCCACGCCAAACTGACCGATTATGTCGACATCGGAGCCCTGCTGCTCGGCGTTCTCGGTCTTAAACTCCTCGGAGCCGGAGTGGGCGATGGTGCCCAGGTTGCGCTCGAGCTCCTCAGCGGTCATGCCGATGCCGTTATCCGAAATCGTGATGGTGCGGGCATCCTTATCGAAGGAGACGCGAATGGCCAGGTCGCCCTGGTTGATCTTAACGCTCGGGTCCTGCAGGCTCTTAAAGTTGAGCTTGTCGACGGCATCGCTCGCGTTGGAGATAAGCTCGCGCAGGAAGATTTCCTTGTTGGTGTAGATGGAGTTGATCATGAGGTCGAGCAATTTTTTGCTCTCGGTCTTAAATTGACGCATGTGCAGTCCTTTCGCGCTACCCCTGTCCGCAAAAAACGGCCCGGTCGCCCGAGCCGCATCGCAGACCTGCTATGTTCAGACTTAGATTTTATAACCCATTAGCGCGCATATATACATACGGAATCGAAAAACTGTATGTCCAAACGCTCTGATGCGCCAATTGCCAAGGGGTGTCCCCGACTGCCGGCAGGAAAGGAACGTCCCTATCTGCCATCTACGCGCTTGGCCATCCAAGCATGGGGCTGGCCCTCGTCTTCGTAGTCCACCGGGGCAATCTGCGTGTAGCCCGCCTTGGAGTAGAGTGGCAGCACGTACTCCTGCGCATGCAGCTTTATGAGCTTGGCGCCGGCATCGCGCGCAGCAGCTTCGCTGGCCTCGACAATCTTGCTCGCCAGACCGCGGCGACGCATTGGGGATAGCACCGCAACGCGGCCCATAATATAGGTCTCCCCCGCCGCGACGCCTTCGTCCATATCGCACGCCGGCGAAACCGGGGCCTCTGCATCTGCCGCGCGCTCCAGTTCCTCGGGAAACACGCGCGAGCAGCCGGCGAGTTGACCATCCACGTACAGCGTCACATGGATGCAAGTCGGCGCCTCATCGATAGCGTCGAACTCGCTCTCGT
>UQWQ01000040.1 GCA_900544755.1 uncultured Collinsella sp. | reverse complement strand
CTCGTGGTTGATAACACTGTGTCAGGCGTCTTTGGGTGCAACCCGCTGCGTCTGGGCGCCGTGCTTTCGCTCGAGGCGCTCGACCGTGTGTGTGCCGGCGTTGCGCCGCGCAAACTCGTCGCCGCTTCGGTGGCGCGCTCGCAGCTTAAGCGCCATCGCGTGGATGCCGCCGCCGAGTGTGCGTATGCGCTTCTTGCGGATTGCGGTGCGTCTGCACTCGACCTTTCTGTTAATGAGGCTTGCATGCTGGAGCGGGGGCTGTCTTCGCTCGACGCTCGCATGCAGGCCCACTTCGACCGCGCCCGTGCGCTGGCCGAGTATCTGGCCGCCAACGAGATGGTACGCAACGTGCGCTATCCCGGGCTGACCTCGCATCCCGACCATGCCATCGCGACCGGCATCCTGGAGCACGGTTTTGGCCCGGCAGTAGAGTTTGACCTGATGGACTGCATCGCGGGTGAATTTTTCAGCATACTGCCGGATGAATTCCGCACATCACCCGCCGGCGGCTCAACAACGCGCCTTTCGGCCCCGCGCGGTAAGCAGGGGAGCGCCATCCGCCTCTTCGCCGGCACAGACGACCCTCTGCAGGTGGCTGCCACTCTCGATAACGCCCTTCGCAAGTAGCTAATCGGGGTCTGTGTCACGAAAACGACCTATTTACTACGTTTAAGCAATAGGGGTCGACCACACCCGCCTATTTTGAAAATTACCAAGCTGTTTACCAGCGGTTTTAATTTCATAATGTCCGGTATGGTCGTGGGTATTCAACTAAACGTAGTAGATGGGCCCGTTTTGTGGCGCGAGCCTCAGCCCGAGGGCGCTGTGGGCTAAAAACCGCCTAAAAGGACTACTCTGCATTGATGCTGGCGATGAGGGCGCCGGCCTTGGCAGCGATGACGCTGTTGATATCGGCCTGTAGCTCCTCGTAGACCGCTATGGCTCGCTCGCCGGCGGGGGTGAGGGTGGATCCGCGGGCGCCATCGCGCTCGATGAGCTTGCAGCCCAGCTGACCTTCGGCTTCGTTCACGATGCGCCAGGCCTTAGAATACGCCATGCCCATGCTCTTGGCGGCACGGTTGAGCGAGTGCTCCCGGGCAATACCCTGCAGCAGCAAGACGCAGCCATGGCCGAACACGCCCGGCAAATCCTTGTCGCACGCTTGAATGACCAACTTTGCCGTCGTCTTGTACTCCATGTGCTCCACGTCTTCCCGCTAAAGTGTTTGCTGGGCAAACGCAAAGCCTGCGTCAAACCCTCGTGTGCTCTTTCTAAACCATGCATTGTAGCAGTCAAAGTGCGTTAAGATACTTCCCCAGTATTGGGCGCCCAAGGTTGGGCTGGGTCCTACGAGGCCTGCAGCCGACCGGTCGCATGGAAAAAGGAGAAACATGGCTACGTTCTTTCCCGGTGAGTCCCACACGTTTTCGGAGTATCTGCTGGTTCCTGGTTACTCGTCCTCGCAGTGCATCCCCAACAACGTCTCTCTTAAGACGCCGCTAACCCGCTTCAAGCGCGGTGAGAAGCCGGCAATCACCCTGAACATCCCCATGGTTTCCGCCATCATGCAGTCCGTCTCGGGCGTCGACATGGGTGTCGCGCTCGCTACCGAGGGTGGCCTGTCCTTCATTTACGGTTCTCAGACCCCCGAGTCCGAGGCTGCTATGGTCAAGGCCGTTAAGGATCACAAGGCTGGTTTCGTTCAGTCCGATTCCACGCTGATACCCGACATGACCATGGAGCAGGTCATCGAGCTCAAGGAGAAGACCGGTCACTCCACCATGCCGGTCACCGACGACGGCACTCCCAAGGGCAAGCTCCTGGGCATTGTCACCAGCCGTGACTATCGTCCCAGCCGCGATGACCACCAGAAAAAGGTCTCCGAGTTCATGACCCCGCGCGAGCAGCTCATCGTGGGCGACAAGAACATCAGCCTCAAGGTTGCCAACGACGTCATCTGGGACAACAAGCTCAACGCCCTACCTATCGTCGACGACAACGATCACCTTATGGGCATCGTCTTCCGCAAGGACTACGACAGCCACAAGACCAACCCCAACGAGCTGCTCGATAACGACAAGCGCTATATGGTCGGCGCCGGTATCAACACCCGCGACTATGCCGAGCGCGTGCCGCTGCTCATCGAGGCCGGTGCCGATGTCCTGTGCATCGACTCTTCCGAGGGCTTCAGCGAATGGCAGAAGCGCACCATCGAGTGGATCCGCGCCAACTACGGCGAGGACGTCAAGGTCGGTGCCGGCAACGTCGTCGACGCTGAGGGCTTCCGCTTCCTGGCCGACTGCGGTGCCGACTTCATCAAGGTCGGTATCGGCGGCGGTTCCATTTGCATCACCCGCGAGACCAAGGGCATCGGCCGTGGCCAGGCCACCGCGCTGATCGACGTCTGCCGCGCCCGTGACGAGTACTACGAGGAGACCGGTGTCTACGTGCCCGTGTGCTCCGACGGCGGCATCGTCTACGACTACCACATGACGCTCGCCCTTGCCATGGGCGCCGACTTTATGATGCTGGGCCGCTACTTCGCCCGCTTTGACGAGAGCCCGACCGAGCGCGTCAACGTCAACGGCCAGTACATGAAGGAGTACTGGGGCGAGGGTTCTGCGCGTGCCCGCAACTGGCAGCGCTACGACCTGGGCGGCGCCGCGAAGCTCAGCTTCGTCGAGGGCGTCGACTCCTACGTTCCCTACGCCGGCTCCCTCAAGGACGGCGTGGGCGGCACGCTCTACAAGGTCAAGTCCACGATGTGCAACTGCGGCGCCCTCTCGATCCCCGAGCTCCAGGAAAAGGCGCGCCTGACCCTGGTCAGCTCCACCTCCATCGTCGAAGGCGGCGCCCACGACGTCGTGGTGAAAGATTCGCAGCAGTCTGTGTCTTATCGATAGGATAAGAGCTGCACATAAAGGTTGAGTATCAACCACGTTATTTAGATAAAGCGAGATGCCTGCAAGTCGCAGGCATCTCGCTTGTCGTATTTGCTATTATCAACCAAGTTAACCTTAGGGTCGGGCGGCTTAGCTTTGTTCGCTACAAGTTCCGCACGCAAAGAAGAGCACTTAATGTGCTCTTCGTCTTGCGCAGGACTGTCCGCAGTAGCGAATAAAGCTAAGCCGTCCGACCCCAGCTAAGATTAAAGGAGCTGATATGTGCGATTGCACAGATCATAAGGACGAGATTCCCGCCTACGACGCGCAGGCCATTGAGTCCCGGTGGATGAAGGCCTGGGAGGACTCCAACCTCTTTGCTGTCGACACCGACGCTAGCAAGCCCAAGAAGTATGTGCTCGAGATGTTCCCGTATCCGTCGGGCGACCTGCACATGGGCCACGCGCGCAACTATACCATCGGCGATGCCATGGCCCGTCAGGCCCGCATGCGCGGCTACGATGTGCTGCACCCCATCGGCTTTGACGCCTTTGGCCTGCCCGCTGAGAACGCTGCCATTAAGCACAACACGCAGGCTGCCGCCTGGACGTATAAGAACATGGACCAGGCGCTCGCCACGATGAGGCGCATGGGCTTCTCCTACGACCTGGATCGCACCGTTAAGACCTGCAGCCCCGACTACTATCGCTGGGGTCAGTGGATCTTTGAGAAGATGTGGGAAAAGGGCCTGGTCTACCGCAAGAAGAACCCGGTCAACTGGTGCCCCACCTGCAAAACCGTTTTGGCCAACGAGCAGGTAACCGAGGGTAAGTGCTGGCGCTGCGGCACCGAGCCCGAGAAGCGCGACCTTGAGCAGTGGTACTACAAGATCACCGAGTACTCCCAGGAGCTGCTCGACGACCTGGAGAAGCTCCCCGGCTGGCCCGAGCGCGTCAAGCAGATGCAGGCCAACTGGATCGGTCGCTCTGAGGGCGCCGAGGTCGACTTTACCCTGTGCGATGCCGATGGCGAGCCCATCGAGGGCGATGAGGGCAAGATCACCGTCTTCACCACGCGTGCCGATACCCTTTTTGGCGTCTCCTTCTTTGTCCTGGCTCCCGAGTACGCCCGTCTGCACGAGCTCGTCGAGGGCACGGAGTACGAGGCGGCCGTCACCAAGATCGTTGAGGACTCCAAGCACATTTCTGCCGTCGAGCGTGCCCAGGGCACTCTCGAGAAGCACGGTGCCTTTACTGGCCGCTACGTGGTGAACCCCGTTAACGGCGAAAAGGTCCCCGTGTGGGTTGCCGACTACGTCGTGGCCGACTACGGCACCGGCGCCGTCATGGCCGTTCCCTGCGGCGACCAGCGCGACTTTGAGTTTGCCCGCAAGTATGATCTGCCGATCGTGCCGATCATCCTGGACGACGATGATCGCGCTGCCGTCGAGGCCAGCGGCGAGACCATCGATACCTTCCATGCCGAGACTGTCGACTGGGAATGCGCCCACGCTGCCGAGGGCACGCTGGTCCAGTCGGGCAAGTACACCGGCATGCGCGGCGGTAAGCACTCCGAGGGCGAGTCTGCCATCGTGGCCGACCTCGAGGCCATGGGCTGCGGTCGTCGCAAGGTCGAGTTCCGCCTGCGCGACTGGCTCATCAGCCGCCAGCGCTATTGGGGCAACCCCATCCCGGCCATCCACTGCGAGCACTGCGGCATCGTGCCCGTGCCCGAGGATCAGCTGCCGGTGACGCTGCCCGAGAACCTGGACCTGGGTGCCGGCGAGACGCTTGCCGAGTGCAAGGACTTCTACGAGACCACCTGCCCGGTCTGCGGCCGCCCGGCCAAGCGCGAGACCGATACCATGGACACCTTTACCTGCTCCAGCTGGTATTACCTGCGCTATACCGACCCGCACAACACCGAGCTGCCCTTCTCCCGCGAAGCCGCCGACCGTTGGATGCCCGTCGATAACTACATCGGCGGCATCGAGCACGCCATCCTGCACCTGCTCTACAGCCGCTTCTTTACCAAGGCACTGCGCGACCTGGGCCTGCTGAGTGTGGACGAGCCCTTCACCAACCTGCTGTGCCAGGGCATGGTCATGGACGAGAACGGCGACACCATGTCCAAGTCCAAGGGCAACGTCGTGCCCCCGAGCTCGGTCATCGAGCCCTACGGCGCCGACACCATGCGTCTGGCGATCCTGTTTATCGCCCCGCCCGAGAAGGACTTCGACTGGGATCCCAAGGCCGTTGAGGGCGCCAACCGCTTCATCAAGCGCGCCTGGCGTATCGTGTGGCAGCTCGTCCAGTCCGGCGACGCCAACGTGGCCTTCGACAAGTCCGCGCTCGACGAGGTTGCGATGAAGCTCTATCGCGAGCGTCACCGGACCATCGCCAAGTGCACCGAGGACTTCGATCGCGGCCAGTTCAACACCGCCATCTCGGCCGTCATGGAACTCGTCAATGCCGCGAGTGCCTACCTCAATGCTACTGAGGGCGCTTCCCGTGACAAGGCGATGTGCTACGGCGTGGCTAAGGATATCGTGAGCGTCCTTGCCCCCATCTGCCCGTTCTGGGCCGACGAGCTGTGGCATGAGGCGCTCGGCTGCGAGGGCAATGCCTACACCGCCGCCTGGCCCGAGTTCGACTTGGCCGAGTCCATCGAGGACACGGTGCAGATCGTCGTACAGGTGCTCGGCAAGGTCCGCGGCCGCATCGACGTCGCCCGCGACGCCTCCAACGAGGAGATGCAGGCTGCCGCTGAGGAAGCCGTCGCCAAGTGGCTCGAGGGCAAGACGGTCGTCAAGGCCATCTGCGTGCCCGGCAAGCTGGTCAACCTGGTGGTCAAATAAGCTTTGCGCGTAAAGCTGACATGCAATAAACGAGGGACGGTCCGGTTGGGTCGTCCCTCGTTTTGTGTTGTCTGCCCTGCTTAGTCAGTGCGTCGCACCGTCTTCTACGGGATGTGTACCAGGTCCCTAAAGTAAACGTTGCCCGTTGCCTCTTCGAAAATCCAGATGTTGAGGTAGATGTCGTTGAGGTCGTTGTTCACATCAAAGTCCGGGTCGTCGAAGGTGCCTACAAAGGTGAGCATGGCGCGCGTTTCCTCGCCCGCTGCGACCGGCTGGCGCATGCGCACGTCGCGGACCACGCCGTTGACGTAGGCATAGGAGTCCACATCGCCAAACATCATGTCGACATCGGTATTGTTGGTTACCGTAAAGACGAGCGCGGCGTCCCCGTAGCCGTCGGTGTCCTTACCAACGCAGGTGACGTGGACGTTCTCGTCCGCCTCTAGGTCGATGGGGAATTGTTCTTGGGGGTCGGGGCCCAAACCCTGGGGATCGACGATGTCCTCGTCTATTTTGTCGAAGCTCACCGGGGGTTCGGTTTTTTCGATGGCTTTGGTGCTGCCAGGATCCGGTTCGCATGTTCCGGTTTTGCTGTTCGTTTTGCCGCAGCCCACGAGGGCCAACGAGCACGTTGCGATGGCGAGCGCAGTCATGCAGAGGGTGCCTAGGCGTTTCATAGGTGCCTCCTTGCCGTAGAGGATTTGGAAAGGTTCGTCGTTGCGCGACTTGCTGGCCGGCTTGTTGCGGAATGTCCCTTAGCGTAAGTCTGATCGATAAGGGCTCGGGGAGGAATGCCCTTGGGGTCCGAACAGACCTGTGGATTGGGACGCATGGCCCGTTTTGGGACTGTTGAGGGTGCGCCGCATGGGGCTCCTCGGCCAATTGTCCTATTCTTGTGGAGAACCTGTGCGTACGCTGACCTGCAGATTCGTACGGTGCTTGCACGTTTCCGCAGCTATTGGTATAGTTTGCTTGCAAATGAAGTTGTAATTGAAAGAAGTGGGGTTTCGGCCCCGCTTCTTTTTTGTATGGATGGAGGTGCCGCAATGGTCAAGACCAAGACCGAGCAGGCGATCATCGACGCGCTCGAGGCCGTCGCTCCCCAGTACGATGTCGACATCGTCGACGTCGAGCTCGTGGGCGCCACCAAGGCCCCCTGCGTGCGCGTGCGTATCGAGGGTGCTGAGGGTCAGAGCCTGTCGCTCAACGACGTCACGGCCAACACCAAATGGGTCGGCGATGTAATCGAGGAGCTCGACCCCATCTCTTCGAGCTATACGCTCGAGGTGTCGAGCCCGGGCATGGCGCGCCCGCTGCGCCGTCCGCGCGACTTTGCCCGCTTTGTGGGCGAGAATTGTGAGCTCACCTCCACCGCCACCGAGGGCCGTCGCAAGTACGCCGGCAAGATTGCCGCTGCGACCGAGACCGACGTGACCCTCGAGCTCGAGGACGGCGAGTCCGTTACCTTCGATTTCTCTGATGTTAAAAAGTGCAAGTTGAAGCCCACCTACGACTTCAAGCCCGCGAAGGAAGGAAAGTAAGATGGCAGCATCCGACATGATGTCCGCCCTGATGGAGCTTTGCCAGGAGAAGCACATCGACCAGCTCTACCTGATCGACCGCCTGGAGCAGTCGCTCGCCAAGAGCTACGCCGAGATCCTGCATCTTGAGTGGGGCGCCAAGGTGACCATCGACCGCACCACCGGCAAGATCTATGTCTACCGCCTGGAGCCGATCGACGATTCCATGGACGAGGAGGGCAACTTCACCGAGTTCGAGGAGATCGACGTCACCCCCAAGAACACGAGCCGCATCGCCGCCCAGCACGCCAAGGCAGAGATCAACGCCATCGTGCGCAACTCCGCCCGCGAGCAGATCTACGAGGAGTTCTCCGGCCGCATCGGTGACCTCATCAGCGGTACCGTGCTGCAATCCACGCCCGACTTCACGATCGTCAAGATTCGCGAGGGCGTCGAGGCCGAGCTGCCGCACTTCGATCAGCGCCGTTACGAGAACGAGCGCAACGAGCGCCCGATGGGCGAGCGCTACCTGCACAACCAGCACATCAAGGCCGTGATCATCGACGTTCGCGACCCCAACTCCAACCTGCAGCCGGTTCGTGGCGAGCACAGCCGTCCGCCGATTGTCATCTCCCGTACCCACCCCGAGCTCATGCGTCGTCTGTTTGAGCAGGAGGTGCCCGAGATCTATGAGGGCACCGTCCAGATCAAGTCGATCGCCCGCGAGCCCGGCCAGCGCTCCAAGGTCGCCGTCCACTCGCTTGACGACCGTCTGGATCCCGTGGGTGCCTGCGTCGGCCCCAAGGGCAGCCGTGTTCGCGCCGTCGTGGGCGAGCTCCGTGGCGAGCGCGTCGACGTCATCCTGTGGGATGCCGATCCTGCCGTCTACGTCGCCAACGCCCTGTCGCCCGCTAAGGTCACCCGCGTCCTCATCGACGAGGAGAAGGCCTATGCCGGCGTCATCGTGCCCGATGACCAGCTGTCCCTCGCCATCGGCAAGGAGGGCCAGAACGCCCGCCTCGCTGCGCGCCTGACCGGCTGGCACATTGACATCAAGTCCGAGACGCTTGCCGCCGACATCCTCAAGAACGTTCCCGTTCACGAGGAGCCCGCCGCCGACCTGATTGGTGACGAGGAGGACGAGGACGTCCGCCGCTGCGAGTACGTGTCCGAGGACGGCATCCAGTGCCGCAACCAGGCCCGTCCCGGCTCCCGTTTCTGCGGTGTCCACGACACCGACGCCTTCGATGATGCGGAGGATCTGATCTAGCGCGCGATCGCGCCGGGCGGGTCCTGGCGCGTATCCCACGCTCGTTCAGTCTCTAGGCACCCAAGGTGCCAGAAAGGGTAGGTGAAGTCATATGGCAAAAGTCCGTGTGTCCACCCTGGCCAAAGAGTTCGGCATGACCTCCAAGGAACTGATGGGTCATCTCGCCGATATGAAGATTCCCGCTAAGTCCGCTTCCTCCACCTTGGAGGATGCCTACGTTGCCATGGTCCGCAAGCAGCTCGCCTCGGTGATTGAGGCCCGCGCTCAGGAAGTCGAGGCCGCCAAGCAGGCCGAGGAGCAGGCAGCTGCCGCCGAGGAGGCCGCTCGCGCTGCCGAGGCCGAGCGCGAGCGCATCGCCGCCGAGAAGGCCCGCGAGGAGGAGCGCCGCCAGTTTGCCGCAGCCCAGGCTGCCGAGGAGGCTGCCCGCGCCGAGGCCGAGGCCAAGAAGAAGGCCGAGCAGGAGCGCCTTGCTCGCGAGAAGGAGGAGGCTGCTCGCGAGGCCCAGCGCCGCGCCGTTCCCGCTTCCGACTCCGGTTCGCGCTTCCGTTCGCTGCTCGACCAGATCGCCGCACAGGAGACCGTGCTCAAGGAGAAGAAGGACGCCGAGGACAAGGCCAAGGCCGAGCGTGCCGCCGAGCGCGGTAACCGTCGTGGCGGCAACAACGACCGCCGCGGAGGCCGTCGTAACGATCGTAACGCCTCCGACAGCAACTCCGAGCGCAACGCCTCCGAGAGCCGTCCGCACAGCCATCGCACCAACGCCAGCAACAACGTCGCTGCCGGCATTGACTTCCCCAACCCCGACAAGCAGGGCAAGGGCAAGAAGCGCAAGGGCGGTCACAACAACGAAGAGGACCACTACAGCCGTATGGCTCGCGAGGCCGAGGAGTACAGCCGTGAGAAGGTGCTCGAGGAGGCTCGTGCCGCCGTCGAGGAGGCCTCTCGCGAGTCCACCGGTCGCCGCAAGAAGCGCAAGGAGAAGCGCGAGCGCGAGGCTGCCAAGGCTCAGGAGGAGCGCAAGATAGAGGAGGCGCTGGCCCAGGGCGTGAACCCCGAGGAGCTCGACGCCATCAAGGTCTCCCAGGGCGTTACCGTCCAGGAGCTCGCCGAGGCGCTCGACGTTCCGGCCAACGACATCATCAAGCGCCTGTTCCTGCTGGGCACGCCGCTCACCATGACGCAGTCCATGTCCGACGACCTCGTCGAGCTCGTTGCCGACGACCTGGGCCGACAGATCAAGATCATCACCCCCGAGGAGGAGAACACCTTCTCGTTCTACGACGATCCCGCCGACCTTAAGCCGCGCGCCCCGGTCGTCACCGTCATGGGCCACGTCGACCACGGCAAGACGTCGCTGCTCGACGCTATCCGTCACACCGGCGTCGCTGCCGGCGAGGCGGGCGGCATCACGCAGGCCATCGGCGCTTCGCAGGTCATGATCAACGACCGCAAGATCACCTTCATCGATACCCCGGGTCATGCCACCTTTACGGCCATGCGTGCCCGTGGTGCCAAGGTGACCGACATCGTCATTCTGATCGTGGCCGCCGACGACGGCGTCATGCCCCAGACGGTCGAGTCCATCAACCACGCCAAGGCCGCCGGCGTACCCATCGTCGTCGCCGTCAACAAGATCGATAAGCCGGGTGCCAACCCCGACCGCGTGCGCCAGGAGCTCACCGAGTACGGTGTCATCCCCGAGGAGTGGGGCGGACAGAACATGTTCGTCAACATTTCGGCCAAGCAGAAGATCGGTATCGACGATCTGCTCGAGACCGTGCTGCTCCAGGCCGACGTGCTCGAGCTCAAGGCCAACCCGGACACCTTTGCCTCCGGCAACGTCCTCGAGGCCAAGCTCGACAAGGGCCGCGGCTCGGTCGCTACCGTGCTCGTGACCCGCGGTACCCTGCACGTGGGCGATACGCTGGTCGCCGGCCTCACCTACGGCCGCGTCCGCGCCATGCTCGACCCCAAGGGCCGCGCCGTCACCGAGGCCGGTCCCTCCGACGCCGTCGAGATCCTGGGTCTGCAGTCCGTACCCAACGCCGGTGACGAGTTCCGCGTGTTCGAGGACGAGCGCGAGGCTCGTGCCCTTGCGGACGAGCGTTCGCTCAAGGCCCGTATCGAGGAGCAGAGCCGCGTCAAGCACGTCACGCTCGAGAACCTCTTCGAGACCATTGCCGACGCCGAGGTCAAGGAGCTCAACCTGATCATCAAGGCCGACGTCCAGGGTTCCATCGAGGCCCTTCAGGACTCGCTCGACAAGATGGATCAGTCCGAGGTTCGCATCAACACGATCCACTCCGCCGTTGGTGCCATCAACGAGACCGACGTCGTCCTGGCCGACGCCTCCAACGCTATCATCATCGGCTTTGGTGTCCGCCCCGACGGTAAGGCGCGTTCCGCCGCCGAGCGCGAGGGCGTCGAGATCCGTTGCTACGACGTCATCTACAAGTGCCTCGAGGAGCTCGACGCTGCCCGTATCGGCATGCTCAAGCCCACCGAGGTCGAGGTCTCCACGGGTACCGCGACCGTCCTGGACACCTTCAAGGTGCCTAAAGTCGGTATCGCCGCCGGTGTCCGCGTCGAAGAGGGCGAGATCGCCGCGACCGATTCCGTGCGTCTGGTGCGCGACGGCATCGTGGTCTTCAACGGCAAGATCGCCTCGATGCGTCACTACAAGGACGAGGCCAAGAGCCTCAAGAGCGGCTCCGAGGGCGGCATTGGCCTGGAGAACTTCCAGGACATCAAGCCCGGCGACCAGATCGAGGGTTACCGTATCGACCAGGTTGCCCGTACCGAGTAGGGGGTAGCGCTATGAAGCAAACGCAGGCAACCCGCCGTCTGGGCGAGCAGCTTCGCGAGAAGCTCGGTTATATCCTGCTCTTTGAGGTTTCCGATCCGCGTCTCGACCTGGTTACTTTGACCGCGGTCGAGGTCGCGGTGGACCGTTCGTTCGCGCGCGTGTACGTGTCGTGCGATGCGAGCCGCTACGACGAGGTCATGGAGGCGCTCGCAAGCGCTAAGGGCCGTATTCGCAGCCTGTTGGCTCGCTCGCTCGATTGGCGTGTTACGCCCGAGCTCGATTTTCGCATCGATCGCTCGACCGATGAGGCCGAGCGCATCACGCGTGCGCTGGAAAACGTTCCCGCCACGCTTGCGATCGAAAAGGACGAGGACGGCTATCCGATAGCGGATGCCGCCCAGGAGGCAGCTTTAGATGACTAATTCCGCCGACCTCGCCTCGTGCGAGTCTGCAGATATTCAGCGACGCATCCTCGAGCTCATCGAGGGTGCGTCCTCCATTGCGATTTCGGGACATACTTCTCCCGATGGCGATGCCTTGGGCTCCGTTTTGGGTCTGGGCCTTTCGCTCATGAAGTTTTTCCCCAACAAGGACATTGCGCTGCTGCTGGCAGATGATGACCCAGTTCCGCGCATTTACCGCTTTATGGAAGGCTCCGATCGCCTGGTGCCGGCATCTGCGTACACCGGCAATCCGGACCTGTTCATCTCGGTGGACGTGCCGGTCGTCGAGCGTCTCAATAATTCCGCCGAGGTGCTTCGTCGCTCCAAGCATGTGGTGTGCTTCGATCACCATCCGGCGCGTGAGGAGTTTGCCGAGCTCAGCCTGAGGCGCGTCGAAGCTGCAGCCTGCGCCATGATCATCGACCGCTTCTTGGACAATTGCGGCATTGTCGCACGTGATGGCGTTGCGACCTGCCTGCTGTGTGGCTTGGTTACCGATACCGGCCGTTTTCAGTACCAAAACGCCGATGCCGCCGCGTTCCATGCAGCCTCGCGTCTGGTTGCCCACGGTGCCGATCCGGCGCGTGTGGCACTCGAGGTCTACCAGAGCATGCGCGTTGAATTTCTGCACCTCAAGTCCATCGTTATGGGCCGCATTAAGACGGTGGCCCACGGGCGCGTCGCGTATAGCTACGCGTACCAGAGTGACCTTGAGGCTTGCGGTGTCACCTCGGATGAGTGCGACGGCCTGGTCGATGTGGTTCGCTCGGTGATGGGCGTCGAAGTCTGCCTGTTCCTGAAGGGCATTGAGGGCGATACCAAGGTGCGCGGCAACCTGCGCTCCAAGGGCGACCTCAACGTGTCCGAGATCGCTGCTGCCTTTGGCGGAGGCGGACATCCCGCTGCCGCCGGTTTCTCCAACAACGGAACGATTCTCGAGACGCTCACCGTGGCACTTCCCATGCTGGCCGAACTGGTAGGGGAGGATCCCGCTTCGGTGACCGTCGAGCTTTAACTTTTTGGATGGTACATGGCTCGTCGTACGCCTTCTCAACTGAATATGCTGCTCGCCGTCGATAAGCCGGTGGGCTGCACGTCTCACGATGTGGTCTCGCAATGTCGGCGCGCCCTCCATGAGCGTCGCGTCGGCCATGCCGGCACGCTCGACCCCATGGCATCGGGTGTCATGGTGGTGGGTGTTGGCCAGGCCACCCGTCTGCTGGGCATGCTAACCCTCGATACCAAAAGCTATGTCGCCGACATTTCGTTTGGCGCCGAGACCAATACCGATGATGCGGAGGGCGAGGCCGTCCGCACCGTGGCTGTTGCCAACGAGCTCCGCGATCCTGCCTATGCCCGTGAGCGCTTGGCGGCCATGCTGGGTCCGCAGATGCAGGTGCCGCCGGCGTTTTCGGCTATCTCGGTCAATGGCGTTCGCGCCTACAAGTCTGCTCGCGAGGGCAATGCGGTGGACCTACCTCCGCGCCCTGTCGAGGTCTATGCCGCCGACCTGATCGCCGTGGGCGGCGAAGGTGATACGTGTGTGTGGACCGTGGCGTTCTCGGTGAGCAAGGGCACCTATATCCGTGCGCTCGCTCGAGACTTGGGCCGCGCCTGTGAGAGCGCCGCGCACATTTCCGCGTTGCGCCGCACGGCCTCCGGTGTTGTTTCCATTGGCGCTTGTCATGCGGTCGAGGAGCTTTCTCCCGAGTCCGCGGCTGGCTTTGCTCTGGATCCCATTGCGGCCCTGGGCGCCACGCGTGTTGACTTGCCTGGCAATCTTGCCGATGACCTGCTCTGCGGCCGACGCATTCCCGTTGAGCGTGCGCTTGCGGATTTCGATGCCTCGAAGGCGCCGTTTGCGTTGGTGCTCGATGGGGGACTCAAGGCGCTCGCCCGCATTGAGAGTGGCCGCTTTGTCATGGAGCACGTGTTTCCGCAGGCAATCGGCGGTGTTCGATGATGTTGTCCGCTCGCGAGCTCGCGCGTATCTTTTTCGCGGGCGAGTCGGACGAGGCTCGCATCGTTGCTGCCGATGCATTTGATGAGTGCGAGCACTTGGGTGCTGCCTCCATCGCCATCGGCGTTTTCGATGGTGTGCACCGTGGACACCAGGAACTCATCGAAGCGCTTGTCTGTGATGCCCGTGCCCATGGCTGTAAGGCGGTCGTGGTTACCTTCGATCCCGACCCGGACGTCGTGGTGAGCCCTTCGCCCGCTCAAAAATTGATGACGACGGCCGACCGTCTGCATGCCCTGGCTCAAACCGGGGTCGATTCGGTGGTGGCCGTTCCCTTTACGCCTGAGGTTGCGGCGCTCGACCATGTCGGTTTTCTCGCACTGTTGTCACGCGTGGTCGACATTCGCTCGATTCGCGTTGGCAGCGACTTTAGGCTGGGTCGCGGCGGTGCTTCTGGTGTTGCCGAGATGCGCGCCTGGGGTGCCGAGCGCGGCGTTGACGTATACGGGCACGACTTGCTTTGCGAGGGCGGTGAGGCCATTTGCGCCACCCGCATTCGTCACGAGCTGGGACAGGGCCATGTGGGGCTTGCTGCTGGGTTACTTGGCCGCCCGTATATGGTGCGTGGCGGTGTTATTCGCGGCCGTCACGAGGGCTCTGGCATGGGCTTTCCCACGGCAAACCTACAGGTTCCCGACGGCATTCAGGTGCCTGCCGATGGCGTGTATGAGGGCCTGGTGCTGGTAAACGACATCGTGTGGCCCGCTGCCGTTAACGTCGGACTGCCGCCGACGTATGCCGACGATGCGGCATCTGCGCATCTTGAGGCTAATTTAATTGGTTATACGGGCGACCTGTACGGTGCTTCCGTTTCGCTGGCGTTTACGCGCTGGCTGCGTCCGTCGCGTGTGTTCGAATCGCTGGATGAGTTGATCTCGACCGTCGAGGGTAATATCGAGGATATTCGTCACAACTTGGGCGAGCAGGGGGTGAGTATCCGTGATTAGCGATGAGGAAAAAGACCAGGTACGCGCTGCGTCCGACTTAGTTGCCATCGTGCAGGAAACGGTTGAGCTCAAGCCCCGCGGCCATGAGTTTTGGGGTTGCTGCCCCTTCCATGGCGAAAAGACGCCTTCTTTCCACATTATCCCCGCTACGCAGGTCTGGCACTGCTTTGGCTGCGGCGAAGGCGGCGACGTCTTCACCTATATCATGAAGCGCGAGAACCTGAGCTTTCCCGAGTCAATCCGCTATTTGGCCGATCGTGCGGGTATTGAGCTGCATGACACCGGAGATCGTCGCGAGCGCGGTACCAAGCGTGCCCGCATCTACGATCTGTGTGCCGAGACCGCCCAGTTCTACCACACCATGCTTATGCGCGGTAAGGACGGCCGTCCACGCGAGTACTTTGCCAGCCGTGGTATGGGTGGCGACGTCTGCCGCCGCTACTGCCTGGGCTTTGCACCGGGCCGCAACGCGCTGGTGTCGCACCTGTCCCAGGCGGGTTTTACCCCGCAGGAGATGATCGACGCCAACGTTGCCGTGAGCCGCGGGCGCGGGCAGCTTGCCGACCGCTTCTACGACCGCGTGATGTTTCCCATCTTTGACGAGCAGGGTCACAACATTGCCTTTGGCGGGCGCATCATGGGTGACGGCCAACCCAAGTACCTTAACACCGCCGAGACGAGCGTGTTCCATAAAAAGCGAAACCTCTATGGCTTTAACTGGGCCAAGGAGTTTATCGTCGCGCAGGATACGGCCATCGTGGTGGAGGGCTATACCGATTGTATCGCCTGCTGGGAGGCGGGGATCAAAAACGTTGTCGCCACGCTGGGCACCGCGCTCACGGAGCATCACGTCAAGACGCTCACCCGCTTTGCCAAGCGTATCGTGTATATGTTCGATGGCGATGCCGCGGGCCAGAAGGCCGCCCGTCGCGCGATTCAATTTATCGAGCAGGATTCGATGGACCTGCGCTGCGTGGTGCTGCCCGACGGCAACGACCCCATGGAGTTCATCACAGCGCATGGTGGACAGGAGCTTCAGGCGCGCATCGACGCTGCCGAGCCGCTCATGGACTTTGTCTACCGTTCGCTGCAGGAGTCGAGTGACATCACCACGCCGGGCGGTCGTGCCAAGGCGCTGGAAGATGCGCTGACGCTTATCTATCCGCTGCGCGATAGCTATATGATCGACACATACTTTATCCAGATTGCCGATCTGCTGGGTTTGGATCTGGAGACGGTTCGCGCGAGTTCGGGTCGCGTGTTTCGCGATGTCGCCAAGCGCGAAGATGCGGAACGACGTTGTAAGCAGAACTATGAACGCCAGCGGGCGCAAGCCGAGCGCTCTGGTAGCGCGGGCGGTCGGACGTCTGGTTCGCAGGGGGCATCTCGCGGTGCTTGGGCATCGGGCGCGACGCCGCCGGTGTCCGCGCCGGTCGAAGAAGAGCCGTATGACTACGTCCCGCTCGATGCCTACGGTGCCGCGCCCGTGGAGGTCGTCGACGACCTGCCGCCGATCGATGTGCCTGATGGTATGGGTGCTGTGCCTGTGACTGATGGTTTGGGCGCTCCGGCTGCGGCGGCGCCGATGGTTCTTACTGATCTTGAGCGCAAGTCCTTGGCAGGGGAGCGCGAGCTGTTGACGATGCTCACGAGCTACCCCGACCTGTTCCGCACGTATGCCGACCGCATCTGCTCTATCGAGTGGGTTGACCCACGTCACGAGTCCATCGCATGGGCCGTTCTGGCAACGCCGCCGGGAACCGATCCTGCAGCCTGCATGGATGCGGCGCGCTCGGTGTGTCCCGAGGCGGCAACGCTTGTGAGTGCCGGGCGCATCTCGGCGACGAGCAAGCACCCCACCGAGACGAACATCGTGTTTATGCTTGATACGCTCGAGCTCTACACCATCAAGCGCCGCATGCGTGCCGCACAGGCCAAGCTGCGCCAGGACCGTTCGCTCGATGATGAGGCCCGTCGCGCGCTGACCGTGCAGGCCGCGCAGGATTCGCAGCGTCAACGCGAGCTGCAAAAGTCTATCGGCGGCGTGGCGGACCCGTTCCGTTTGATCGGTCTGGAGACCGCGGGCACCGAACAGGCCTAGATGTTGTGGTCAAGCAGCGTATTCTCGCCTATATCCAGTCCTCTTTTTGGGTATAGACGTCAATGTGTGTGCTAAAGTAATGAGTCCTGTGGACTATGAAGGGAGAATCTGTGCCAAAAAAGACTGAGAGCACGGGTACTGGGCTGGAATCCTACGTTGCAAAGCTCATGGGCAACGGCTCAAACAGGACTTCGGTAACCGAGGACGAGATTCAGGTCGCCCTGAAGGATATCGATGTTTCTGACGAGCAGCTCACCGCGGTGTATTCCGCGCTGCGCAACAGCGGCATCCAGATTATCTCCGCGAGCGGTAACGACGACGCCCCCATGGACGTCGACGATGACGATAACGATACCGATACCGACGATTTCGATGACGACGACGAGCACGATTCCGGCTCGCTCGACGATCACGAGCTCAAGATGGCCCGTCAGGCCGATGCCGAGATGGGTTCTTCCAAGAGCAAGAAGAAGCGCACCGTGCGCACGTCCCGTTCACGCTCCCGCGTGCGTGGCATCGATGCCTCCACGGTGATGCTGACCGGCGATCCGGTTCGTATGTACCTCAAAGAGATCGGCAAGGTCGACCTGCTGACCGCCTCCGAAGAGGTCGATCTGGCCATGAAGATCGAGGCCGGTCTTGAGGCCACCGAGAAGCTCGAGGCCGCCGATGCCGGTGAGCTCGAGCTCACGCGTGCCGAGATGCGTCGTCTTACGCGCATTGAGAACGTCGGCCTCGAAGCTAAGCAGGCACTCATCAGCGCAAACCTGCGTCTGGTCGTCTCCATCGCCAAGCGCTATGTCGGCCGCGGCATGCTGTTCCTTGACCTGATCCAGGAGGGCAACCTCGGTCTGATTCGCGCCGTCGAGAAGTTCGACTACCAGAAGGGCTTCAAGTTCTCCACGTACGCCACGTGGTGGATCCGTCAGGCCATTACGCGCGCTATCGCCGACCAGGCCCGTACCATCCGTATTCCCGTGCATATGGTCGAGACTATCAACAAGCTCGTCCGCGTGCAGCGCCAGCTTCTCCAGGATCTGGGTCGCGACCCGACCCCTGAGGAGATCGGTGCCGAGATGGACATGAGCGCCGACCGCGTCCGCGAGATCCAGAAGATTTCGCAGGAGCCCGTGTCGCTCGAGACCCCCATCGGCGAGGAAGAGGATTCCCAGCTGGGCGACTTCATCGAGGACTCCCAGGCTATCGTTCCGCCCGATGCCGCCAGCTTCTCCATGCTGCAGGAGCAGCTCACCCAGGTGCTCGACTCGCTTGCCGATCGTGAGCGCAAGGTTATCGAGCTGCGCTTTGGCCTTGTCGACGGGCATCCCCGCACGCTCGAGGAGGTCGGTCGCGAGTTTGGTGTCACGCGCGAGCGTATCCGCCAGATCGAGTCCAAGACCCTGGCCAAGCTTCGTCACCCGAGCCGCAGCAGCAAGCTCAAAGACTATATCGAGTCTTAGGGTTACGGCGTTTTACCAAACGCCGTAACTGGCCGACGCTGCGCGGACACC